>JAAZBU010000089.1 GCA_012513645.1 Clostridiales bacterium | reverse complement strand
TCAGTCTGTCGGAGGGGGTGTATGGCTCCTCCAGCGTGGCGGCGCTGGGCATTGCTGCCCATGAGGCCGGCCACGCCATGCAGAAGAAGGAGGGCTATGGCCCCCTGGCGCTGCGCAGCCTGCTGGTACCGGTGGTCAATATCGGCTCCAACCTCAGCATGCCCATCGTCATCCTGGGCCTTGTGATGTCCATCCCCGCGCTGGTGACGGTGGGCATCGTGCTGTTTGGCCTGGCGGTGGTCTTTACGCTGATCACCCTGCCGGTGGAGTTTGACGCCAGCCGCCGCGCCATTGCCATGCTCAACGCCGGCGGATACATCACCCGCGAGGAGGAGCAGGGCGTGCGCAAGGTGCTGCGCGCCGCCTCGCTGACCTATGTGGCCGCCGCCATCGGCGCCATCCTGCAGCTGGCGCGCCTGATTTTGCTCAGCCGCAGCAACAGCCGCAGCAGAAACTGATACTGAATATAACAAAAACAAGCAGCAGCGCCGTACAGTTCAATGTGCGGCGCTGCAGCATTTCTGTTAAGAAGCTTCTATTGGCCGTCGGGTTGCTGGCTGCCTGATTTGCTTTCCTTGCGGAAGATGACAAACTTGCTGGCGAAGTAGTTGAAGATGACCACCAGCACGTTCATCAGCAGCTTGGTCACGCTGTGGTTGAGGCCCAGGGCGAACACGCACAGGTTGAACAGCAGCAGGTCAAACAGCAGGTAGCTGGATACCCTTGCCGATACGAACAGAAAGAACTCCCGCACCGCCGCGCCGCCCCGCACCTTGCTTTGAAACACATAGCGCCGGTTGGTCAGGTAGGCAAACACCACCGACACCAGCCAGGCGGTGATCTGCGAGCCGTTGAGGATCCACGCGCGCGCAGCGCTGGCCGTGGGGTAGCTGTCCGGCCGCAGCCAGGCGGTCAGCAGGAAATAGACCACCCAGTTGACCAGCGTGGTCAGCACGCCATACAGGATGTAGGTGAGGGGCTCGCGCAGGGATTCCCTGTCCTTGAATAATGCCTTGAGCTTGTCGATCATGGTGCATCCTTCCTGGGGGCGAGGGGATCGCCCTCATCGCCCCGCGCGTAGCCGGCGGACAGCAGGTCGTTCGGGTGCAGCAGCTGGGGCGTTTTTTTGTTTCTGGCGGTGATGTAGGTAAACTGGTGGTCATCCAGCGACAGCACGGTGATGTTGCCGCTCCAGGGCATGCCGTCGCGCAGCAGCATCACCTTGATGGGGCGGCCGCGCTCCAGCGAGTAGCGCAAAAAACGGCGGGTCAAGCTCATCCCTCGGGCACCTCGTAGATGCGGTAGGTATCCTGCGCATCGTGGTACACCAGCGTGAAGCCGCTGTCCAGCGCAGCCTGATCCACACGGCCCAAATTGCGCTCCGACGGGCCCAGCAGCACATAGTCCACCCCGTACTTTTGAAGCACAGGCAGGTTTGCCTGCGGGTCGCGGTAGAAGCGGTCGATCTCCTGCTGGCGCAGGGACAGCTCCTGCTCAAACCCATGCCAGTGCAGCCACAGGCCCGGGCCGCAGACGATGGTGCGCCCGGCCAGCGCGCTGACGGGGTTGAGGTGGTCGGCATGGCTGGTCATGAACACGCTGTGGGGGGGCGTATCCTGCTCCACATAGCGCGCGGCGGCAACGGCCGCGGGGGAATAGGCCTGCACGTTGCTCACGCACTCCCGCGCGATGGACAGCGCGCCCGACAGGAAGAAGACCACCCCCGCCAGCACGCCCAGCAGCGGTCGCGCGCGCAGGCCGCGCAGCCTGTCCCACAGGGTGAAGGCATATTCGCTGGCGGGCACCAGGCACAGCGCGTACCACACGTAGAACAGCTTGTTGTTATCGTACTCATTGGGCTGAAAGAGCACCAGCTCGGCCACGATGAAGATGGCAAACGCGCTCGTGTACATAAAGCGGTGCTTCTCATTTTTTTCAAACAGGCTGAGCACAATCAGCACAAAGGGCAGCCCAACATTCTTAATCCAGAACCACAGGTAGCCATCCCGCAGGCCGGCGCCGCCCGAATTGTTGACCCAGTTAAACTGCACCCGCAAAAAGCCCTCTGCCCCGCTCTGGCGAAAGGTAAACCCAACTAACTGCGGCAGCGCCAGCACCAGCACCACCCCGCCGTACACCAGCCAGGGGGCCAGGGGCCGCCGCCTGAACAGATCCCACACCAGCCAGCCAGCACTTGCCAGCCCCAGCGCCAGGAAGGAGTGGGTGTGGATCAGCGGCAGGCCGCCCGCCATGACGCCCAACAGGGCAAAGGCACGCACATTGCGCTGCCGGGGGCGCAGGCCATCGTACAGCAGGTACAGGCAGGGCAGCAAAAACACCCATCCGGCCAGAAAGGCGCGCTGGGGGATCAGCATGTCGGCGATGATGTTGCTCCAGCGCAGGTTGTACTGCGTAAACTCCGCGTGGTTGACCGGCGTCTGGTACCAGCCATCCAGGATGGTGCGCAGCCTTTGCAGCCAGGTGCCGGATTGCAGGGCGTTGGCGCCCGGCGTGCCCAGGCTGACGCCCATCATGTCAAAGCTATAGAGGAAACCCAGCCCGCCGTTGATGAACAGCAGCAGCGCGGCCAGCGCGGCCGCCCGCCGCCTGGTGGCCATGCGCAGCGCCAGCAGCAGGTAGCCCGAGAACACCAGCGCCATCATCAGCGTGCCCGGCGCCACCAGCGCCACCTGCAGGCTGCACCCCAACAGCATGAAGGTGGTGGACAGGCTGTCCGCCAGGAAGGGGTAGCTGAGCCGCGCGCCGGGCAGAATGCTGTAGTCCGCCGGAAAGCGCGCATCGCGCAGCGAGGTGATGATACCCGTGTGCAGCGCCAGGTCGCCATAGGTGCTCTGGCCGACGTACAGCGCGCCGCCCTCCGTGCGCAGGTTGTGGGTGAATTGCAGATACGCGCCCAGCAGCGTCAGCGGCAGGGCAATCACCACCAGCAGGCGCAGGTCGCGGCGGTCCTCCCCGCCCCAGCGCCGCAGCGGGGTACGCCGGTCGCGCGCCAGCCAGCACAGGGCCATCAGCAGGGCCAGCAGGCCCAGCGCCCACAGGTGCCCGGCGACGGAGAACCGGAGCACAAAGGCCACCAGCGCCGGCAGCCACATCATGGCCATCAGCCCCAGGCACAGGCCCAGCCACAGCCGGTACAAGGCGCGCTGCCCGGGCAGCAGCCACTGCATGGCCAGCACGCCGCAGGCAAGGCAGATCGCCAGATACACAAACGCTGCCATCAGCTGCCCTCCTCCGCTGCATCACCCTGGCCGATGGCGGCCATGCGCAGCATCTCCTGGCGCAAGGCATCGGAAATGCGCTGCTGCTCCTCCCGGGGAGGAACATCCGGGTTGTAGCGCACAGGATTTCCAAAGTGCAGGATGCGGTTCTTTTTATCGGCGTACAGGGGGAAGAACTGGGCGCACTTGCCCGTGCGCTTGTGGTATAGCTGCGCCACCGTAACAAAACCGGTGAAGAACTCGCCCACGGTGTCCCGCAGGTAGCCGTTTTGCGCCTGGCCTTCGTGGTTGGGGTTTTCGGGGAAGATCAGCAGGTTGTCGCCCGCCTCCATGGCGGCGGCGGACAGGCGCAGCGTCTTGATCAACTCCCGCGGGGTGTTGCGGTACACGGGGATGCTGTCGATGCTCTCCATCACCCAGGCCAGAAAAGGGGCCAGCACCCGGCTGATGGGCAGCTTCCACCCCTCGGGCAGCCAGCGCTGCCGCTTGACGGTGTAGGTGTAGATATAGTCCGCAATCTGGTCGCGCTCCACCATTTCGCTGATGACCCACGGCCGGAAGGAATAGGGCACGTAGAGATTGGTGACGATGGGGCCGTACAGCTCGCCATGGTTGCAGGTGAATACACAGGCGGTGTGCCGGTCCAGCCGCACGTGCTCGCGGCTGCCCAAGCGGATGTAAAAGAAGGGGCGCAGCACCAGCATCAGCAGCTTGATGCCGTAGTGGCGGTGGCTCACCTTGATGACCAGGTCTTCCAGCTGCTTTTGCAGCGGCTGGTTGGTCTCGCCGTTTTCCTTGAGCATCAGAAAGCGGTGCAGCTTCTGCGCCACCCGCTGATCCAGCGGGAAGCGCAGCGCGGCCAGCAGCGCCGCAATCACCAGCGCCAGCGCCGGCAGCAGCAGCGTGGGCTGCAGGTTGAGGCGATCCACCGCCCGGCCGCCGCCAAAGAACAGCATCAGCCCCAGGCCGATCAGGGCGATCATCTGCCCGGCCAGGCTGGCATAGGAGGCACGCATGCCGTGCAGGCTGTCTTCGCCCGCGTCGGGCGCCCTGCCGGTGGCAAAGAGGATGACTTCCCGCATGTGGCCGTCCAGCGACTGCAGCGAGGTGAGCGCCATGGCGGTGCCCGCCGTGCAAAAGGCCAGGGAGATAAAGGCTACTACCATGTGCCCGCGCCCCAGGCTGAGCCACAGGGCCAGCAGGCTGATCAGCCATACGGCCAGGCCCAACACCAGCATGTTGGTGGGGTCGCGCCGCCTGATGTGCCGGCTGTGCAGCAAGACCCATGCCACACGCATGGGGATGTAGGTGCACACAAAGGCAATGCCCATGCAGATCAGCAGGTCGCCCGCCGTGGTGCCGATGAGGGTGTAGCCTAAAATCATGGTGACCTGAAGGGCTGTGACCGTGATGAGCGATATCACCCGGAAGCTGCGCAGCGCGTTGACGCCGGACAGGTCTTCCGCCTCCGTGCGTGCTGCGGGCTGTACCGGCGGCCTGCTGACAGGCTCGCTGTGATACAGGGCGTATACGCCAATCAGCGTGGTCAGCGCGTAGCCGCCCAACAGGTACCAGGAGGTATCCGTCGGCTGCGAGAAAAACAGCAGCGGGGCAAGCAGCAGCAGGAACAGCAGGCTGGCCTCGCCCAGGCGGAAGGCGCGCTGGATGCGGCTGAGGCCGCGCTGTATGCAGGAGGCGTTGAGGCGGCGGCAGAGGGCCTGGCGCAGCTTGATGAGCACCACCACGCCAAACAGCACCCACAGATAGGGCGGGTTGACCGCCCGGGGGTAGATCAGCAGCAGGCCCAGGGCCACCATCATGGAGAGGGCGCTGAGCACGGCCCCGGCCGCGCGCATGCGGCGCGGCAGATGGTGCAGCATGCGGGGGTGCAGCAGCTGACCGCCCAGATGGGTCACCTGGGCGGTCATATACAGGGCCCCGCCGGGCAGCGGCTGCCCCACCAGCACGGTGGAGGCCAGCAGGCAGTATAGGTAGTCAATCAGGGGGGAGAAGGAGAGCAGGCCGGCGCGGCGCGTCTGCCCGGATGGGGGGGCGCTGCCGGATGGGCGTTGGACTGTCAACCGCGCGCCTCCTTTCCGTGTCTTATACAGGCATTGTAGCATAAAACACCCAGTGGGGACAACGCGTTTGGCGCTTACGCGCCGTTGACAGCAGGGCAGTGGATTCGTATACTGCATGGGAAGTTTCAGGGCAATGACGCATGAATATGGGGGGCAGGGCATGAGGGTAGTCACCATCCGGGATGTGGCGCGCGAGGCGGGGGTCAGCATCACCACCGTGTCCCGCGTGCTCAACCACCCCGAGGAGGTGGATGCCAACACCGCCGAGCGCGTGCAGGCGGTCATCCGGCGCCTCAACTATGTGCGCAACGCCAATGCCTCCAACCTCAAGCAGTGCCATACGGGCTTTGCCGCAGTGATTTTGCGCGGGCGGCGCAATGTATTTTTAACCGACCTGGCCGAGCGCATCGTCTCGTTGGGGCGGGGCACGCGGCTGCAGTTTCTGCTGGAGTTTATCGACGAGCGGGCGGACGAGTTTATGGCTGCCCGCAGCCTGTACCTGGAGCGAAAGCTGTCGGGCATCATCTTCCTGGGGTCCAACCTGCTGGGACGCGAGCTGGATTTGAAGCGGCTGGATCTGCCCTGCGTATTTGCCACGGTGGATGCCTCGGCGCTCAAGCTGTCGCAGGTGGCCTCGGTGGGGGTGGACAACTACCAGGCCGGCTGGGCGGTGGCGGAGGCGCTGGTGCGCATGGGGCACCGCCGCATTGCCACCCTGGGCTACTTTGGCGGCGAGGCCGATTCCACCGGCCGGCGGCTGTACGGCGTGCGGGATGGGCTGCATGCCCACGGCCTGCCCTTTGATGAAGAGCTGTTTGTGGATTGCAGCTTCACCCTGCAGCGCGGGTGGGACGCGGCCAGCGAGCTGATTGACCGGGGGAGGCCCTTTACCGCGCTGATCGCCATGTCCGACACCGTGGCCATGGGCGCTATGAAGGCCCTGCACGACCGGGGCATCCGCGTGCCCCAGGATGTATCGGTGGTGGGGTTTGACGGGGTGGAGCAGGGGCGCTTTTGCACGCCGTCTTTGGCCACCATGTCCCAGCCGGCGGAGGATATCGCCCGCATCACGCTGGAGCTGCTAAACGATATGCGCCGCGGCAAGCCGGGGCGGCATGTGCTGCTGGATGGCCTGTGGCAGCCGGGCGGCTCGGTGCAGGCCATCGCCGGGGAACAACGAAAGACGGAGGCAGGGGAATGAGCGAGCAGCGGATGATCCTGGGCAAAAGCGAAAAGGACTGGCACCGGCAGGTGCCCATCATTGAGGAAATGCAGGCGCTGCGGGAGGTGTGCTGGATCAATCCCAGGCTCGTGCCTGTGGCGCAGGCCGCGGCTGCCAGCCCGCTCACCATGGCGGATATTCAGGAGGCCGCCGACCGGCTGGCGCGCTTCGCCCCCTATCTGATGGAGGCCTTTCCGCAGACGGCAGCAACGGGCGGCATCCTGGAGTCGCCGCTCAAGGAAATCGTCGGCATGAAGGCCGAGCTGGAGCGGGACAATGGCTGCACCATCCCGGGTAGGCTATGGCTCAAGATGGACAGCCACCTGGGCATCTCGGGCTCCATCAAGGCGCGGGGCGGCATCTACGAGGTGCTAAAGACCGCGGAGGACATTGCCCTGCGCCACGGCCTGCTCAAACCGGGGGATGATTACCGTGTGTTTGGCGGGGACAATTTCCGCCAACTGTTTTCGCGTTATGAGATTGCCGTGGGCTCCACCGGCAACCTGGGGCTGTCCATCGGCATCATGAGCGCGGCGCTGGGCTTTCGGGTGACGGTGCACATGTCCGCCGATGCGCGCCAGTGGAAGAAGGACCTGCTGCGCCAAAAGGGCGTGCAGGTGGTGGAGTACGCGGCCGACTACAGCGTGGCCATTGCCCAGGGGCGCCAGCAGGCCATGGAAAACCCCATGTGCATCTTCGTTGACGATGAGAACTCGCAGACGCTGTTTCTGGGCTACGCGGCGGCTGCCCTGCGGCTAAAGGAGCAGCTGCGCAAGGCCCAAATCGCCGTGGATGAGGGGCACCCGCTGTTTGTCTACCTGCCCTGCGGGGTGGGCGGTGGGCCGGGCGGCGTGGCCTTTGGCCTCAAGATGGTGTTTGGCGACCATGTGCATGCCTTCTTTGCCGAGCCAACGCACGCCGGCTGCATGCTGCTGGGCATGGCCACCGGCCTGCATCAGGAGGTCAGCGTGCAGGACTTTGGCGTGGACAATGTGACGGTGGCCGACGGCCTGGCCGTGGGCCGTCCCTCCGGCTTTGTGGGCCGCCTGATGGAGCCGTATTTAAGCGGCTGCTATACCCTAAGCGATGAGCGGATGTTCCGCATGCTGGCCCGGCTGGTGGATACGGAGGGCATCCGGCTGGAACCCAGCGCCCTGGCCGGCATGTGGGGGCCGGTGCTGGCGGCCAAAGACCCGGATTTTGCGGCTTATATTCGCCGGCAGGGCCTGCAGGAAACCATGCCCCGGGCAGCGCACATCGTGTGGGCCACCGGCGGCAGCATGGTGCCAGCCCAGGAGTTGGAAAGCTATTACCGCAAGGGGCTGAGCCTGCTCTAAGCCCCGTCAACGCAAAACCACCGGCCGCAGTGAACCGCGCGCCGATGGTTTTGTTTGTAGCGGGATTGATTAACTCAGCTGCCAGATTTCCCGGGCATAGTCCTGTATGGAGCGGTCGGAGGAGAACTTGCCCGCGCTGAACACATTGTGCAGGCACTTGCGGGCGAAGGTCATCTGGTTCTGATGGTCGCCGATGGCGCGCAGCTTGGCCTCCAGGTAGAAGGGGAAATCCAGGAACAGGTACTGGTGGTCAGGCGTGTGCCAGCTGGCGCCCTTGAGCAGCGAATCGTGCAGGGCTTTCAGGCCGCCGTCCTCGTCTTCAAAGGTGCCGTCGATCAGGGTGTCCACCGCGCGGCGCAGCACCGCGTTCTTTTTGTAGCGGGCAACGGGGTCATACTCCTTGCCCAGCTCGCGGATGCCGTCCACCGTGGCGCCGAAGATGTAGTTGTTCTCTTGCCCGGCTTCGCGCACGATCTCGATGTTGGCGCCGTCAAAGGTACCCAATGTCACCGCGCCGTTGAGCATGAACTTCATGTTGCCCGTGCCGCTGGCCTCGGTGCCCGCGGGCGAAATCTGCTCGGAGATGTCGGCCGCCGGGAAGATGTGCTCAGCGTAGGAGCAGTTGTAGTTGTGCACAAACACCACGCGCATCAGGTCCTGCATGTCGGGGTCAGCGTTGATGAGGTCGGCCATCTGGTTGATGTAGTAGATGATGGACTTGGCCCGGTCATAGCCCGGCGCGGCCTTGGCGCCGAAGATGAAGGCGGTGGGGGCAAAGTGCTTGATGCTGCCGTCCTTGAGGCCCTGGTAGATGGCCATGATGGACAGGGCGTTCATCAGCTGGCGCTTGTACTCGTGCAGGCGCTTGACCTGCACGTCAAACACGAAGTGCTCGGGGATCAGGATGCCCTCCCTGCGCAGGATGAGGTCGGCCAGCTCGCGCTTTTTCTCCTGCTTGATCTGGATAAACCGCTCGCACATGCGGTTGTCAATCTTTGCCAGGCCGTCGCCCAGCCGGTCCAGGTGGCGGATGAAGTCGTCCGTGCCCAGCGTATCGGCGACCAGGCCGGTGAGCTGCGGGTTGCACAGCGCCAGCCACCGCCGCTGGGTGATGCCGTTGGTGACGTTGGTAAAGCGCTCGGGGTACAGATCGTACCAATCCTTAAATACGCTGTCGCGCAGGATCTGGCTGTGGATCTCGGCCACGCCGTTGACGCGGCTGGAGGCGTAGATGGCCAGGTCGGCCATGTGCACCCGGCCGCCGCGGATGAAGGACAGCTCGGGGCGCTTGAGCTCGTTCAGCAGCCGCTGGTTGATGCGGCGGATGATGGGGTACAGGTGGGGCACGGCCTCGCGCAGCAGCCCGGCCTCCCAGCTCTCCAGTGCCTCCGACATGACGGTGTGGTTGGTGTAGCTGAAGGTGCGCCGGGCGAGGTCAAAGGCGCGCTCAAAGTCGGCGCCCTCCGCCATCAGCAGGCGGATGAGCTCGGGGATGGCCATCACCGGGTGGGTGTCATTGAGCTGGATGGCGTAGTGATCGGGGAAGTGATCAAACTCCTTGCCGAGCAGCGCCAGGCAGCCGCGCAGGATATCCTGCATGGTGGCCGAACACAGCAGATACTCCTGCTTGATGCGCATCAGCTTGCCTGCCCGGCCCGAATCGTTGGGGTAGAGGAACTTGGTCAGGTCCTCCGCGCGGTTTTTCATGGCGCTGGCCTGCTCATACTCCTGTTGGTTAAACAGGGGGAAGTCCACCTCCTGCGGGCTTTCGGCCTGCCACAGGCGCAGGGTGCCGATGCTGCTCATGCCATAGCCGATGACCGGCATGTCATAGGGCACGGCCACAACCTCCTGATCGCCAAAGCGCACCGTGACCCGCAGGTCATAGCGGCGCACGCTGAAGGGATCGCCCAGGCGGGACCAGTCGTCGGGCAGCTCCACCTGGCGGCCATCCACAAAGCTCTGCTTGAACAGGCCAAAGCGGTAGCGCAGCCCATAGCCCGTCAGCGGGATGCTGTGGGCGGCGGCGCTGTCCAGGTAGCAGGCGGCCAGGCGGCCCAGGCCGCCGTTGCCAAAGGCGTGGTCCTCAATGTCTTCCAGCGCGCGCAGGTCGATCCCGCGCTCGGATAGCAAAGCGCTTACCTCATCCAACACGCCAGCGCAGTAAAGGTTGTTGAAGACCATGCGGCCCAGCAGATACTCCATCGACAGGTAAAAGGCCTGCTTCCCCTGCTGGCGGCCGCGCTCGTCGCGCTGCCATTGGGGGGCAATCTGCTCCATCAGCGCCTCGCCCAGCGTTTCATGCAGCTGCCAGGGCTCCAGCTCCTGAAAGGGGCAGCGGTAGTACAGCCGGGCTTTTTCCTCGGCCTGAAAGATCAGTTGATTTGCGTTCATCAGGTTTTTCCTCTCCCAAATTGGTCATTGAGTTTGCGCAGCCGGGCGGCCAGCTGCTCATCGGCTGCGCCGGGCTTCATGCGCCACTGCCAGTTGCCGCCCAAGGTGCCCGGGGTGTTCATGCGCGCCTGGGTCGGCAGGCACAGGATGTCCTGCATGGGCAATATGGCGGTGGCGGCCTTGTTTTTGAGCACGCCTTCCATCATGGCCCGGCAGATGTCCTCATCCTTTGCAAACCCAAGCAGGCGGCGGGCCAGCTGCTTCTCCTTGGTGGAGGCGCTCTCCCACCAGCCCAGCACGGTGTCGTTGTCGTGCGTGCCGGTGTAGTACACGCAGTTGCGGGGGATGTGGTGGGGCAGGTGCGGGTTGTCCGCTTCCCCCGAGAAAGCGAAGCACAGCACCTTCATGCCCGGATACCCGCAGTACTTTAACAGCAGACGCACCCGGTTGTCCACCGCGCCCAGATCCTCCGCCACGATGTTCAGGCCGGGCAGCTCGCGGTTCAGTCGGTCAAAGAAGGCCCGGCCGGGCCCGCGCCGCCACTGGCCCCAGCGGGCGGTGGTGGCCCCGTAGGGGACGTCGTAGTACTTGGCAAAGCCGATGAAGTGATCCACACGGATTAGGTCAAAGGCGGTGCCCATGGCGCGCATGCGGTCGATCCACCAGCGGTAGCCGCTCTTTTTGAGCGCCTTCCAGTTGTACAGCGGGTTGCCCCACAGCTGGCCGGTGCGGGAGAAATAGTCCGGCGGCACGCCGGCCACGCCCAGGGGCTTGAGGTTCAGGTCCAGCTGAAATGCCTGCGGGTGGGCCCAGGTATCCGAAGAGTCCATGGCCACATAGATGGGCATGTCCCCAAACAGCCGGATGCCCTGACCGTTGGCATATTCCTTCAGCGCGCGCCACTGGCGAAAGAACAGGTACTGCACAAACGTGTGATAGGCGATCTCCTGCTCAAACTGCTCGGCGTAGCGCCGCATGGCCTCCGCCTGCCGGTGGCGGATGGCCTGATCCGGCCAATCCAGCCAGGAGCCGCCGCCAAAGTGCGCCTTGAGCGCACGAAACAGCGCGTAGTCGGGCAGCCAGTGGGCCTGCTCCTGGCTAAAGGCCTGCACCTCATTGTCCAGCTTGCCCCGGGCTGCTTCAAAGGCCTCGCGCAGCCGCCTTTCCTTGCGGGCGATGACGGCCACATAGTCCACAGTTTCCGCGTCAGCAGAGGGTTTCTCCTGCGCATCGGGCGCAAGCAGCCCTTCCTCGGCCAGCAGGCCCAGGTCGATCAGCAGGGGGTTGCCCGCATAGGTGGAAAAGCTCTGGTATGGCGATTCGCCGTAGCCCGTGGGGGAGATGGGCAGCACCTGCCAGATGCCCATGCCCGCGGCCTTTAAAAAATTAACAAATTCAAAGGCTTCCCGACCCATGGTGCCGATGCCCTCCGGCCCCGGCAGGGAGGTGATGTGAAGAAGAATACCGCTTTGTCGCATAAAGTCGCTTTCCTTTCAGCGGAAAATACAGCCGGAGTAGGGGGGCAGCACCAGCTGATCGCCCTGCACCTGGGGCATGCCGCTGCCGGTATCCCAGCCGCCCAGCAGGCTGCCAGCGGGCAGGGGAATGGCCATCGGTTCTTGGCCCACGTTGTGAATCACCAGCGCCGCGCTGCCCGCCAGCGTGCTGCGCCAGGCGGCCACTTTGGGGCTGCCCAGGTCCACCGCCTGCACGTCGCCGTGCTCCAGCTCGGGGCACTGCGCGCGCAAACTGCCCAGCAGGCGGTAGAAATGGAGGACAGAATCCGGGTCCTGCTCCTGGGCATCCACGCCCTGCTTTTGCCGCTGGCGCTGGTCGGCATCCGCGGGGGCAAGTGTATTGAGCGCCTCATCCGACGACCACAGCATGGGCAAGCGCTTGTTCTCATCCCGGCCCGAGCCGGACAGGCCCAACTCCTCCCCGTAGTATAGGTAGGGCAGGCCGGGCATGGTGAGGTAGAGGGCGGCGGCCAGCTTGATCTGCTGGGGCTTGAACATCAGGTACCCGGCCGAGCGGCCCATGTCGTGGTTGCTCAGGAAGGGGGCATCCACCGCCTGCGGGTTGCGCTGGCGGATTTTCTGCTGCCAGTCGGCCACCCGACGCGCGATCTGCGCCCCCTGCCCTGCCCGCATCGCGGTGATCAGCCAGCCGGTGGCCCCCGCCATGGGGAAGTTAAACAGGCTGTCGATGCCGCTTTCGTACAGGGCCAGGATGGTGCTCTCGTCCTTCCAGGCCTCGGCCACCAGGTAGGCCCGGGGATCAATGGCCTTGACCTGCTGATGCAGCCAGGAGAGAAACTCGACATTGCGCGCGGTATGATCTTCATAGTAATGGGTGGTGGCATCCAGCCGGAAGCCATGGGCGCCCATATTAAGCCAGAAGGCCAGAATGTCCGAAATCTCCTGCCGCACGGCGGGGCTATCGAGGTTGAGGTCGGGCATGTGGGGGCCGAAGCTGCCCTGGTAGTACCAGCCGGGCGCGCCGGGCACCGGGTGCCCGTCCGACTGGGCGAAGTGGTAATAATCCCGGTAGGGGCTGTGCGCGCCGGTGCTCAGGCTGCGCGCCGCATCTATGAACCACGGGTGCTCGCTGCTGGTGTGGTTGACCACCAGGTCCAGGATCAGCGACAGGCCCTCCGCCCGGCAGGCGGCGGCCAGCGCGCGGAAATCCTCTATCGTGCCGTAGGCCGGATCGACGGCCTGATAGTCCGTCACGTCGTACTTGTGGTAGCTGGGGGAGGGGCTGATGGGCATCAGCCACAGGCTGCGCGCGCCCAGCGAGCGGATGTAGCTCAGCTTGCCCGTCAGGCCCTTCAGGTCGCCCACCCGGTCGCCATCGCCATCGGCAAAGGAGGCGACAAACACCTCATACACCGGCCCCTGCACCTGCGTCAGGCCATAAAGGGGCAGCAGCACCAGGCACAGGGTCAGCGCCAGCGTGCGGCAAACGGCATGCCTGTTCATTATCCCTTGACCGCGCCGCCGGTGACGCCCTCCACGTAGAACTTCTGAATGCGGATGAACAGCAGCGTAATGGGGATGGCCACCAACACTGCCCCCGCGCAGAACCGCGTGAAGTACTGGTAGATGTGCTCGCGCTCCAGCATCCGAAACAGGCCCAGCGCCACGGTGTAGTTGGCGTAGTCATCCTTCATGATGACCGACACGAAGATAAAGTCCACCCAGGGGGCGATAAACGCCGTGATGGCGGTGTACACCACGATGGGGCGGGATGAGGGCAGGATGATCTTCCAGAACACGGTGTTTTTGCTGGCGCCGTCGATGAGCGCCGCCTCGTCCAGCGAGCGTGGAATGGTATCAAAGAAACCCTTGGCGATGGTATAGCCCAGCACGCCGCTGCCCGAATAGACCAGTATCAGGCTGACAAGGGACTTGGCCAGCCCCACCGCCTTGAGGATGTGGTACACGGCAATCATGCTCATGAACCCGGGGAACATGGCGATCACCAGCCCCAGGTTGAGGAAGGTGCGGCGCGAGGGGAAGCGCAGGCGGCTTAGGGTGTAGGCCA
This sequence comes from Clostridiales bacterium, assembly GCA_012513645.1. GTDB lineage: Bacteria > Bacillota > Clostridia > Christensenellales > Aristaeellaceae > UBA1038. The sequence continues at coordinate 19,912 of JAAZBU010000089.1, read as the reverse complement.
CCATCAACACCAGCGTGGTGGTCACCAGGCAGGTGATCACGGCCACCCACAGGGTGTTGAGGTACCAGCGGGGGAAGTTGAACTGCGCGGTATCGGTGAACAGGCGGGTGTAGTTTTCAAGCGTCCACCCCTTGGGGATGATGTAGGGCGTGTAGGCGCCGGCCTCGGCCCGCAGGCTGGTAATCAGCAGCCACAGGATGGGCAGCAGCCACACCACGGCCATGGCCGTCAGCACCACATAGGTGGCCGGCTGGCGCAGCGCCATCAGCGCGGCCACCAGCCCCGCCAGCGACAGCAGCAGAAACGCCCAGCAGCCGATCTGCAAATGTTTGATCAAAAAGGGCTGGGGCATGAGGCCGGAGGCATCGGCCGTCACCTTGGCGGTGAGCAGCGTGTAGATGCCGCCCATCACCGCCAGAGCAAAGGCGGCCACCAACGCGCGCACGGACCATCGGCTGGCGCGGCCCAGCAGGCTCAGCCCCAGCAGCAGCGCCAGCGCTGCCCCCACGGCCAGGGGTACCAGCCGCAATATGCCGCGGTCAAACAGCAGCAGGTTGATGCCCTTGCGGGCAAAGTCCGCCCCCTCGGGGGCCGGCACATGCAGCCAGGGAAGCAGCAGGCTGAGGGCCGCCAGCGCGGCGATGACGGGCAGCGCGTGCACCAGGTCGCGGCGCAGTGCCCTGGGCTTTGAAGCAGTATTCACTGAAACTCCTCCTCCCTGCGGCTGGAGCCGGACAGGTTAAATACCAACAGCGACAGCCCGGCCGATATGACGAACACAAAGATGCCGATGGTGGATGCCAGCGAATAATCCTGCCTGTCCACCGTCAGGCGGTACAGCCAGGTGACCAGCAGGTCGGTCTTGCCGGCCTGATAATACTCGGTGACCATCGGCCCGCCCCGCGTGAGCAGGAAGATGACGTTGAAGTTATTGATGTTGCCCACAAAGGCGGTGATCAGGTACGGCGTGGTGACAAACAGCATGTAGGGCAGCGTGATGGAAAAGAACATCCTGGCCGGACTGGCCCCGTCGATGGAGGCGCTTTCGTAGAGGTCCTTAGGGATGTTCATCAAAATGCCCGAGGTGATCAGCATGGTGTAGGGGATGCCCACCCACAGGTTGACCACCAAAATGGTCAGGCGCGCGGTGGCCGTATCCGTCAAAAAGGGGATGCTCTGCTCGATGAAGCCAAACTGCTTGAGCAGCGCGTTGAGCGGTCCCTGGTCGTGCAATATCTGGCTCATCAGCATGAGGCTGACAAACTGCGGCACCGCGATGGTGACCACAAAGATGGTGCGCCACATGGCCTTGAGCTTGATGCCCTTGTTGTTGATCATGATGGCCACAACCATGCCCAGCAGGTAGTTGGTAAAGGTGGCCAGCACCGCCCAGGCCATAGTCCACCCGAATACCTTGCCAAAGGTATTGGCAATCAGCGGGTGGCCGCCGAACAGGTTGCGGAAGTTATCAAGCCCCACCCAGGTGAACATGTTGCCCGGCGGCTGGTGCGCCTGGTCGAAGTTGGTAAAGGCCAGCAATATCATGAAGATGGTGGGCAGCAGCGTAAAGGCCACCACCATCAGCGAGGGCATCGTCAGCATGGACAGGTGAAAGCGCTCGTCCAGCATGCTCTTGATGTCGTCCGCAAAGGTGGGCAGGCGTTTGCCCTGCTGCTTTAGGCGCTGCGCCCGATAGGCCGAGCGGATGTTGGCGCGCCACAGCGCCAGAAAGCCCAGCACCACCATGATGCTCAGCACGCTGAAAAGCAATATCAGCAGGGAGTTATCGCCCGGTGTGCGCACGAAGATCTGCCGCTCTTCGCTCCACACCCGCTGCATGCCCACATCGCCCAGCGTGCCCAGCTTGCGCAGGTACTGCCAGGCAAAGCCCGCCAGATACCACACCAGCAGCGCCTGGCTGGCCAGGTACAGCAGGCCCTTGATGACCTGCCCTTTGACCAGGGAGCCAAAGCCCATGACCAAAAAGGACAGCCGCGTGCCGGCATCGCCATCCCTGAAGGTTTCATACAGTTCCCGGAAAATGCCTTTGCGCGCTTTGGCCTTGCGCCTGGCCGCCGTCAAGCCGGTCAAGGGGACCCCTCCTTTATTATGCTGATACTAACTCAAACCTTAACGCTTTGATGGGACTTGTCTTTTTCCGCCTGCGCATTGCCTCTCTCGGTCAGCGTAGCGCCGCTACGCCTTCCTCTTTCGGCTTCACGCAGCCGAAAAAATCCCGCGCCCATCCTTGCGTTAACGTTCTCGTTTAGTATGAGCTCATCAGCTGGCAATACATAGAAAAACCGGGGCTGCACCCGAAGGTACAGCCCCGTGCAGGGTTTGTTACTTGGCGGTGATGGCAGCGACCATCTCGTCCAGCAGGGTCTTGACGTCCTTGCTGTAGTCCTTGGCTTCCATGGTGGTGCCAAAGGCTTCGGCGGGGGTCCAGTAGTTGCCGCGCACGTCCTTCTCGGGGACGGCGAAGGCGGACTGCTCAGCCAGGGCGCCCAGTGCCACGTTGGCCTTGACGGCCTCGCTCGCGGCGGCATTGCTGTTGGCCGGGCCCAGGGCACGGGTCTCAAAGCGCTTGATCTGGTTCTCCTCGTTGGTGAACCACTCGGCCAGCGCCATGGCCTCTTCGGGGTACTCGGTGAGGGAGTTGACGCCCATCAGCTTGTAGCCGGCGAAGGAAGCCATCTGCACCTGCTCGCCCGCCATGGTGAAGGTGGGCAGCTTGGTGGCGGCGTAGTTGTCGCCCAGCTTGGCCTGGATGCCCTCGGCCAGCCAGGTGCCGGCCACGCCGGCGGCGATGGTGTCGCCCATGGAGCCGGGCAGCATGGTGTTGACGTCACCGGTCATGAAGGCATCGTTGGCGGTGAAGGCCTTGATGGCTTCGCCGGCGGCCACGCCGCGCTCGTTGTTGAAGTCACAGGTCTGGTTGCCTTCCGCGTCTAGGCCCAGCTTGCCGCCGGCGCCCAAGAAGAAGCTGGCGATGTACCAGCCGTTGGAAACGTCCATCATGACCTTCTGGCCGGCGGCGTTGGCGGCTTCCAGAATGCCGTCCAGCGTCTTCACCTGCTCCTCGCTGATGACGGACTTGTCATAGTACAGGAAGTAGCCGTTGTCGGCCGTCATGGGGTAGGCATACAGGGTGCCGTTAATGGTGGCGGCCTCGATGGAGCCGGGGGAGTTGGCGGCCTCGATGGCTTCGCGGTTGAGGGTCACCTCGTACAGCGCGCCCGCGGCCACCAGGTCCATCAGCTGGTCGCCGGCAAAGGCAAACACGTCAGCTGCGGCGGCGGGATCTTCCAGGTACTTGGTCTTGGCATCGGGCTCGCCCACCACGCCAAACTCAACTTCCACCGCCACGTCGGGGTGAGCGGCCTTGAAGGACTCAACCATTTCCTGCAGGATCGCCTGATCGTCCTGCGCGCCCCACACCTTGAGCTTTGCAGGGGCGGCCGCAAAGGCCGGCAGCGCCATCGTCAGCGCCAGGCTCAGCACCAGAGCCAGAGAGAGTAGCTTTTTCATGGATAAACCTCCTTATATTCCAGCAGCATCCGCTGCCTGGGTCCGGTTTAAAGGCGGGTTGTCCGTTTGTCTGCTTTGGGATGAAAACGTTTTCAACCCTCCAATAACTAATATAGCCACTATATATGAATTCAAACTGATGTGTCAAGTAAAATTTCAAGCCCTATAAATGGACGATAAAAATGCCGCTCGCGGGGGAGCGGCATCCGGTTCAATTGGCCGTTTGTTCCAAAGGGGCAGCGGCAAGGCCGGCCTCGCCGGCCGCAGCCTCGGCGGGGGTTCCCTTGTCCACCACCTTGCTGGGCAGGCATACCACCATGCGCGTACCCACGCCCTCGCGGGAGATCACCTGGAAATAGCCCTTGTGCCTGTCCACAATCCACTTGGCGATGGACAGGCCCAGGCCGGTGCCGCCTGTATTGCGGGCGCGCGCCGGGTCGGCGCGGTAAAAGCGCTCGAAGATGTGGGGGATATCGGCCGGGGCGATGCCCGTGCCATTGTCCTGCACGGCAAAGCAGGGCACGCCCTGCTCGTCCACAAAGCTGCGCAGCGTGATGGGGGCGCCGAGAGCGGAATACTTGGCCGCGTTGTCGCACAGGATGCGGACGGCCTGCTTGAGCTGCGCCGGGTCGCCCACTGCGGGCACTACCTCATCTGCCTGCAGGCGCCAGCCGTGGTTCTTATCGATCATGGCGTACTCCTCGTACACCTCGCGCATGAGCTTGGACAGATCCATGGGCTTGAGCTTGGGCTGGTTGCGCCCGGCATCGCCCCGCGCCAGGAAGAGCAGCTGCTCTACCAGCTGCTGCATGTTGTCGGCCTCGCTGCGGATGGCGGCGATGCTCTCGCCCAATACCTTGGGGTCTTCCTTGCCCCAGCGGTCCAGCATATCGCCATAGCCGCGGATCACCGAAATGGGCGTGCGCAGCTCGTGGGACGCGTCCGACACAAAGCGAATCTGCTGGCGGTAGCTTTCGTGCATGCGGGTGAGCAGGTTGTTGACGGCGTTTTCCAGCCCCAGCAGGTCGCTGTCGCCGGTGGATAGCCGGGCGTCCGGGGCCGATGGGCTGATGGCCGCGATGGCGTCCTCCAGGTCATGGTATTTCTGCTCGTCAAAGCCGGTGCGGCTGAGTTGCTCGGCGGTCTCGCTCATCTGGTGGAGCGGGCTGAGCAGCCGCATGGTGCGCTTGCGCCCCTCGCGCCAGCTGAGCACCAGAATGATGCCCTGGGTAACCAGCAGCACCTTGCCGATGTCAGACACGATGCGCAGGAAGGCGCCGGCCGCCACCCGGTGCATCTCGCCCCCATTGAGGGAGAACATGTACTCCACCGATTCGATCAGCTGCCGGCCGCTGGCGCCGTCCAGCCATTGCAGGCTGCGCTGCAGCTGGGGCTGCCACAGGGCGCCCAGCATCTGCCGCTCCATGGCATAGGCCCAGCCCAACAGCACAGCCAGCACGATCAGGCCGTCCACCAGCAGCAGTGTCCAGAACATGCTGAACACCTGGCTGCGGTTGATGCGCCGGGCGATGGAGGTCATGCGCCTGCTCTCCTTAGGTTTCATGCCTGTCCTCCCGCAGCGTGTAGCCCACGCCGCGCACGGTGTGCAGCAGCTTGATATTGAACGCCTCGTCAATCTTGCCGCGCAGGTAGCGGATGTATACGTCCACGATGTTGGTCTCGCCCACATAGTCGTAGCCCCACACCTTTTCCATCAGGGCCTCGCGGGTGAGCACGATGGACTGGTTTTCCATCATGTGCTGCAGCAGCGAAAACTCGCGGCCGGTCAGCTCCACCGGCGTGCCGTCCACGCTGACGGCATGGCGGGCGATGTCCATCTGCAAGGGGCCGACCGTCAGCATGGGCAAAGCGGCGGACTGCTTCTTGCGCAGCGCCGTGCGGATGCGGGCCAGCAATTCCTCAATGGAGAAGGGCTTGGTGATATAGTCGTCCGCACCCATGTCAAGGCCCGTCACCTTGTCCATCACTGCATCGCGCGCCGTGAGCATGATGACGGGCAGATCGCTTGACTTGCGCAGGCGGCGCAGCACCTCCAGGCCGTTGAGGCCGGGCAGCATGATATCCAGCAGCATCAGATCCCAGCCGCCCTTTTCGGCCAGCTCCAGCCCCGTGCGGCCATCCTCCGCCTTGATGACGGTATAGCCCTCATGGGTGAGCTCCAGCTCGATAAAGCGGGCGATTTTCTGTTCATCCTCAATCAGCAGGATTGTCTGCATGCCATTGTCCCCTCATATCCTGAAAGCGGTCGCAAATGTTTGGTTTCTCAGTGCATTTGCTCTTTCGTTCAGCGTTATTCCTTGTTCTGTTCCCGGTTGCCGGTGCGGATATTGTCCGCCATGTCGGCGGCTTTGTCCATCACACGGTTGACGCCATTTACCCCGTCCGCCCCCTTGAAGCGATAGGTCACGCCAAAGAACAGGCTGATGACCATCACCCCAATGGTAAACCAAAATGCGAAACCGAGCAACAGCAGGTAGGCCAGCAGCGGAATCGAGTACAGCACCTTGCCCCGGTGGCGTACCTCCAGCTGGATGCGGTTGATGCGGTTGATCAGGGTGGCCAAGGCCTCAAACAGGCGGGCCATCACGCCCTTGGCGCTGTCGTCCGCGCGGGGCTGCGCGGGGCGCGGCTCCTGCCGGGTGGTGTAGCTGGCCGACGCCTCCTCCTGAATTTTGCCTTCCTTTTCCAAATAAACCAGCGCGTCCAGCAGGTCCCACCCGCTGACCTCCAGCGCCGTCTTGGCATCCTCGTAGGATACGTTGGCCTTTTCCCGCAGCTTTTCTACCATTTCAAAGTGATCCATTTGTTCCTCCTTGGGCAACAAGATGTTTCCCGTTACAACCATATCATATCCCTGTCACATTAGACAGGCAGAGGATAAAGGATTAAGAAGTGATTAAAAAGGCGGAGGGAGAGCGCGTGCTCTCCCTCCGAGGGTTGGGTGTCGGCACTCAGATGCCCAGGCTGGCCTTGGGGATAAGCCCGCGGGCGGGCTGGCCGCTGCCGCTCAGGTCGGCAACTTCCACATACACCCAGTTATCCAGCGCGGCCAGGGCCTTCACGCCGGCGCCTGCCGTCAGGCCGGCGCTCAGCATCTGGTTGTTGCCATAGGGGTCTTCGGTCAGGGTGGCATTGCCGGTGAGGGTCAACGCTTCCGCGGCCAAGTGCACGGGGTTGGCGGTGATGCCCTCCAGGGTGGCCAGCGCCACATACCCCATGCGGTAGTTGCCGCCGCCCAGATCGTAGGCGATCAGCGCCCAGTCACCCTGGCCGGCGTTTACACTACCGTACAGGCGCACCGCGCCACCGGTGAAGGGGGTCTCGGCATCGGTCTGGTAGTAGGTTTCGCCCGGGCCGGTATACACGGCGTAGCTGCCCTCGGGCACAGTTGCATCGGTATAGTTTAGCTGCGGCAGGCTTACCTGCGGTGCAGGCGGCGCCTCCTCCGGGGCGGGCGGGGGTGCCTCTTCCTTGGCATAGTTGAAGATCACGGGGCTTGGGCTGGCAGAGCCATCGGCGTTGACGGTGACCGTGATCGTGGCCTCACCCTGGCGCACGTAGCCCGCATAGCCGCCGTCGTTGGCGGTGACGGTGTGCTGGCCCTCGCCCAAGGTGAGCTGCTCCGCGCCGATCATGCCGCCCGTAGTTTGGTCGATGTAGTGCACCTCCACCACAGCCTGAACGGGTGCGGGCGGCGGCAACTCTTCCTTGACGTAGTTGAACACAACGGGGTTGGGGCTGGCCGTGCCACCGGCAGCCACAGTGACCGTGGCGGCCGCCTCACCCTGGCGCACGAAGCCCGGCATCAGCGCATCGTTGGCGTTGACGGTGTGCGTGCCTTCGGTGTAGGCAAAGCTTTCGCTGGTCACGACCGTGTCGGTGGCCTGGTCCTTGTACTGCACCTCCACCTGTACTTCTATCGGGGCGGGTGGCGGGGCCTCTTCCTTAAGATAGTTGAAGATCACGGGGCTTGGGCTGGCAGAGCCATCGGCGTTGACGGTGACCGTGACGGTGGCATCCCCCTGGCGCACATAGCCCGCATAGCCGCTGTCGTTGGCGGTAATAGTGTGCTGGCCTTCGCCCAAGGTGAGCTGCTCCGCGCCGATCATGCCGCCGGTGGCTTGGTCGATGTAGTGTACCTCCACCACAGCCTCAACAGGCGCGGGCGGCGGCAATTCTTCCTTGGCATAGTTGAACACAACGGGGTTGGGGCTGGCCGCGCCATCAACGTTGACGGTGACTGCGACGGTGGCCTCCTCCTGGCGCACGAAGCCCGGCATGAGGGCATCGTTGGCGGTGATGGTGTAGGTGCCCTCGGTGTAGGTGAAGCTTTCGGTAGCCACGGCTGCTCCGGTGGCCTGGTCAACGTACTGGACCTCCACCTTGGCCTCGGCCGGGGGCAGGGGTTGCGGGGGCTGTGGCGGTGGGGCAGCCTTGGCGTAGGTGAAGGTCAACTCCGCCGGTTTGGCCACGCCCTGCGCGCTCACGGTAACGGTCTGCGTCTTGGGCCCCTGCAGCACCAGATCGCCCAGCTCGGTCATTGTGGGGGACACCTGATGGGTGCCGGGGGCCAGATTGATCACATCGCCGCCCCGCAGGCCGCCATCCGTGTCCTTGTACCACAGGGTGACCGCGGCGCTGACCTCGGGGGCCGTTGTGGCCGGCGCGGGGGTATCGGTGGCCGGGGCAGGGGTGGCAGGCGGTGTGGTGGGCTGCTGGTCCTTGCGATAGGTAAAGGTGACAATGGCAGGGGTTGCCGTGCCGGCGCCATCCACGGTAACGGTCTTGCTGGGGCCGTCCAGCAGCGTATAGCCGCTGAGGAAGGCGTCGTTGGGCACGATGGTATGGCTGCCCTCGCCCAGCTGGATGCTGTAGCCGCCCAGCATGCCGCCGCCCTCCAGCAGCAGGTGCACTTCCACCGGCACGCTGATGACGCGCTTGTAGGTGAAGGTGACCTTGGCAGGCGTGGCCTGGCCGGCATTGCTGACGCTGACCGCCACTTGCCTGGCGCTGACCAGCGTGTAGCCGGGGGCAAAGCTGTCGTTAGCGGTTACGGTGTTGCTGCCCGTGCGGGCGGAGAAGGTGTCGCTGTGGATCACGGTGCCGCTCACCTGGTCTACATATTCCACAGGCACCGATACGGTGACCACATTGGGCGCGTAGGTGAAGGTGATGACGCTTGGGCTGGCTGCCCCCGCGGCCGATACGGTGACCTGCTGGGTGCGGCTGCCCTGCAGGGTGTATCCGCTGGGCACCGCGGCATCGTTTGCCGTCACGGTGTAGGTGCCGGCGGTGTAGGATTTGGTCTCGCTGCCAATCAGGGCGCCGTTGGTATCGCGGTACAGCACAGGAACGGTGGCCTGCACAGGCGCGTTCTGGCGGTAGAAGAAGGTGAGCACGTTGGGGGTGGGTACGCCCCGGCTGGAGATGCTGAGCGTCAGCGCGCCGGAGGTTATCAGCGAATAGCCGGAAGGCACCTTGGCCGCGTTGGGCCGCACCACCACGCTCTGGCCGATGGGCACGGTGACAAAGTCGGTGGCCAGCAGCTGGTTGAGGTCGGAGCGGTAGAAGATGGGCACCGTTACCGGTGTCAGCTCAGCATTGGACTGGTAGGTGAAGTATACCGAGGCGGGGTTGGCCCTGCCCTGGGTATCCACCTGAACGGTGACGCGGCTGGGGCTGATCAGCGTGTGGTTGAGCGGCACGCGGGCGGGGTTGGGCACAATGATGGTGCTGCCCGGCAGGGCCACCACCGTGTCGCTGCCCAGCAGCACACCGCGCGTGGTGTAGTAGTACACCGGCACATTGGCCGATACCGGCCGCGGCGTGGCCACGTCCACCGGGTTGCGGATTACATTGCGGTCGTAGTACAGCTTGTTGAGGGTCTTAGGGCCGGCGATGCCGTCCACCGACAGGCTGTTGTAGTGCTGGAAGCGCTCCACCGCCCGGCGTGTCTGCTGGCCGAAGATGCCATCCACATTGCCGGTCAGGTACCCCAGGTCCTTCAGGCGCTGCTGCATGGTGCGCACGGCAGCACCCCGGTCGCCCATGTACAGCGTGGCCAGCGGCGCCGGCGTCGCGGTGGGTACCAGCGTGGGGGCCGGGCTGCGCGTGGGCGCCACGGTGGTCGTCACAATGGGGGTGGGGGTGGCAAAGTCAGCCGGTACAGGCGTCAGCACCGGGCTGGTCACCGCTGATGAGGACAGCAGCAGCGACATATAGACCAATAATGCTCTGATCAGATCCATGTCGTTCATCTCCTTCCAAGGGCAGGCAGTTGCTTATAGCCATACAACGGGGAGGGGCCGCCGTTTCTTGCAGGCGGCACAAATTCGGCGGATTATATGTCGATAAAGCGTTGAAATTCGGGCAGAATGCCGATGCCGTCCGGATAATGGGCGGCAAACTGTGGCACCGCGTGGCTGGGGAAGCTGTTGCCCTCAATGAGCGTGGGGCCATCGGGGGTGAGCGCCACATCCCAGGCCACATAGCGCAGCTGGGGCACCAAACACATGGCCTCCAGGCACATGGCCTTGGCCTGCTCAAAGTGGGGCAGCTCAAAGCCGATGATGGGCATGCCCGTGATGGGGTGCTGCGTAAACACATGGCCCTGCTTGTCGGCAGCTACGGTGAGCAGCTTGCCGCTGTCCAGATCCACGCGGGCGGCCATGCCGCCGCAATCCACATTGTCCATCACCTTGCCGTTGCCGATGCGCAAAAAGGCATAGACGATGCCCTGCGCCTTATCGCCCAGCAGCGTGGCGATGCGCACGGTGTTGACCGAGCCCGGGTTGAGGGCGCTCATGTGCTCGTGCTGCACCACGCAGTCCTCCAGCACGCTGGGGCCGGCGGCGCGCACCGTGCGCAAAAAGGCCTGGGCGTCCGCCCAGTCGGCCGGTGTATATTTGCTTACCCCCACGCCGCTGGAGCCCTCAATGGGCTTGAGGAACACGGCCTTTTTATCCGCCAGAAAGGCGTTCAGCGCCTCGGGCTGCGTATCCTGGTCGGTACGCATCCACGCGCGGGGCACCCATTTTTTGAATACGCTGTTAAACTCCGCCTTGTCGTCAAAGGAGTGCCAGTATATTTTGTCGTTCATGCGGCGAACAATCTGGTTGTTGATGCCGCGGGTGATGACGGTGCGGCGTTGGGCGGGGGAAAGGCGGTACATCTCAGCGATCATATAGTCCATATAGCCGGCGTTGTAGCGCAGGCCGCAGCGCAGCATATCCGTAAGCAGCCAGGCCCGGCTCTTGCCCGAGCGCTGCTGCAAGGTGTCAAGCGTGGACCACATTCTGCGGTAGTCCATTCGCCGCAGCCTTTTGATCAGATAGCCTGCTTTGCTCATGGCTTATACGTTGAAGCGGAACAGCGTCACATCGCCGTCCTGCATCACATAGTCCTTCCCTTCGCTCTTTACCAGACCCTTTTCCCTGCAGGCAGCCATGCTGCCCAGGTTGATCAGGGTGTCATAGGGCACGATCTCCGCGCGGATAAAGCCCTTTTCAAAGTCGGTATGAATCTTGCCGGCGGCCTGGGGTGCCTTGGTGCCGCGGGTAATGGTCCACGCGCGGCACTCGTCCTCGCCCACGGTCAGGAAGCTGATCAGCCCCAGCAGCTTGTAGCAGCGCTGCACCAGGCGGTCCAGCCCGCTCTGGCCGATGCCCAGTTCCTGCAAAAACTGGGCCTTTTCCTCGCCCTCCAGGGCGGCGACTTCCTGCTCGATGGCGGCGGAGATCAGCAGCGTCTCCGCCCCTTCCCGGGCGGCCACCTCCTGCACGCGCAGGGCGTTGGGGATATCTTCCGCCGGCTTGCCCAGGTCGTGTTCGGCGATGTTGAGGGCATAGATCACCGGCTTGGTAGTCAGCAAAAACCACTGCGCCAGGATCTCCCTGTCTTCCTCATCTTCGATAGCCAGGGAGCGGGCGGGCAGCCCCTGCTCCAGATGGGCCAGCACGCGCGTGGCCAGCTCGGCCTCGCGGGCGTATTTCTTTTCGCCGGTCTTGATCATCTTGCCGGCCTTCTCGCCCCGGCGCTGCACGGTGTCCATGTCGGCGAAGATCAGCTCCAGGTTGACGGTCTCCATGTCGCGCACCGGGTCGATGCTGCCCTCCACGTGGATGATGTTGTCATCCTCAAAGCAGCGCACTACATGCACCACGGCATCCACCTCGCGGATGTGGGAGAGGAACTTGTTGCCCAGCCCCTCGCCGCGGCTGGCGCCGCGCACCAGGCCGGCGATGTCTACAAACTCGATCACGGCCGGCGTGGTCTTTTTAGGGTGGTACATCTGGCTTAAGCGAATTACCCGCTCGTCCGGCACGGGCACCACGCCGGTGTTGGGCTCTATGGTGCAAAAGGGGTAGTTGGCCGCCATGGCCCCCGCATTGGTGATGGCGTTGAATAAGGTGGATTTTCCGACGTTGGGCAGACCGACGACCCCAAGCTTCATGTGTGTGCGCTCCTTTTGTTTCCGGTGCTTTCCTTAGCTATTATACCCGTTCATTATACCCGCTGCGCCATGGGTTGACAATCTTTCCACTGCCCGGCCACATGCTGCGGCGGCAATTGCCGCCGTATGAACATTGTGCTATCATGGTGCACAGGGATATCAAGCGCAGAGGAGCGGGCGATGAGCGGCAACATACAATCCATCCAGCGGGCCATAGCGGTGCTTGAGTACATCACCTTTCACGCCGGGGCGGGCATCAGCGAGCTGTCACGCGAGTTGAATCTCAACAAGAGCACGGTGTTTGGCATCGTAAAGACCTTGGAGGGGCTGGGCTATCTGTTTAAAAACGAGCCGACGGACAGCTATCAGGTGACCTATCGCCTGCAAACGCTGGCGGCGGTCAGCGCCGATGCCACCTCGGTCATCAGCTTTGCCCGGCCGTACCTGCAGCGCCTGAACGACACCTATGATGAAACCATCCACTTTGTGCGCGCGATGGAGGATGCCGTGGTGTACCTGGATAAGCTGGAGAGCAACAAATCCATCCGCATCCACTCCGACGTGGGCGGCCGGATGCCGCTGCACTGCACCGCCGTGGGCAAGGCCATTCTGGCCTGGCGGGGGGAGCAGGGCACGGCAGAGTATGCTGCCCGCACGCATCTGCCGCCAATGACGGAGCACTCCATCACGGGTGCTGATGCCCTGCGCGAGGAGATGCGCCGCGTGCGCGCCCAGGGCTTCAGCATTGACGACGAGGAGAACCAAAACGGCCTCTATTGCATCGGGGTGCCCATCTTTGACAAGGCGGGGGCCGCGCACCACGCGGTCAGCATCTCCATGCCCAAGTTCCGCAAGGACGAGATCGATCTGTCGCAGGCCGTGGCCGACCTGCGGGAGGCCGCGCGGGGGATATCTGCCTTTTTTTGAAGCCAAATTAAATGGAAGATTCGCTTGCCCTTCATGCCCTCTGACGCCTCTGCGTCAGGGGCTTTTTGCCGGGACGGATCTGCCGACAAGAACAAAAAATGATGAAAAACTGAAATAATGGGCAACTCATCTTACAACTTGCCCTGCACGAAGGTGCTGCACCCGGTGCTGGAGCGGCATGGCGTGCGCCTGCCCGCCATACAGGACCCCATGATGCTGGGCTTTGCGGGCGTCTACTCCAGCTTCATGCTGCACGCCAGACGCGCGGCTGAGCGCTTTGGGGTGGACTACCGCAGCATCATCATCGAGGCCGGGCGGCGTGAGGCCGTGGGCGGCCAGGAGGATTGGCTGTACGAAATTGCGCGGGAATTGGCCGCGAAGTAATCTTTGGGCGAAGGCTGCGTAAAATCCGCGTGAAATGCCCTTCATGCGCAAAATGCTGTGTTATCATGCCATATCACGTACTTGGCACAGGAGGACGGCATGAAGCGAATCGCAGTGATCTATCAATCCAAACACGGCGCTACCAAGCGCTATGCCCAGTGGCTGGCGGAGGCGCTGGACGCCGATCTATATGAAAACAAGCGGCTTAAGCCGCGCGATCTGGCAGCCTACGAGGCCATCATCCTGGCCGGCGGCCTGTTCGCCACAGGCATCAAGGGCATCAGCTTCCTGCGGGACAACGCGGCGGCCCTTCCCGGCAAGCGGCTGTACTGCCTGGGGGTGGGCGCCTCGCCTGCGGAGCCCGAGGTGGTGGAGGAGCTGAAGAAAAACAACGCAAAAGGCGCGCTGGCCGATGTAGCGTTCTTCTACGCCCGCGGCGCCTGGGACGTGCAGGCCATGACGCCCATCGACCGTGCCATGTGCAGCATGCTGTACAAGTCCCTGCGCAAGAAGGAGCCCCGCGAGCTGCCGCTGTGGGCAAAGGCGCTGGTTGACTGCTGGGATCAGAAGAATGACTGGACGGACCGGGCCAACCTGATGCCCCTGATTAACCGCGTGCTCAAGGACAGTCAGCCCCAATAATACATTCCCATTTCCACAATGAACCCCTTCCCGTGCGGGAAGGGGTTCGTTGTGTATTTGGTTGGTGAGCGATTCTATTTCGCGGCGGCCTGGGCCGGCATCAGCTTGAGCGCCGCGTCGTAGGCGGCCTTGAGCTGCGGGTCGGCCATGTCGCCCAGGTCAAAGTACCTGTCGGCCAGCTCCTCGGGCATTTCAACCTCGATATCGGGCGTCACGCCCTCCTTGTGCACCTTGTTGCCCTTGGGGGAGAAATACTGGGCGCTGGTAAACTGGAAGCCGCTCTTTCCGTCGCTGAGGCCCATCACATACTGGATGATACCCTTGCCAAAGGTTTTGGTGCCCACCAGCGTGGCCCGGCCCAGATCCTTCATGGCGGCGGATACAATTTCGGTGGTGGAGGCGGAGTTTTCGTTGACCAGCAGCACCAGGGGCAGGTCGCTCTTGCCGTCGGTGGTGTAGCTCTTCTCCTGCTGGCCTGCGCGGTTTTCGGTGTAGAACAGCAGCTCCTTATCCAGGAACAGGTCGGCCAGCTTGACACCGGCCTCCACCCAGCCGCCGCCGTTGTCGCGCATGTCCACAATCAGCGATTGCATGCCCTGCTTGTTCAGCTCATCAAAGGCGGCCTTGAAGTCCTCGTAGCTGCCGCCCGCAAACTCGTACAGCGCGATGTAGCCCACCCGGCCCTCCAGCATCATGCTTTCCACGCGGTTGACGGTGATCTCTGCCTTGACGATGTCAAAGGGCAGCACCTCGCCGCCGCGCAGCACCTCCACATGCACCTTGTCGCCCGGGGTGCCGCGCATCACGTTGACGGCGTCCTGCATGGTGGCGGTGGTTACCTCCAGCTCCTCCACCTTGTACAGCACATCGCCCTTGCGCACGCCGGCCGCTTCGGCGGGCGTACCCTTGAACACACGGATGATGGTGACGGTGCCGTTTTCATAGCTGCCCAGCATCTGGATGCCGATGCCGGCGTACTTGCCCTCGTCCTCTTCCCACAGGGTCTTCCATGCCTCCTCGGGGTAGTAGAAGGTGTAGGCGTCCTTGGTGCCGCTAAGCAGCCCCTGGATGGCGCCGTCCATCAGCGCCTGCTGGTCAGGCTGCTCGTAGTAGTATTCGTCGATGTATTGCTTGACCTCGTCTAACTTTTCATACTGCTGCAGGCGCTCGTACTCCTCGCGCGTGATGGTCACGGTGTCGCCCGGACGCACGGGAATGGCCTCCGCCGCGGCCAGCATGGCCCCGGCCATGATCAGAACCACCAGAATCAGGGACAGTTTCTTGTTCATAACTAAGCGCCTTTCAGCGGCCGTCTTCCGGCCGTTTGTTGGGGATCATCAGGGTATTGTTCAGGTCAAGCAGCAGCTTGAACAGGAAGGCATCTTCAAACCGGCGCAGGTCCAGCCCGCATCGGCGCTGAATCTTGTCCAGCCGGTAGACCAATGTGTTGCGGTGGATATAGAGCTGCCGCGCGGTGTCGGACAGGTTGAGGTTTTTCTCCAGAAACATGGCGGCGGTTTCCAGCATCTCCTCGCTAAAGAGCGAGGCGGTGCGCTTGTTAAACAGCAGGCCGTGGTAGTACCTGGCCCGCTCGGGCGGCACCTCGGCCAGAAAGCGCGCCAGCAGCATGCTGCGCCAGGCATACACGCTGCCCCCCGGCAGGAAGGCCGGGCCGATCTCAAGCATGCGCAGCGCCTGCGCATAGCTCTGCCGCAGGTCAGCCGCCCGGGGGGCCACATCGCCAATGCCGCAGTGCAGGCCCTGGCCGCTTTCCTCGCGCACCGTCTCCTCCAGCGCGCGGGCAAACTCCTCCGCCTCCTCCGGGCCCTGGCCGTCCTCCATCGCCTGGATGAGGATGGCGCAGCCGCGGTCCAGCGGCAGCAGCACATCCTGCTCGCCCAGGGGCACAAGATCCCGCAAAAAGTCGTACGCCGGCTGCCGCACGGCCTGGGGGCGCAGCAGCAGCACGCAGCGGGGCAGCTGGTCGGGGATGCGGTGCTCGCGGATCAGGCCGGCCTGCTCCAGCGGATCGGGCTGCTCGGCTACCAGGCGCAGATAGGCAGCCTGCAGGGCATCCTGCGGCGGCTGCAGGCGGATGAGGGATGCCACGGCGCTTTCGGCCAGCCGCAGCATGTCCTCGGCCTGGGGGTTGGGCCCGCTGAGCAAGATGAGCCCATCCTCGCCGGCAAGGCGCAGGTAAAAGGAGCCGCGGAAGGGCACGATATCGCCCGCAGGCAGCTGCTCGGGCAGATAAAAATCTGCCGCGTCAGCCGGCACCAGGCTGCGGCCCAGGTGATCCAACAGCCTGATCTCGTGGCTGAGGGAGCCCAGAAGCGTCCTGATGTTGTCCAGCAGCAGTGCGTTCATGCGGTCTTCCTTCCGTTTAATGTGCGCTTGCACGATCTGAGCGCATTATACCACGAAGGCGGCGGGGATGGAAAGGCAAGGCAGGGGCATGGCCCACGGCACATTGCGGGCATACCAAGATACAACCAAGGCGTTTTTTCTTCTCCCGGATAAACGAAAAAAATCCATCGCTCCTCCATGCATTTCCCCGTTCACTTGGGATGACTGGGTAAGTTAAGGG
Source organism: Clostridiales bacterium (assembly GCA_012513645.1). Classification (GTDB taxonomy): domain Bacteria; phylum Bacillota; class Clostridia; order Christensenellales; family Aristaeellaceae; genus UBA1038. Next base: position 3,368 of record JAAZBU010000089.1, on the reverse strand, counting down.
TGTGCGCGGCCTGGCAGGCGCAACAGACACCAAGGAGATCGACAATGAAACCAAAGACTGTAACGCGGCCTGATGCGGCGCGGGGCGAGATGGTTCGGGATTACCTCACCATGACCCTGGCCATCCTGCTGTCGGCCGTGGGGGTATATTTCTTCAAGTTTCCCAACCATTTTTCCACCGGGGGCGTCACGGGGTATGCGGTGGTGCTGGTGCGCCTGATCCCCGGGATGACGGTAACGGGCCTGAGCAACATCCTCAACATCGCGCTGCTTGTGATTGGCCTGGCTGCGATCGGGCGGGACTTTGGCATCAAGACCATCTACTGCACCTTGCTGCTGTCGGCGCTGCTGTTCCTGTTTGAGCGCTTCATTCCGCTTGCTGGCCCGCTGACCGATGAACCGCTGATGGAGCTGATGGTGGCCATGTTGCTGTCGGCGGCCGCGGCAGGCATGCTGTTTCACATCGGGGCGTCCAGCGGGGGCACCGATGTGGTGGCCATGGTGCTGAGGAAATACGCCAACCTGTACAGCATCGGCACGGCGCTGATGCTGACGGATTTTCTGGCCGCGGCCGCCACGTTCTTCGTGTTTGATATCAAGACGGGCATCTTTTCTATCTTCGGCCTGCTGATGCGGGGCGCTTTGCTGCAGGCCGTGCTCAATACCTTACGGCAGCGCAAGTACTTTCACATCATCACGGAGGATGCGCAGGCCATCGAGAGCTTTATCATCAGCCAGCTGGGGCGCAGCGCCACCGTGTTTGAAGGGCGGGGCGCGTATACGCAGGGGGCGCGCTCGCTGATCGTCACCGTGGTGAATGCCCGGGAGGCCGTGCTGCTGAAAAACCATGTCAAAACGCACAGCCCGCATTCATTTCTGCTGATCACCAACACCAATGATATCGTGGGGCGCGGCTTTCGAAACGCCATGTAGCGCACTGCCCGCGCGCGGGCGGGCGACAGGGGGAATGGATGCATGTGCACAGGATATCCGCATTGGGGTAAAGTGCCTGTCAAATGCTTGCATAAGACGCTGTCAGAGTGGTATTATGTAATGTAGCGTTTTTTGCACTGCGGAAAACGGATTGCGCAAATTAGCAGGAGGTACCCATGGACTTCACCACTGAAAAACTGTCCGGCAACAAAGTCAAGCTTTCCTTCACCGTGCCCGCCGAGGAATTTGATGCGGCGATGCACAAGGCGTATTTGAAGACTCGCGGCCGCATCAACGTGCCCGGCTTTCGCAAGGGCAAGGCCCCGCGCAGGCTGATTGAGTCGATGTACGGCGAGGGCGTCTTTTACGATGAGGCGTTTGACGCCATCTTTCCGGACGTGTATCAGGAGGCGATCACCAAGGGGGACATCCACCCGGTGGACAAGCCCGAGCTGGACCTCCAGCAGATTGGCGCCGGGCAGGAGCTCAAATTCTCCGTTGAGGTATTTGTGCTGCCCGATGTGGAGCTGGGCGACTACAAGAAGCTGAAGGCCGTCAAGCACCTGCACCCCATCACGCAGGAGCAGATTGACCACCGCATCAGCCACGATGTGGATAAGGCCACCACCCAGCAGGAGGTAACCGACCGCGCCGCCCAGGCGGGGGACACGGTGACCATCGACTACCTGGGCCGGGTGGACGATGTGGCCTTTGAGGGCGGCACCGCCCAGGGCCAGAAGCTGGAGCTGGGCAGCAACACCTTTATCCCCGGCTTTGAAGACCAGGTGGTCGGCATGGAGATCGGCCAGGAGAAGGACGTCAAGGTCACCTTCCCCACGGAATACCACGCCGAGGAGCTGGCCGGCAAGGAGGCCGTGTTCGCCGTCAAGCTGCATGGCATCACCGCCAAGCTCAAGCCCGAGCTGGATGACGAGTTTGCCGCCGATGTGTCGGCCTTCACCACCTTCAAGGAGTATCGGGCGTCCATCGAGAAGGAGCTGACCGAGCTGCGCGACAAGAACGCCCAGACGGCGCTGGAGAACGACCTGATCCGTCAGGCCACCGACCAGGCCGACTGCGACATCCCCGAGGCCATGATCAACGACGAGGTGGATGCCCAGCTGCGCAACATGAAGATGCGCATGGCCTATCAGGGCATCAGCTTTGAAGATTATATCCGCTACACCGGGCAGACCGAGGAGCAGATCAACGACATGATCCGCCCGGACGCCCAAAACAGCGTGAAGACCCAGCTGGTGATCGACGCCATCGCCAAGGCGGAGCAGATCGAACCCAGCCAGGAGGACATTGACGCCCAGATCGACCGCCACGCGGAGGAGATGGGCCGCAAGCCCGAGGAATACCGCAAGACATTGAGCGAGCGCCAGCTGGGCTACTACAAGGACCTGGCCGCCTCCCGCATGGTGGTGGACATTCTGGAAAAGAATGCCGAGATCACCCTGCACGAAGGCCCGGAGGAGGAGGACGCCATCGACCCCGCCCAGGTGCTGGAGGACGTGGTGAACGCCCTGCCCGAGGAGGAGGCCGAGGAGCCCGCCGAGAAGAAGGCGCCCAAGGCCAAGAAGGCAGCCAAGGAGCCGGCGGCGGAGGACGACAAGCCTAAGAAGGCGGCCAAGGCGCCTGCCAAACCCAAGAAAAAGGACCAACCCAAGGAGGAGAACCCCACTGATGAGTAATTACCTGATCCCCTACGTGGTCGAGCGCAGCGGAAGCGGCGAGCGATCCTACGATATTTATTCCCGCCTGATGAAGGACAGGATCATCTTCCTGTCCGGCCCCATTGACGACGGCATGGCCAACACCGTGGTGGCGCAGCTGTTGTTTCTGGATATGGAGAACCCGGGCGCGGACATCTCGCTGTACATCAACAGCCCGGGCGGTTCGGTGACGGCGGGCATGGCCATCTACGACACCATGCAGTACGTCAAGGCCCCGGTGCGCACGGTGTGCGTGGGCATGGCAGCCTCCATGGGCGCCTTCCTGCTGATGGCGGGCGACAAGGGCAAGCGCATGGCGCTGCCCAACAGCGAAGTAATGATCCACCAGCCCTCGGGCGGCGCCCAGGGGCAGGCGACGGATGTGACCATCCGGGCCGAGTGGCTGCTGCGCACCAAGAACAAGATGAACAAGATGATGGCCGAGATGACCGGCCAGCCGGTAGAGAAGGTGGCCCAAGACTCGGAGCGCGACTACTTCATGTCCGCGCAGGAGGCCCTGAGCTACGGCATCATCGACCAGATTTACGAGCCCCGCAGCCGGGATGAGGAGAAAAAGACTGATGCCTAAAGCCCCGGACGAGCCCCGCAAGATTCACAACTGCAGCTTCTGCGGCAAGCCGCAAAACGAGGTCGAGCGCCTGATCGCCGGCCCCGGCGCCTATATCTGCAACGAGTGCGTGCACCTGTGCAGCGAGAT
>JAAZBU010000088.1 GCA_012513645.1 Clostridiales bacterium | reverse complement strand
GCCTGCCCGGAGGCCATTTTGCAGGTATCCACCGGCGGCGCCACCGGCATGAGCCGTGAGGAGCGCATGGCGCCCCTCACCCTCAACCCCGAGATGGCCACGCTGGACTGCGGCACCCTCAACTTCGGTGGCGACGAGATCTTCATCAACACCGAAAACGACATCATCGCCTTTGCCAAGGCCATCCAGGACAGGGGCATCCACAAGGAGCTGGAGTGCTTTGAAAAGGGCCACATCGACATGGCGCTGCGGCTGCACAAAAAGGGCTACATCACCGCCCCCTTGCACTTCAGCTTTGTGCTGGGGGTCAACGGCGGCATGACGGGCGAGGAGCGGGATTTCCGCTTCATGCGCGGCAGCATCCCGCCGGAGGCCACCTACTCGGTGGCCGGCATCGGGCGGTTCGAGTTTTCGCTGGCCGAGTACGCCATCCAGGATGGCGGCCACGTGCGCGTGGGCTTTGAAGACAACCTGTACATGGAAAAGGGCGTGCTGGCACCTTCCAACGCCGACCTGGTGCGCAAGGCGGCCGACATGGGCCGCGCCCACGGCCGCGCCATCGCCACCCCAGCGCAAGCCCGGCAGATACTCAGCATCGGAGGACATTCATGAGCAACATCCCGCTGTGCCCCTATGGTTCCCACCGGGTGATCGACCCCGCCGGCGCGCTGCCCCAGGCCGCGCGCAAGCTGGACAACCACATGCCCATGCAGCGCAATGAGATGCGCATCGCTGTGGAGACCCTCAACGTGGACTCGGCCTCCTTTACCCAGATCAAAGAGGCCTGCGGCGGCGACGAGGGCAAGATGGCGCAGATGATTCTGGACATCGTGGCCGAGCGCGGCAAGATGCAAAACCCGGTCACCGGCTCGGGCGGCATGCTGCTGGGCACGGTGAGCGAGGTGGGGCCGGACTTTCCCGGCGACGCCAAGCCCGGCGACCGGGTGGCCACGCTGGTCTCACTGTCGCTGACGCCGCTTTCCATCCGCCGCATCCGCGCCATCCACATGGACCGCGATCAGGTAGATGTAGAGGCCACTGCCATCCTGTTTGAGACGGGCATATGGGCCCGCATCCCCGATGACATGGACCGCAAGGTGGCCCTGGCCGCGCTGGACGTGGCCGGCGCCGCGGCGCAGGTGCACGGCATGGTCAAGCCCGGCGACAGCGTGCTCATTCTGGGCGCGTCGGGCAAAAGCGGCGTGCTGTGCTCGGTGCAGGCGCGCCGGGACGCGGGGCCCCAGGGCAACGTGATCGCCCTGTGCTACGACCCGCAGGAGATGGAGGAGCTTAAGGCCCTGGGCGTGTGCGACCACATCATCCGCGCCGATGCCCGCAAGCCGCTGGACGTGTACCGCCAGGTGCTGGCGGCCAACGGCGGCCGCAAGGTGGACCTGAGCATCAACGTCATCAACGTACCCGACACCGAGATGGCCACCATTTTGCCCGTGCGCGATGGCGGCATCATCTACTTCTTCTCCATGGCGACCTCGTTTTCCAAGGCCGCCCTGGGGGCGGAGGGCGTGGCCAGCGATGCCACCATGATCATCGGCAACGGCTACACCAAGGGCCATGCCGACTTTACGCTGAACCTGCTGCGCAGCTCGCCCGAGCTGTACCAGCTGTTTAATAAACGCTACGGCGGGGAGGACTGAACGACATGCTCATCACCAACAGCAGCTACCTGGAGCGCAAGGCGCGCTATTTCCCCGGCGTGACCGACGAGCAGTGGAACGACTGGCACTGGCAGGTCAAAAACCGCGTGACCGATGCCGAGGGGCTGCGCAAGTACATCCCCCTCACCCGACAGGACGAGCAGGATATTGCTGCCGTGCTGGAGCGCTTCCGCATCGCCATCACGCCCTACTACCTCTCGCTGATCGACCCGGACGACCCGGAGGACCCCATCAAGCTGCAGGCCATCCCCGCGGTGGAGGAGACCTACATCGGCGCCAACGACATGCACGACCCCCTGGACGAGGACAAGGATTCGCCCGTGCCCGGCCTCACCCACCGCTACCCCGACCGGGTGCTGTTTCTGGTGACGGACATGTGCGGCATGTACTGCCGCCACTGCACCAGGCGCCGCTTTGCCGGGCAGAAGGACAGCGAATCCCCCACCGAGCGCGTGCAGCGCGGCATCGACTACATCCGCAACACCCCCCAGGTGCGCGACGTCCTGCTCTCGGGCGGCGATGTGCTGCTGCTGGGCGACAAGCGGCTTGAGTGGATCATCAGCGAGCTGCGCAAGATTGAGCATGTGGAGATCATCCGCCTGGGCACCCGCACGCCGGTGGTGATGCCCCAGCGCATCACCGACAACCTGGTCAACATGCTCAAGAAGTACCACCCCATCTGGCTCAACACCCACTTCAACCACTACAATGAGATCACCCCCGAGAGCGCCGCCGCCATCGCCAAGCTGGCCGACGCGGGCATCCCCCTGGGCAACCAGAGCGTGCTGCTGCGCGGCGTCAACGACTGCGTCAACATCATGCGCACGCTGGTCACCCGCCTGGCGGCCATGCGCGTGCGCCCCTACTACATCTACCAGTGCGACCTGTCCGCCGGCATCGAGCACTTCCGCACGCCCATCTCCAAGGGCATCGAGATCATCGAGGGCCTGCGCGGCCATGTATCGGGCTTTTGCGTGCCCACCTTCGTGGTGGATGCGCCGGGCGGCGGCGGCAAGATCCCCGTGATGCCCGAATATGTCATCAGCCAGTCGCCGTCCCGCACGGTGCTGCGCAACTATGAGGGCGTCATCACCACCTACACCGAGCCCGATGTGTATGACGACCGCTGCAACTGCGAGATGTGCCGCAACGCGACGCCGCGCGAGGGCGTGGCCTCGCTGCTCAGCGGCCACCACCTGGCCATCGAGCCCAAGCGGCTCAACAGAAGGGAGCGCGCATCAAAACGCTCAGAGACCTGATTGCCCCCTGGCGGGTGCTGAGCCTGGTGGGCAATGCCAAAAACGCGGGCAAGACCACCGTGCTCAACGCCCTGCTGTCGGCGCACCCCACCCTGCGCCCCGGCATCACCTCCATCGGCCTGGACGGGGAGGACCTGGATACCGTCAGCTTTCTGCCCAAGCCGCAGATTGCCCTTGCCCCGGGTGCCCTGGCGGCCACCGCCGAGGGCTGCCTCAAGCAGTCGGCCTTCCGCTGGCAGCTGCTGGAGCGCACCGGCATCATGACCGGGCTTGGCGAGATTGTCATCGTGCAGGCCCAATCCCCGGGCGCCTGCCTGGTGGGCGGCCCCTCCTCGGTGAAGGCCATGGAGCAGGTGGTGGACAGCCTGTTGCGCCTGGGCGCGGACAAGGTGTTCATCGACGGTGCCTTCGCCCGCAGCTCCCACGCCGCGGCGGGGGAGGCCCTCATCTACGTGGCCGGCGCCCACCAGGGCCCGGACATGGCGCGCGTGGCCGAGAACGCCCGCTACGCCCTGCGGCGGTTCACTTTGCCCCAGGCGGCACAGCCCCTGCGCTACCTGGCGGGGGAGCAGCACCCCGGCTGGGTGGACGACAGCCACGGCTTTCACCCTCTAAATGCCGTATCTGCCCTGGGCCAGGCCCAGGCCGTGCTGGATCAGGTGCCCCCTGAGGCCGCCTGGCTGTACCTGCCCGGCGCCGCCGGGCCGGAGTTTGTGCGCCGCTTCGTGCATCAGCGCAAAAGGCACCGCTGCGGGCTGATCCTCGCCGATGGCCTGTCCATCGTGGCGGGGGATGACGCGCTGCGCCACCTGTTTTTGATGGAGCGGCCGCTGTGCGTGCTGCGCCCGTTGCATGTGGCCTTTGTGGCCGCTAACCCCTACTCCCCCTCGGGCCGGCGGTTTGACAACGCCGCCTTCCTGGCCGCCCTGCGGGCGGTGACCGACCTCAACGTCATCAATGTACTGGAGGATGATGCGATTGCACCGGATGAATAAGCTGGACCTGGACCAGGCGCGCATCGCCCAGTGCCGCGGCTATGCCGCGCGCATTGCCGGCGGCGTGCAAAGCTACATCGACCGCCACACCACCGTCACGGTGGAGCGCACCGTGCTGCGCCTGTGCGGCGTGGACGGCGTGGACCGCTTCGACGTGCCCGTGCCCAACCTCATGGTGGACGAGGTGCGTCAGGGCGGCGACCTGTCCCGCGGCGTCAGCATCTACCTGGCCGCCGCACTCAAGGCCACGGGCATGGACCTGCCCGCCCTGTCCGCCGCCGTGGCCGGGGGCCGGGCCACCCTGCTGGGGCATCCCCTGCCCGATGCCGATGAGGCACGCGCCATCTTGCAGCCGCTGCTGGATGCCTCCTTTGAGCGCATCCTCAAAAACCGGGCCGACCGCGAGCAGTACCTGGACCGCTTTGGCCGGCGCGAGCCCGAGATCTACGTCATCGTGGCCACCGGCAACATCCACGAGGACGTGGTGCAGGCCCAGGCCGCCGCCGCCGCGGGCGCGGACGTCATCGCCGTCATCCGCTCCACCGGCCAATCGCTGCTGGACTATGTGCCCTACGGCGCCACCACCGAGGGCTTTGGCGGCACCTACGCCACGCAGGAGAACTTCCGCATCATGCGCCGGGCGCTGGACCAGACCAGCGAGCAGCTGGGCCGCTACATCAAGCTGGTCAACTACGCGTCCGGCCTCTGCATGCCCGAGATCGCCGCCATGGGCGCGCTGGAGCGGCTGGACATGATGCTCAACGACAGCATGTACGGCATCATCTTCCGCGATATCAACATGCGCCGCACGTTCGTGGATCAGTACTTTTCCCGCTCGCTCAACGCGGTGGCCGGCATCACCATCAACACGGGCGAGGACAACTACCTCACCACCGCCGACGCGGTGGAGAATGCCCACACCGTGCTGGCCAGCCAGTTCATCAACGAGGCCTTTGCCCTCACCGCCGGGCTGCCCGCCCGCCAGATGGGCCTGGGCCACGCCTTTGAGATCGACCCCATGGTGGAAAACGGCTTTTTGTACGAGATCGCCCAGGCGCAGATGGCGCGGGAGATCTTCCCCGAGGCGCCGCTGAAATACATGCCGCCCACCAAGCACTCCACCGGCAACATCTTCCACACCCAGGCGCAGGACACCCTGTTCAATACCGCTGTCATGATGACCGGCCAATCCATCCACCTGCTGGCTATGATGACCGAGGCCATCCACACCCCCTTCCTGTCCGACCGCCACCTGGCCATCAAAAATGCCCGCATGGTGCAGACCACCATGCGCAGCATCGCCGATGAGATTCAATACGCCCCCGGCGGCATTGTGCAGCAGCGCGCCCAGGCCGTGCTGGCCCATGCCCAGGAGCTGCTCAGCACCATCGCCCAGGGCTCGCTGTTTGAGGCGCTGGAGCAGGGCGTATTCGCCGAGGTGAAGCGATCCCAGGATGGCGGCAAGGGCGCCGAGGGCGTGGTGCAAAAGCACGCCGACTATCTCAACCCCGCCATGGAAAAAATCGAGGAGGTGCGCCGGCATGATCAGACCCTACGGTGATACCATGGGCGACGGCAAGGTGCAGCTGTCCTTCTCGCTGCCCGTCGCCGCAGGCGCCCACGGCATTGAGTGCGCCCGCGAAATCGCCCGACAGATGGGCCTGCCCGACCCCGCCGTGGTCGACTGCGAGCCCATGGGCGAAGGCTTCAGCCACTATGTGGTGTACGGCATGGTGCCCTATGGCGTGGAGCCGGATGCCATCCGCGTGCGCGATGTGGATACCCCCGTCATGTCGATGGAGGAGATTGAGCAGCTCATCGCAGACAAGCTGGGCCGCGACATCGTCTTTGTCGGCGCCTCCACCGGCTCCGACGCCCACACCGTGGGCATCGACGCCATCATGAACATGAAGGGCTTCGCCGGCCACTACGGCCTGGAGCGCTACAAGCATGTGCGCGCCTACAACATGGGCAGTCAGGTGCCCAACGAGGCCTTCATCAAAAAGGCCCGCGAGGTCAACGCCGATGTGCTGCTGGTCAGCCAGACCGTCACCCAGAAGGACGTGCACCTGCACAACCTGGTGGAGCTGGTGGAGCTGCTGGAGGCCGAAAAGATGCGCGACCAGGTGATTCTGGTCTGCGGCGGCGCCCGCATCACCCACGAGCTGGCCAAGGAGCTGGGCTACGACGCCGGCTTCGGCCCCAAGAAGTACGCCGAGGACGTCGCCAGCTTCGCCGTGCAGGAGTTGATTAGGCGTAAGGAGCAGGCCGGGGGCTAAAGGAGAACGATGGGAACCATTTTGCGGGGGCTTTCTTGAAAGAAAGCCCCCGCACCCCAAAGAACTTTCATCTGGATGCCTATTACCAGTCCTTCATCTCCAAGAACTCCTCCGCATTTTTATGGATAATTCCATCCTTGCTAAAGTCCAATCGATCCATGGAAACCACATACTTCCCGTAGTTATCCTGAATCAGACCATACACCCCAAACTCCCGGTCGATGGTGCTCTGGTCGGCCAGCAGGTAGGCAACCTGTATGTACAGCACTTCATTTCCTTTGTGCAGCACAAAGTCAATCTCCTTGCCGTCCACCTTGCCCACCGATACCTGGTAGCCACGGCTGAGCGCTTCCATGAGCACGATGTTTTCAAGTATCAGGCCGATGTCACTCAGCGGATTCGCTACCAGAGGCAGCCTTAACCCGTGGTCTACCATGTAATATTTGTCGTTGGCAGTGAGAAACTCCTTGCTCTTCATGTCCTGGTTCTTCACCGGGTACAGCAGAAAAGCTTCCCCGCAGTAGGCAAGGTAATTGAGGATGGTGTCTACCGATACCTTGCGGCCTGCGGATTTAAAATACTTTTCAAGGGAGCGGGCAGAGAAAACTTTGCCATTGTTGATCAGGATGTACTTTACTAATCTGTCCAGCAGGTCCACGTCCCGTATTTGATAGCGGCTGATGATATCCTTTAATATGACCGAGTTGTACACATCGTTCAAATACACCCTGCTGGCTTCCGGCTGATAAGACAGCTGATGCAGAAAAGGCATGCCGCCATAGCGCAGGTAGGTGTCAAAGGTCTGGTTGTTTTGACTGAACTCATTGTAGCTCAGTGGATACAGGGTAAATGCCACATAGCGGCCTGCGATGTGGGTGGCCAATTCCGAAGACAGCAGTTTCGAGTTGGAGCCCGTCACATAGATATCACAATCATAGGTGACTCGGTAGGAATTGATGCTTTTCTCCCATTGGTCCACATGCTGAATTTCATCAAAAAATAAATACAGTTTCCCTTCTTTTCCCTCTGCAAACTGAGCAACATAGGCATCCAGCTGCTGAGGCTGCAACAGGCCTGCAAACAAGTGGCTTTCGAAGTTAATGATGAGGGCATGGCTGTCCTCCCTCACAAGCTCTTGTTTGATTTGCTGCAGCAAAACAGACTTTCCGCTGCGCCGGAAGCCTGTTATCACCTTGATAACATCCGTATCATAAAAAGGCCGTATCCGTGCCAGATACTTTTCTCTGATAATCATTCGCATCAACCCCTTTGTCTATTATACTCGACAAAATATCATTATTATTAATATTTGTCGAGTACGAGCGACATTTTATCAATTTAATTGATTTTTGTCGAGTATAATCGACATTTTATCAATTTAACTGATATTTGTCGACCATAGCAGACGCTCCAGGATGATTTGTCCCTTGCATTGATGGTTGCGTACAGTATCAGAAATGTGTCACAATCCCTTCTGTAACATGCCGAAAGCCCCGCCTACACTTGTATGCGGGGCTTTATGGTCGTTTTCTTATCCCTAATGCTTCAGCAGCCACGACGGCAACGTTTTCTTAGCATTCTTATACGGATGGTAGCGCATCGGCAGGTCCATGAAAGGGCTTTTTTTGAGCACGCTTTT
>JAAZBU010000087.1 GCA_012513645.1 Clostridiales bacterium | reverse complement strand
TTGGTGAGGATTTCGCTTGGCCGCCGGGCGGAGAGCACGCTGCGCAAATCGCGCGCGGCATCCTCCAGCGCCGTCACATAGAGTTCCCCGGTCGTCACATCGCAAAAAGCCAGGCCCGCTCGCTTGCCGGTGAAATACACCGCGCACAGGAAGTTGTTGTCTCGCTCGTGCAGGCTGCCGTAGTCGCTCACCGTGCCCGGCGTCACCACGCGGACCACCTCGCGCTTTACCAGCCCCTTGGCCTGCGCCGGGTCCTCCGTTTGCTCGCAGATGGCCACCTTGTGCCCGCGCTCGATCAGGCGGGCAATGTAAGCATCGGCCGCGTTGTAGGGCACGCCGCACATGGGTGCCCGCTCCTTGAGGCCGCAGTCGCGCCCGGTGAGTGTGAGCTCCAGCTCCCGGCTGGCCAGCAGCGCATCGTCAAAGAACATCTCGTAAAAGTCCCCCAGGCGATAGAACAAAATCGCGTCCGGGTACTTCTGCTTGATCTCCATATACTGCTGCATCATCGGGGTCAGCTGGGCCATGGTACTCCTTCATTATACAAAACTTGATTGCAGATGCTTGCTTCACCCGGTTCGAAGCGCGTTTACGCGCTTCGAACCGAATGCATTATCGCACGCTGCACCCGTGGCAACCCTCGCACCCGCCGCTGGGGCAGCCATCCTCGTCGTCCTCGCCCACGGGGTTGAGCACCAGCTGCAGCTCGTCGTTCACCCGGGCCATGAGTGCCCCAAAGGCGTTGCGGGCATTGGTGAGGGCGGTCATGGTGTCCGTCTGCTGCAGTTCGTGGGCCAGGCGCTCAATCTCCATGCGCAGGGCCTCCATCTCGCCGGGGTCGGGCTCATCCTGCAGGCTGAGCTCCTGCAGTTGCTGGCGGGCCAGCGAATACTCGCGGTACTGGCTTTGCAGGGCTTCGTCCGCCAGGGCGGCCTCCTCCTGGCGCTGCATGTTGATATAGGTCTCGCTTTGCATGATCTGCTGGCCCAGCGTGCGGGCCGCCTCCTGTATGGCCTGGTTCATGTGGTTTCTTCCTCCTTGATGTACTCGCCGCGCAGCGTGTTGCTGCCGGCACCGGTGATGTGAACGGGCACGATGCGCCCGACAAGTCCCTCATGGCCTCCGGTGAAATTGACCGAGATGTTGCGGCCGCATTTGCCGGTCATCTGGCTCTGGCGGCGGGCAGAGGCCCCTTCCACCAATATACCCATCCGCTGGCCGCGCAGGCTGTGCAGCACCTCCCGGGTGATGCCCTCCTGCACGGCGATCAGCCGCTCAATGCGCTCGCTGGCCACATCAGGGGCCACCTGGCCGGGCAGGCCGGCGGCCTTGGTGCCGGTGCGCGCCGAATAGATGAAGGTAAAGGCGCTGTCATAGCGCACGCGCTCCACCAGCGCCATGCTCTGCTGAAAGTCCTCCTCCGTCTCACCGGGGAAGGCCACAATCAGGTCGGTCGTCAGGCCGATATCGGGCCGGGCGGCGCGCAGCCTGTCCACCCGGTCCAGATAGGTGCGCACGTCGTAGCGGCGGTTCATGGCCGCCAGGATATTGTCGCTGCCCGACTGCACGGGCAGGTGCAGGTGGGGGGCCAGCGCCCGGTTGCGGGCATATTCCTCAATCAGCTCGTTCGACAGGTCCTTGGGGTGGGAGGTCATAAAGCGCAGCCTTGGGATGCCCGTTGCCTCCAGCCGCCGCAGCAGCTGGGCAAAGGGGATCTCCCCCGTGTCGTTGCCGTAGGAGTTGACGTTTTGCCCCAACAGCGTGATCTCCTGCACGCCATCGGCCACCAGGGCCTCTGCCTCGCGCAGGATGTCATCCGCCCGGCGCGAGCGCTCGCGCCCGCGCACATAGGGCACGATGCAGTAAGCGCAGTAGTTGTTGCAGCCGAACATGATGTTGATGTAGGCCTTAAACGGCGATTCGCGCAGCACCGGCAGCCCCTCCGCGATGGTGCTCTCCTCGCGGGATACATCGATCACTCGGCGCTTCTCCTCCACGGCCAGGTACAGGTACTCGGGCAGGCGGTACAGGCTGCCCGTGCCAAAGGCGATGTCCACAAAGGGGTACTGCTTGAGCACGGTCTCGGCCATGCCGCGCTGCTGCATCATGCAGCCGCACACGCCGATGAGCATGTGGGGCCGCTTTTTTTTGATCTCCTTCAGCCAGGTGATGTTGCCCAGGGCCTTGCGCTCGGCGTTGTCGCGGATGCAGCAGGTGTTAAAGAGCACCAGGTCGGCCTCCTCGCGCCGGGGGGCATTTGCGATGCCCATGCCGCTGAGGGTGCCGGCCAATGTCTCCGAATCGTGGGCGTTCATCTGGCAGCCATAGGTGACGATATGGTAGCTGCGCGGGCGGCTGTGATGCGCCTGCACCAGCGCGGCAAAGCGCCCCTGCTCGGCCAGCTCCTCTGGGCCGATGTGGCGCACGGGTTCACGGTTCATGGTCTGGTTCCTCCTTGTCGGGGGGTGGGGATTCGGGCTGGGGTCGCTGGGCAAAGCCGGTACCACTGCACCGCGGGCAGGGGATCAACCGCTCCGAGGCCAGGGGTTCATCGGCCTTTTTGCGGGTCATCTCCACCAGGCCCAGCTGGGTAAAGCCGTGTACCACAGCCTTCACCGGGTCGCGGCCCAGGGCCTCGCGCAGGGCGGCAAGCACCTGCTCGCGGTCCTGCGGGGCATCCATGTCGATAAAGTCGATGAGGATGATGCCGCCCATGCGCCTGAGGCGCAGCAGGCGGGCAATCTCCTCCGCCGCCTCCAGGTTGGTCTTGAGCAAGGCGCGGCCGCGGTCGTGGCCCTCGATGCTCTGCGCGGTGTTGACGTCGATGACGGTCATGGCCTCGCAGGGGTCGATCACCAGCGAAGCGCCGCTGTTGAGCAGCACCTTGCGGCGCAGCGCGCGGCTCAATTTATGGTGCACCTCGTGCAGCTGCATGGGGTGGGCAGCCTGGGTGACGGGCAAGCCGGTATCGCCCAGCGCCGCCGGGTCGTTGGTGATGATGCGCTCGGGCGCCTCGCGCAGGTCGCGCAGCAGGCGCT
>JAAZBU010000086.1 GCA_012513645.1 Clostridiales bacterium | reverse complement strand
ACTGTTCATGGAGAAAGAGTTCCTTTCGTTAGTGTTGTCGAGCAACAACAGTCTAACCGATTTGACCTCTTTCTCTGCTTTTATCCCTCCTTCCGGTTCGTTGTCCAATATGTATGGTACTCCTACAGTCAGGCGGCGATATACCGGCTGATGCGGGTTTACTTCCCCGGCGGCCGGTGTTAAGATAGCATATCTTTGTGAAGGATTTGGATTTCATGCGGCATGTATTTGTGATCAACCCGGATGCAGGGCGCGGCAACGCCCGGCAGGAGGTGGAGGGTTGTCTGGCGCAATACGCGGGCAGCGACGCGGTGGAGGTGCACGTTACCGCCACCGCCCGGGAGGCGGCGGACTATATCCGCGCAACGCGGGGCAGGGTATCCGGGCCCCTGCGCTTTTACGCCTGCGGGGGCGACGGCACGCTCAACGCGGTGGTCAACGCGGCCTGGGGGCTGCCCGATGTAGCCGTCGGGTGCTACCCCAGCGGCAGCGGCAACGACTATGTGAAGTACTATGGCGGCATTGATGCCTTTCTGGACCTGGAGCGCCAGCTGGCGGGCGAGGCAGTGCCCGTTGATCTGATGCAGGTAAATGGGCTGGTGGCCATCAACATGGTACATTTTGGGCTGGATTCCCGCGTGGCGCAGACCATGGAGCGGGTGCGCCGCTGGCCGCTGCTGGGCGGTAAGAATGCCTATCCCACGGGCGTGGCATCGGCCCTGTTGCAGCCGTTGGGGCACCGCTGCACCGTGTGGGCGGGGGATGAGCGCCTCAACGATGACAAGCTGCTGTTGTGCACCATCGCCTGCGGGCAGTATGTGGGCGGCAGCTACCGCGCGGCACCGCGGAGCGACAACGCCGATGGCCTGCTGGATGTCTGCCTGGTGAAGCCCCTGTCCCGCATGCGGCTGGCGCCGCTGATGAACGCCTACAAGCAGGGCACCCATCTGGAGGATCCGCGCATTCAGCGGGAGCTGGTCTACCGCCGCGCCACGCGGGTGCGCATCCGGCCGCAGGGCGAATTTGTGGTGCTGCTGGATGGCGAACTGCATCATGTGGACGAGACCGAGGTGCGCGTGCTGCCCTCGGCGCTGTCCTTCGTTGTGCCCAAGGGGATCGAGGTAAAGACAAATCCGGCGCCTTTGGATAAGCGCCGGACAGCGTAGCGGATATATTGTTTAGCGGTGCGGCCTGATGAGGATGAGCGGCGTCAGCTCGTCGCCCTGGCCGGAGGGGTTGTCGCGCAGGGCGTCCTGAATCTGCGCATCGCTCAAGGGGAAGCCCTGGGATTTGGCCAGCTGGTCGCGCTGGATGTCGTTGGCATCCATCAGCACCACGGGCATGCCGGTCTTTGCGTACAGCTCGTCGCACAGCTGCTGCGGGTTTTCCGGGTTGATGAGGGCAAGCTGCTTGTAGATGTCAAAGCTGCTGCGGAAATAAAAGCCGTCGATGCCGCCCACGCCCTTGCCGCACACGCGGTAAAATACGCCCTTGATGCCAAAGGGCTTGGTGACGGCGCTCAGCGCCGCCGCCAGCAACACGCGGGGCAGGCCCACCATGTCGATGACTAACTGCATTTTATACGGCTCGTGCATGCCGACGCCGGTGGTGTTGATGGCGGCAAAGCGCCACAGCAGGTTGGCCCAGAAGCCGGGCTTCACCTCGTCGCGGGTTTTGACGCTCTCCACGCACATGGCCATCACCTTGGCGCCAAAGCTGAGCACATCGCCCTCACGCCACAGGGGGCGCACATATTTTTCTACCAACTCAGCCTGATCCTCGCCCCGGTTGACAAAGTGGGTCTGGATGGCGTAGCGGCTGTAGGTCTTGCCGTCGCCGCCCGTCAGGTCGCCCCGGTCGAAATAGGTGATGCCGCCCTGCTCGCGGCGTTGCTCCTCCAGGTTGCGTGACGCGATGATGCCCATGCTGCCCTCCTGCCTAACAATCCTCAGCCACTTTACATCAAGGTGCCCTGCCTGTCAATTTAACACGACTGCGGCTACCAATAGCGATCCATATCGCCAGGTGCTCGCCCGGCCACAAAATCGCGCTTGATCTCCAAAAAGCCGCGCAAATCCTGTGTGATGGCATACAGCAGCGCGCGGTCCTCAAACTCCCCGCGATCCCTTGGCAGCGGCAGGCTGTCGTATTGGCTGTCAATGCCGTCCAGCTGCGCCAGCAGGCGCAGGGCGTTGTTGCGCTCACCAAAGCTGCCGGCCGTTTCCTCAAAGAAGTTGGCCAGCAGGCTGTTTGGGCCATGGCTGCGCTGCGTGCGCACCAGGTTGGCCCACATGCGGCGCAGGAAGCTGGCCTGCCTGGAGCGCATCTGAAAGTAGGCGACGGGGTAATCGCTGGCGCCAAAAAGGCGGTTGCCGCGTTCACGCAGCGCTGCGCGCTCGTACCCGGCCAGCTTGGCCTCGGTATCTTCAAAATCAACAGTGAGCGCCGCCTCCGCCACGCCCTCGCAGTCCGGGCACAGCGTGCGCTGCGCCATGACGCGCAGGATGTGGCGGAAGTTGTCCTCAATGTCATCGCGGTATTTGGCCAGGGGCGCACGGCGGTAGGGCATGACCAGGTTGACGGCGAGCCCCACCGCGGCGCCGATGGTCAGCAGCCAGAAGGCGTTGACGATCAGTGGCATGCCCATATTGCCCTCCAGCAAAAAGTGGGTGGCCAGCACGGCATTGCTGGCAATGACATCCTGCAGGCCCAGCAGCCAGCACAGGCCGATAAACAGCAGCAAAAACAGGCCGAACACCGGCGTGGTAAAGCCAAGCGCCGGCATGGTCAGCCCGCACAGCGCCACCATCAGCAGGAAGGCGGCGTAGCGGTTGAGCGCGGAGCGCACGGTCATCTCCCGGGTGGTCTGGATGGTGAGCAGCGTGGTGATGCCGGCCACGGCGCCGTACTTGAGGCCCGCGGCATCAGCAGCCAGAATGCTCAGCGTGGTGCCCAGGGCGATCTCGGCCACCATCCACGGGTCTACCTCGGTGCGGAATAACCTCTTCAAGCGCTGCATGGCGGGCTCCTCTCTGCGTGGTTGCCAATAAGGGCATATTAGGCAAGAATAGATGCCCGGTCAAGCGGATGCGTGCTTGACGCCCCCGCCTGCTGCCTTTAGAATGGTCATAGCCTGGCAGACCGTTTTTGATCGATTTATTTATGGAGGAATTTTTATGGAGTTATCCGGCAGGCTTTTTTTGGCCGTCATCGAGGAGGACAACACCCAGCGCGTACTGTTTCGCGTGCGGCCACTGTTGGGGGAGAAGGGCCCCGTGCAGCAGGAGGATTTGGACGAATTTGGCGACGACGGCTTTTTGCGCATCGTGCCCGACCGACATGAACAGCATACATTTAAAGAGCGCATGCGCAGCCTGGACACACTGTGCCTGATCAACCTCAGGGATACCACCCCGGGCCTGGATAAGGTGCGCCCCAACAAAAACTATGCCCCCCAGCGGGGCGAGCACAACCGCTTTGTCATCTACTCCGACGCCGTGCGCAACCTGGAGGATGTGGTGCTGTACGAGGTAATCTCGGAAGGCCGCGCGGCGGTGGCCGGCACGCCTGCCTATTACCTGCGCAAGGGTGGGCACATCCAGGGGCCCTTTGACCGGGGCAGCGGGGAGCCGGTGGACGCGCTTAGCTGCATCGCCCCGGATGACAACCGCCTGTATGCCGTATCCATGCCCGACGGCCGCGAGCGCCTGTTCTACTGGCCGCAGACAGCCCTCATTGAGATCCCTCAGGCAGCCATTGCTGCTGAGCAGGATGTGCAGCAGGAAGAACCTGCCGAGGCCGAGCCGGCGCCTGAGGCGGCGGAAGAGGCAGTGGCGGATGAGGCGCAGCCGGAGGCTGAGGCTGAGGCGTCCTTAGAGGAAGCGGTTGCCGCGCCCGCGCCGGAAGCGCCCTTTGAGGGTGCTGTGGACGCGCTGCAGGGCATCTTCGTACAGGCCGGCTACGAGATGGATCGGGACGACGCGGCCAATTTGCTGCTGCACCTGTTGTTGTTTCCCGGCCTGCGGCTGACGGCGCGCTATTTGCCCGATGCCAGGCTGGCGGTCCGGCTGATCGGGCAGGCGCTGGGGGTTGGGCAGGCTGAGGCAGCACGCCTGGGGTACGCCAAGCTCTTCGCGGCGCAGGATGTGCAGGCCCAGGCCAAGCCGGCGGAGGAGCAGGCCATGCTGTGGCCGTGCATCCTCATGGAGGTGCGCCCCGGCTTTGGGGGACGGCTGCCAGCATCACCCGGTGCCGCGCGGGACGCGGCCCAGCTGCATGCAGCGCTGCAAGGTGAGGGGCAGGAGATCCCCGTACAGGCGACCGCCCTGCTGGAGGAGGCCGAACGGCTGCTGGCCGAGGCCGGCTGCCCGCTGCCGCTGACGCTCAAGCTCGACCTGCTGCGCTACCTGCGCAGCGCGCCCGCCTTGTTAAGCGGCGGTGCGGATGCCGCGCTGGACTTTGCGCTGTGCTGCTGGCTGATTCCCTTTGCAAGGCAGCAGGGCGCGGATACTGCCCTGCTGCGGCCGCTGTGTGAGGCCATGCCGCGGGCACTGGCCCGGCTGTGAACATGCTGCCCACGGCCACGGCGGCCGAGGTGAAGGCCCTGCGCGCGCTGAATACGCGCGGCGAGCGGCAGCGCCAGGGCCGCTATCTGGCGGAGGGCGATCACCTGTGCGGTGAGGCCATCCGCGAGGGGCAGGCGATCAGCCTGCTGGTGCAGACGGGGCGTGAAGAGCAGTTTGCCCGCCACTTGCACAGCGGCCTGCCTGTTCAGGTGCTGTCTGCCAAGGCCTTTTCCCAGATCAGCGATACCAGGACGCCCCAGGGCATTGCAGCCCTGTGCCGCCTGCCGGCAGATGCCGGGCCGAATGGCCTTGGCTACCGCGTGGTGGCGCTCAACGGCGTGCAGGACCCGGGCAACGTGGGCACCATATTGCGCACGATGGATGCAGCAGGCTTTACCGGCCTGCTGCTGGACCGGCAGTCCGCCGACCCATACTCGCCCAAGGCCCTTCGCGCCGCCATGGGCGCGGCCTTCCGCCTGCCGGTGTGCCAGTGCGACAGCCTGGCCGATCAGTTGCGCGAGATGGACGGCTATGATATCATCGCGGGCAGCCTGGAGGGCGCCTCCTTTTATCAGCGCGGCCCCAGCGGCCAGCGCGTGTGCCTGCTGATTGGCAGCGAGGGGGGCGGCCTGTCGCCGGATGTATTGGCCCTGGCCACACAGCGGCTGCGGCTGCCCATGCCCGGCCGGGCCGAGTCCCTCAATGCGGCGGTGGCCGCATCGATCATGATGTACGATTTTGTCCGCGTGTGGGAACAACCCTGAGCGCGGCAGGAGGATGGCATTGAGCCTGATGAACCGCTTGAAGCAAACTGTTATTGGCGACCGGGCTTTCTACCGCACGGTCGCCAAGTTGATTGTGCCCATCATCGTGCAGATGTTTGTCACCAACTTTGTCAACCTGCTTGACAACATCATGGTGGGCCAGCTGGGCACGGCGGAGCTGTCCGGCGTGGCCATCGGCAATCAATTGATTTTTGTCTACAACTTGTGCATCTTTGGCGGGCTGTCGGGGCCGGGCATCTTTGGCGCGCAGTTCTTTGGCGCAGGGGACCTCGAAGGGGTGCGCAACTCCTTCCGCATGAAGCTGTGGGTGCTGATGGGCCTGCTTGCGCTGTTCTTCACCGTCTTTGGGGGCTGGGGGAGGGACCTGGTCAGCCTGTACCTGACCGGTGACGGCGATCCGCAGGTGGCGCACCGCATGCTGGAGCATGGGCTTGACTACCTGCATATCATGATGATCGGCTTCCTGCCCTTCGCGCTCACCACGGCCTACGCCGGCACGCTGCGCGAGACGGGGGAGACGCTGGTGCCCATGCGCGCGGGCATTGCCGCGGTGCTGACCAACCTGGTGGGCAACTGGCTGCTGATCTACGGCAACCTGGGCTTCCCCATGCTGGGCGTGAAGGGCGCGGCCATTGCCACGGTGTTCAGCCGGTTTGTTGAGCTGGCCATCATCGCGCGGGCCATGCACGGCAGCTCCGGTCGGTTTGAGTTTATGCACGGCGTTTACCGCACGCTCAAGGTGCCGCTGCGGCTGGCCAAGAATGTGTTCAAAAAGGGCGCGCCCCTGCTGGTCAATGAGTTTCTCTGGTCCATGGGCATGGCCACCCTGAACCAGATCTACTCCCTGCGCGGGCTGGATGTGTTGGCCGGTATGAACATTGCCAACACCGTCAACAGCATGTTCAACCTGTTCTTTATCTCCATGGGCAGCGCCATCGCCACCATGATCGGGCAGCACCTGGGGGCCAACCGCATGGTGGAGGCCCGGCGGGATGTGTGGCGGCTGATATTCTTCAGCGCGTCCTGCTGTGTCGTCATCGGCGGGATCATGGTGGTGGCCTCGCCGTATTTCCCGCTGCTGTACAATACAACCGACCATGTGCGCCACCTGGCCACCCGGTTTATGCTGGTGATGGCGCTGTTTATGCCGATGTATTCCACCTCCCACGCCTGCTACTTCACGCTGCGCTCGGGCGGTGCCACCGTGCTCACATTCCTGTTTGATTCCGGCTACATGTGGGCCATCAACATCCCGCTGGCGCTGGCGCTCACCCACTGGACCGACATCCCGATTATCTGGCTGTACCCCCTGTGTGAGGCGGCCGGCATCATCAAGATGAGCATCGGGCTGACCATCGTGCGGCGCGGCCGCTGGATCAAGAACATCGTGCATTAACGAAAGCGGGCGGCTAATGGCCGCCCGCGCGTACTATACAGAGATATTTGCTTACTCCTTGGCCTCTCCGGGGCCAATTTTTTGCAGCAGTTTGATGGCGATGAAGAACAGCGCCAGCACCAGGAACACGCCGGCCAGCCCCAAAGCGGTGGCTACCAGGCCCTTCGTGAATACGGACATATCTTTTCCTCCTTACCTGATCACATGTTCAGCAGCATGCTCACCAGCGTGATGATCATGCCGCCGGCCACGATGGAGCCCAGCTGCCCGGATACGTTGGCGCTGGTCGCCTGCATCAGCACAAAGTTATAGGGGTCGTCTTCCTTGGCCATTTTCTGGATGACGCGCGCGCTCATGGGGAAGGCCGAGATACCGGCCGCGCCGATCATGGGGTTGACCTTGTTCTTGCGGAACAGGTTGAGCAGCTTGGCAAACAGCACGCCGCCCGCCGTGTCAAACACGAAGGCGAACAGGCCCAGCGCCATGATGAGCGCCGTGTCCCAACGCAGGAAGTTGTTGGCCACCATGGTGGAGCCGATGGTCACGCCCAGCAAAATGGTAACCAGGTTGGCCAGCTCATTCTGGGCGGTTTTGCTCAGGCGCTCCAGCACGCCGCACTCGCGGATCAGGTTGCCGAACATCAAGGCACCCACCAGCGGCGCCGACATGGGCACCAGAATGCCCGCCACCAGCGTGACGATCACCGGGAAGAGGATCAGCGCCGTGCGGGAGGACTTCTGCTCCTGATAGTCCATGCGGATCTGGCGCTCGGCCTTGGTGGTCAGCGCGCGGATCACCGGCGGCTGAATGACGGGCACCAGCGACATATAGCTGTACGCGGCCACCGAGATTGGGGCCATGTACTCCACCAATTGGAAGTGGTTGGCAACATACAGCGTGGTGGGGCCGTCCGCCGCGCCGATGATGCCAATGGCGCTGGCCAGGCGCAGCACCAGGCTGTCATCGGCGCCCGGCACCACAAAGGGAATCAGCAAAATGGACACCAAAAAGGTGGCGAAGATGCCGAACTGCGCCGCCGCGCCAAAGAAAATCATGGATGGGTCCTTGAGCAGCGGGGTGAAGTCGATCATGGCGCCCACGCCGATGAAGATCAGCACCGGGAACAGCTCATTGGCGATGCCCGCGTCAAACAGCACCTTGAGGAAGCCCGGGGCATCCTCCGTGCCGATGACCGCCGGGGCCATCATCTCCAGCACCGGGGGCAGGTTGGCCAAAATGGCGCCAAAGCCGATGGGCAGCAGCAGGGCGGGCTCATAGTCCTTCTTGACAGCCAGGTAGATCAGCACGCCGGCAATGATGAACATCACCAGCGTCTTGATGCCGGCCATTGAAAACAGGAAGGTGACGCCGGAAAACAGGTCTCTCAACAGTACTGAAATGTCCATGGGTGCGTTCATTCTCCTTCAAGTGAATTGATATCGTGAGGCATGGGCATCCGGTTGTACTTTGGCCCCAGCGGGGCGTAGCGTCTGGTAATCCAGCGGCATACGCCGCCCAGGCCGGGGTAGAGCAGGCGCTCGGAGATGTTGATGTAGTCCAGCTTATCGCGAATCTCCAGCTTGGCCGTGTGGGGGATGATGAGCCGGGTGAAGGCTTCCTCGGCCCCCGGCAGGCGGTCGATGAGCAGGCTTGCGTCGCTTGATACGGAGAACAGCGCGTACTGATTCTCAATGCGGCTGACGGCCGAGGCCGGCTCGAAGAACAGGCAGAAGGGATGGTCGGACAGGGCGGCAAACTCCTCCAGCGTAGGGGCAGCCCGGTCCAGCGTGTCCTGGGAGAACACGCTCACCGCGTCCTGCCGCAGGATGCGCCCCAGCGGGTCGGGCAGCAAAGCGTTGATGACATCCATGTCGGCGATGATGATGGCGCCGTCGCGGTCGTAGGCGCTCACATCCTCGGTGACAAAGTGGGCGGCCACCAGGGGGGAATAGCTCCAGTCCAGCAGGCGGGTGGGCAGGCCGTAGTGCTGCCCGGTTGCCAGCAGCTGCCAGAAGGAGTTGATGCCCTGGAGCTCCGCGTAGCCATACCGGCGGAAGCTGCGCAGGATGTGCCTCTCCAAATCGAGGTTGTGGGCGCAGCATCGGTTGAGCGCGGGGATCATGTCCCAGTGCCTGTCCTTTACGCCGCGAAAGACGCGGTTGTCGCGGTAGCGCTGGACGGAGGCATCCCACACATCTTCAAAGACGGCTGCCTGCAGCTCATCCCAGCTGTTCACCGTGCGCTCCCTCATGCGGGTGCCTCCTTTCCAAGTATTTGCTAAGCGGCGTTACTGTGCCGGGGCCTCGGCCAGGCGGTCGATGGCGGTCTGCACACGGCGCAGGGCTTCCTGCTTGCCCAGCAGGTAGGCGACCTCGATGGCGCCGCCGGGCGTGCTCAGCTGGCCGCTCATTGCGATGCGAAGGGGCCACAGCACCGGGCCGTTCTTGCGGCCGTCGGCGGCAATGGCCTCCATGATGCGGTCGTGAATCTCGCCTTCCTGCCAGGGGTCGATCTTTTCCAGCACGGGCAGCATGAAGCGCAGCGCGTCCAGGGAACTCTCTATCGAGGACTTCTGCTTTTTGTGGATGTACAGGTCCAGCTCGTAGGCCGGCATATCGCTTAAAAAGCGCACCATGTCCGGCACCAGGTTGAACACCTCTGTGCGGCCCTGCATCAGCTCGGCCAGCCGCTCGTAGTCGATCTGCGTGCCGGCCAGCGCCTGGTCAAACCAGGGGCGCACCAGGTCAAGATAGGCTGCCGGGTCCAGCTGGCGGATGTACTCGGTGTTGAACCACACCAGTTTTTCCATGTTGAAGATGGCGGGGGACTTGTTGAGCCCCTTGGTATCAAAGGCCTCCACCAGCTCATCCAGCGTGAAGAACTCGCGGTCTGTTCCCGGGCTCCAGCCCAGCAGGGCGATGAAGTTGATGATGGCATCTTTGAGGAAGCCCATGGCCAGCAGATCCTCGAAGGAGGGATCGCCGTGGCGCTTGCTGAGCTTGCGGGTGGCATCCTTCATCACCACGGGCAGGTGCACATAGGTGGGGGGCGTCCAGCCAAAGCCCTCGTACAGCAGGTTGTACTTGGGGGCGCTGGACAGGTACTCCGTGCCGCGCGTCACATGGGTGATGCCCATCAGGTGGTCGTCCACCACGTTGGCAAAGTTGTACGTGGGCAGGCCGTCCGCCTTGATGAGCACGTTGTCATCCAGCGTGGCGCACTCCACCTCGATGCGGCCGTAGAGCAGGTCGTCAAAGCCGGCGTAGCCCTCCAGCGGCACATTCTGGCGGATCACATAGGGCTCGCCCGAGGCCATGCGCTGCCTGGCCTCCTCCCTGGGGATGGACACGCAGTGCTTGTCATACTTGAAGGTCTCCCCGCGCTGCACGGCGGCCTGGCGGCGCTGCTCCAATTCCTCCTTGGTGCAAAAGCAGGGGTAGGCGTGGCCGCTTTCCACCAACTGCATGGCATGGGGCAGGTACAGGTGCTTGCGCTGGGTCTGGATGTAGGGGCCATAGTCGCCGCCCACGTCCGGCCCTTCGTCATACTGCAGCCCCGCCGCGCGCAGCGAATCGTAGATCAGCTGGATGGCGCCGGGCACCTCCCGCTCCTGATCGGTATCCTCGATGCGCAGGATGAAGACCCCGTTGTTTTTGCGGGCCAGCAGGTAGGTGTACAGCGCCGTGCGCAGCCCCCCAAGGTGCAGATAGCCCGTGGGGGAAGGGGCGAAGCGGGTTCTAACTTGGGACATGAGCAACTCCTTTTATATGCAGAGAAAAAATATGAGACGAACAGTTAGCAGTGAGGAGTTAGCAGTTAGGAGTTGTTGGTTGCCGTTTGTACATGTACAAGTCAGGACATGGTTCCTCCCTCATGCCTGTCATTCCGAATTCCCAATTCCGAATTCCGAATTTGGGGCAATCCCTAACCCCTAACCGATAACTTCTAACCGATTACGCCGGCTTGTAGCTGTCCTTCAGGCCGACCACCAGGTTGAACACCGCGCACTCGTCGGTGGAGTCCCTGTCCTTACAGAAATACCCCAGCCGCAGGAACTGAAAGGTATCTCCTTCGCTCGCGGTTTCCAGTGCCCGCTCGCCAAAGCCATTGAGGGTGGTCAGGCTGTTTTCGTTAAGCTGGGCCACGAAGTCCTTGCGGTCTACATCCTCGCCGATCTCTTCGCTGCTCTTGAGCAGCGGCTCGTACAGCCGGAATGCCAGGGGCACGCAGTCGGCAGCGTTTACCCAGTGCAATGTGCCCTTCACCTTGCGGTCGGCCCCCGGGCTGCCCGAGCGGCTGTCCAGGTCTACCGAGCAGATCAGGTGGCTCAGGGTGCCGTCCGGCGCCTTGACCACTTCCTCGCACTTGATGATATAGGCGCCCTTCAGGCGCACCTCGCCGCCCGGACGCAGCCGGAAGAACTTCTTGGGCGGATCCTCCATAAAGTCGTCGGTCTCGATGTACAGCTCCTTACCAAAGCTCACCATCCGCTCCCCAAACTCGGGGTGGTCCGGGTGGTATTCGATGGGCAGCTGGTCGGTCTTTTCGGCCGGCCAGTTGTTGAGCACCACCTTGAGGGGCTTTTGCACGGCCATCATGCGGGGCACCTTGGCACCCAGGTCGTTGCGCACGCAGTACTCCAGCAGGGCGAGGTCCACCACGCTGTCGGCCTTGCTCAGGCCAATGCGATCCACAAAGTCGCGGATGGCGGCCGGCGTATAGCCCCGGCGCTTCATGCCCACCAAAGTCGGCATGCGCGGGTCATCCCAGCCGGACACATGGCCCTCCTCCACCAGGCGGCGCAGGTAGCGCTTGCTCATCACAGTGCGGGTGAGGTTGAGCCGGGCAAACTCAATCTGCCGGGGCCCGTGGCTCAGGTCGCCATGCTTGTCGGTATGCGGCTCGCGGAACCCCGCCTTCTCCACCACCCAGTCGTACAGGGGGCGGTGATCCTCATACTCCAGCGAGCACATGCTGTGGGTGATGCCCTCGATGGCGTCGCCCAGCGGGTGCGCAAAGTCGTACATCGGGTAGATGCACCACTCCTTGCCGGTGCGGTGATGCTCCTGATAGAGGATGCGGTACATGGCCGGGTCGCGCATGTTGAGGTTGGGGGACGCCATGTCAATCTTGGCGCGCAGCACATAGCTGCCCTCGGGGAACTCGCCCGCGCGCATGCGGCGGAACAGGTCCAGGCTCTCCTCCGCCGGGCGGTCGCGCCAGGGGCTGTTGCGCCCGGGCTCGGTTAGCGTGCCGCGGTAGGCGCGCATATCTTCCTGGCTGAGTTCATCCACATAGGCCAGGCCGCGGCGGATAAAGTCCTCCGCGATCTGGTAGCATTGCTCATAGTATTCGCTGGCGAAGTACAGCCCGCCATTCCAGTCGAAGCCAAGCCAGCGGATGTCGGCCATAATGCCGTCCACGTACTCGGTCTCCTCCTTGGCGGGGTTGGTGTCGTCAAAGCGCAGGTTGCACAGCCCGCCGTATTTCTCCGCCGTGGCAAAGTCCGCCACCAGCGCCTTGCAGTGGCCGATGTGCAGGTAGCCATTGGGCTCCGGCGGAAAACGCGTGTGCACCTTGGTGCACCAGCCGTTCTTCAGGTCCTCCTCAATGGCGTCCCATATAAAGTTTGTACGTCCCACATCCGCTTCCATGTCAGCCCTCCGCTTTTGCCAAGATACTCACCATTATACAAGCGCAGCCACCAAAGGACAAGGGGAGCGGGCCACGGCGGCTCAGCTGTCAGCCACGCCCGGGGGCGCCTTTTGCTCCTGCCTGCCCTTGAGGATGCTGTACAGGGTGACCGACAGCAGCACCAGCGCCGCCCCCAGCAGCGTGTAGGGGCCGGGCTGCTCGCCGATCACCAGGTACACCCACAGCGGGTTGAGCACCGGCTCCACATTGGCCACGATGGCCGCGGTCACCGGGTTGACGCCCGTGCGCAGCCCCTGGGAGAACAGCAGATACCCCACCGTGAGCGACAGGCCCATCAGCAGCACGCCAATGACGGACCGGGCGTCCGCCACAAAGGAGGGATCAAACGGTATGGCCAGCAGAAGCAGCGCCGAAAACAGGTTGCCCAGATAGGTGTAGTCCAGGGGATCGGTGTTGGGCATGCGGGCCGCGAAAAACACGGTGGCAAAGGTGAAGGTGCTCAGCAGCGCCAGCGTGTCGCCCAGCGGGCTGCCGCCCTGCAGGCCGCCCATGAAGCACAGCACCACGCCGGCCCCTGTGATGCAGGCCGCCAGGATGTCCAGCTTGGTAGGCCGCTGGCGGAAGTACACCCAGCAGAACAAAATCACCACGATGGGCGCGGCATACTGCAGCACGATGGCGTTGGCCGCGGTGGTCATCTTGTTGGCGATGATGAACAGCGTGGAGGTGAGGGACACCCCCAGCGCTCCCAGCACCACGCCCGGGGTAAAGCGCACGCGGAAGCTGCCGCGGCGAAAGCCAAACGCGACCGCGGCCATGGCAGCCCTTGCGCCCACCAGCGACAGGGGGCCCCAGGGCGTCCACTTGCTCAGCACGCCTGAAAAGCTCCAGGCGACACAGGCCAGCATGATCAAAGCCGCTCCGCGCACCCCGCCGTTATCCCGCTGCATGCCACCCTCCATCTCACATATATGCCAATAGCCATTATAGGGCCAGCCGCATGCGGCGGTCTGTGCAGGATATGTGTTTTTATTGTTTTTTATCGACTGGAACAGGCGCAACGGCCCCTTGTTGACCTGGCCGGGCTGTGGTACCTTAGGTACCATCACAGGGGAAAGGTGCAGCAAGATGGTGGATGCATCCAGGGTCAGGTCGGCCATGCTGATTGGCCGCGAGGGGGTAGAGCGGCTGGCGGGCTGCCGCGTGGCGGTGTTTGGCCTGGGGGGCGTTGGCGGCTACGCGGCCGAGGCCCTGGCCCGCAGCGGCGTGGGCGCGCTGGATCTGGTGGATGGCGATGTGGTGGCGCAAAGCAACCTCAACCGCCAGCTGATTGCCCTGCAGGGCACCGTGGGGCAGGGCAAGGCCGAGCTGATGGCCCGGCGCGTGCTGGACATCAACCCGGATGCGCAGGTGCGCACATACCCCGTCTATTACACCGCGGATAACGCGGGGGAGTTTGATCTGTCCCGATACGACCATGTGCTGGACTGCGTGGACATGGTATCCGCCAAGGTGGAGCTGGCCGTGCGCGCGCAGGCTGCCCTGGTGCCGCTGATCAGCGCCATGGGCGCCGGCAACAAGCTGGACCCCACCTGCCTCAGGGTGGGCGATCTGTTTGAAACCACCGTCTGCCCGCTGGCGCGGGTGATGCGCAGGGAGCTGAGGGCGCGGGGCATTGCGCGGCTACCTGTGGCCTACTCCACCGAGGTGCCGCTACAGCCGCAATCGCAACAGGAGGCGGATGACCCCACCGCCCAGGCATCCGCCCGCCGCGCCACGCCGGGCAGCATGGCCTTTGTACCCGGCGCCATGGGGCTGGCCATGGCCTCCTATGTGGTGCGCGCCTTGCTTTCCCGGGGATAATCACCCCTGCGCCACTCCTTCAATTTTACGAAAAGATTGCATTTATAATAAAATTCAATTACAATACTGCGTAGATTTCCTTTCATTTTAAGGCGGTGATTGTCTATGCGGGAGTTGTTTGCACAGATACCGGGCCTGGTGGT
>JAAZBU010000085.1 GCA_012513645.1 Clostridiales bacterium | reverse complement strand
GCCGGCTTGCCATAGCGGCGCTCGCCATCCTGCCTGTGGGGGGCCGGGCGGCCGAAGGGGCCCTTCTTCTTGTCGTTGCGCTCGCTCATGCTTGTCCTCCCTGGCTCTCCTTGGTGAAGAGCATTTCTCCCTGCGGCATGGGGTGCCCGCGCAGATAGTCGCGGGCGGCCATGGCCTTACCCCCCTGGGCCTGCAAGGTATGCACTCGCACAGCCCCCTGGCCCGCGGCGACCAGCAGGCCAGCTTTGCCATCGGCCTCCAGCACTGTGCCGGGCGGGGCGCTGCGCCCCATTTCGGCGCTGCCGCTCAGCAGCTTGAGGCGGCCCTGGCTCGAATCGGTGTAGGCAGCGGGCCAGGGGTTCAGCCCGCGCATCAGGTTGACAATCGTCTCCGCGGGCAAGGTCCAGTCCACCGCGCCCATCTCCTTGCGCAGCATGGGGTGATAGCTCATGCGTGCCTCATCCTGGGGCGTTGCGGTCAAAGTGCCGGCCTGCAGGGCCGAAATGGCCTCCACCAGCAGCTGCGCGCCCAGCGCGCCCAGGCGCACAGTCAGCTCGCCCGCGGTTTCCCCGGGCAGTATGGCCAGCTCCCGCTGCATCAACATGTCGCCGGTGTCGATGCCCCGGTCGGTCATCATGATGGTGACGCCGGTCACCTTTTCCCCGTGGATCAGGCACCAGTTGATGGGCGCGCTGCCGCGGTAGCGGGGCAGCAGCGAGGCATGCACGTTGAGCGTGCCCAGCCTGGGGATATCGAGGATCTCCTGGGATAGGATCTGCCCAAAGGCCGCCGTCACGCACAGGTCGGGCTGCAAGGCCCGCAGGTCGTCCACGCCATCCTCGCGGATGCGGCGCGGCTGATAGACCGGGATGCCCTGCGCTTGCGCGTACAGCTTGGCCGGCGGGGCCTGCACCTTGCCGCCGCGGCCCTTTGGCCGGTCGGGCTGGGTAATCACGCCCACCACATCATGCCCGGCCTCTACCAGCGCGGCCAGCGACTGCACGGCATACTCCGGCGTGCCCATGAATACAATGCGCATCAGGCTTCCACCGCTTCGTCCAGGTCGTCCTCGTCCTCATCATCGTCGGGGAAAATCTCATAGTCCATCAGGTCCACATACAGCACGCCGTTGAGGTGGTCTATCTCGTGCTGCAGGGCGCGGGCCAGCAGGCCATCGGCCGTCACCTCAAAGTGCTTGCCCTTGACGTCCTGTGCCCGCACGGTAACGATCTCGGGCCGGGTGACGCAGCCGCGGCGGCCGGGCACGCTCAGGCAGCCCTCGTTCATGCTCACCTCGCCCTGGGTGTCGATGATCTCCGGGTTGATGTAGGCGCGCACGCCCTCGCCCGCGTCAATCACGATGATGCGCCGCATCAGCCCAAGCTGGGGGGCGGCCAGGCCCACGCCGTCGGCATCGTACATGGTTTCGGTCATGTCGCGCACGATCATGCCCAGGCGGGCATCAAACTTTTTTACCGGGTGGCTGACGGCGCGCAGCAGCGGCTCGCCGATGGTCAGAATCTTCTTGGGGGCCATATTTCCTCCGTTATGCCAGCGAGGCCGGATCAATCTCCAGCGCTACCTCGCCTGGCCAGTCTTGTTTGGCAATCTCCTGCAGGGCTTTGAGCACCTGCTCGCTGTCCGGGTGCACCAGCAGCTTCAAAAACACCTGGGCGCGGGCACGCCCCATGATGCGCCGGATGGGCGCCTCGTCCTCGCGGTAAAACAGCACGCGCCGCTTCCAGCCTGGGTTTTCCTCCATCAGGCGCTCGACCCGGGCGTAGATGCCGGCGCTGATGCCGCGCGCCGTCTGTTCGTCCTTGGCCTGGCACAGCAGGCGCACCAGCATGGTAAAGGGCGGGTACAGGTCGCGCCGCCTGCGGGCAAACTCCACGCCGAAGAAGCTGCGGTAATCCTGCCCGGCGGCCGCCACCACGGCGTAGTGTTCGGGCTGGTAGGTCTGGATGACCACGCGGCCCGGCTTGTCCGCGCGCCCGGCGCGGCCGGCCACCTGCGTTAACAGCTGGAAGCTGCGCTCGGCCGAACGGAAGTCCGGCAGGTTGAGCGACAGGTCGGCCAGCACGGCGCCCACCAGCGTCACCTGGGGGAAATCCAGCCCCTTGGCAATCATCTGGGTGCCCACCATGATGCGCGCCTTGCCCGAGCGGAAGCGGTTGATCAGCTCGCGGTGCGAATCCTTGAGCGTGGTGGTGTCGTTGTCAACGCGCACCACCTCCACATTGGGGTAGCGGCGGGCCACCTCCTCCTCCACGCGCTGGGTGCCTACACCGCAGGTGCGCAGGTAGGGAGATGCGCACTGGGGGCAGCGCTCGGGCATGGGGCTGGTCTGCCCGCAGTAGTGGCAGTGCAGCCGGCTGTCCCACGCATGCCAGGTGAGGCTCACATCGCAGGCGGTGCAGCCCATGGTATGGCCGCACCGGCGGCACACCACGCTGGGTGCGTAGCCCCGCCGGTTGATGAACAGCATGGCCTGCTGCCCCTGGGCCATGCAGTGGTCCAGCTCCTCCAGCAGCACTGTAGAGAACATACCCTTATTGCCCAGCCGTAACTCCTCGCGCATGTCCACCACCGTCACCTCCGGCAGGGGCAGGCCGTTGACGCGCTCGGGCATCTCCAGCAGCGTATAGTCGCCGCGCTGTGCCTTGGCAAAGCTGAGGATGGACGGCGTGGCGCTGGCCATCAGCACCACCGCCCCCTCCCGCCGGGCGCGGCTGTGCGCCACCTCGCGGGCATCGTACTGGGGCACGCGCTCGGACAGGTAGCTGCCCTCATGCTCCTCATCCACGATGATGAGGCCCAGGTCGTCCACCGGCGCGAACACCGCTGAGCGCGCGCCGATTACCACCCGCGCCGCGCCCTGGCGGATGCGCCGCCACTCGTCAAACCGCTCGCCCGCGGACAGCCGGGAGTGCAGCACCGCCGCCTCATTTTGAAAGCGGGCGCGAAACCAGCTGACCATCTGGGGCGTGAGCACAATCTCGGGCACCAGCACGATGGCCCCCAGCCCCATGCACAGGCACTCCCGCACCGCGCGGATGTAGACCTCAGTCTTGCCCGAGCCGGTGACGCCATGCAGCAAAAAGGCACCCTCCCGCCGTTTCAGCGCGGGCACAATCTCGCCCAGCGCCTCCTGCTGGGCGGGGGTAAGCACCGGGTCCTGCTCGCGGGCCGGGGTATCCGGGTAGGGGGCGCGCAGCACCTCGCGGTCGAACACACGGGCGATGCCAGCCTCCTCCAGCACCCGCAGGGCCTCCAGCGGGCTGCGCACCAGCAGGGCCAGCTCGCTCACCGGGTGCACCTGCCCATCGGCCATCAGGTCGATCAGCAGGCGGCGCTTGGGCGCGCGGCTCTGGGCGGCCCTGGCCTGCGCCATCTCTTCGCCCGACACCAGCAGCTGCGCTGCCTTCTCGGTCTTTACGCGCACGCGGCCGCCGCGCATCTGGGCGGGGATCATCAGCCGCAGGGTCTCGGCCAGGGGGCAGTGGGCGCTCTGGCTCAGCTCCCGGGCCAGCGCCACCAACTGGGGCAAAAGGGCCGGGTACTCCTCCAGCGGGCGGATAATATCGCGGATCTTGCTGTCCGGCAGGTCGGCGGTATCGGCGTGGCCCAGCACATACCCTTCCTTCACCTGGCGGCCAAAGGGCACCTCCACCCGCGTGCCGATTGGAAGCGCCATCCCCTGGGGAATGGCGTAGGTGAACACCCGGTCCACGTCGGCGTGGGCAATATCCACGATCACCTGGGCATAGCGAGGGATCTGGCTCACCCCTTGCCCCTGCGGATTTTGAGCACCTCATCCAGCAGGCGGTCGGCCGCCTGGCGCTTGCTCATCTTTGGCAGCGCTGTCACAGCATTGGGGGTGACCAGGGTGAGGATGTTGGTCTCCACGTCAAAGCCGGCGCCCGGCTCGGTCACGTCGTTGAGGCAGATGAGGTCCAGGTTTTTGCTGTCCATCTTGCGGCGGGCCTTTTGCAGGTCGCGGCTGGTCTCGGCGGCAAAGCCGACGAACACCTGATGGGGCTGCTTGTGTTCGCCCGCCGCCTTGGCCACATCGGGCGTCTGGCGCAAATACATCGTCAGCCCTTGGCCGGGTTGCTTGGTAATCTTTTCTTCGCTTGCCTGCTCGGCCGTGAAGTCGGCCGGGGCCGCCGCCTGAATCAGCACATCCATATCGGGCGCCCGGGTGGTCACAGCCTCGTACAGGTCCTGCGTGGTGGTGATATCCACCGCCTGCGCGCCTTCGGGCACGGGCAGGCTGACCGGCCCGGTCACCAAAGTGACCTGCGCGCCGCGGGCCAGCAGCGCCTCGGCCACAGCATAGCCCATGCGGCCGGAGGAGCGGTTGCTCAGGTAGCGCACCGGGTCCAGCGGCTCGCGCGTGGGGCCTGCGGTCACCAGCACCTTGAGGCCGGCGTAGTCGCCCTGGGGGGCCAGCACCTGCTCGATGGCGTCCACAATCTCCACCGGCTCGCTCATGCGGCCCGCGCCAACATCGCCGCAGGCCAGCAGGCCGCCGCCCGGGCCCACGGTCTTCATGCCGCGCGCCAGCAAAGCATCCAGGTTACGCTGGGTGGGCTCGGCCCGGTACATCTGGGTGTTCATGGCCGGGGCAATCAGCACGGGCGCCTTGGTGGCCAAAATGGTGGTGGTCAGCATGTCGTCGGCCAGGCCGTGGGCCAGCTTGGCGATCACGTTGGCGGTGGCCGGGGCCACCACAAACAGGTCGGCCTTTTGCGCCAGGGCGATGTGCTCCACCTCCCAGAACTGGGGGTTGGCAAAGGTGTCCGTGGCCACCGGGTTGCCGCTGAGGGTCTGGAAGGTGAGGGGCTGCACAAACTCGCAGGCGTTGCGCGTCATGATGACGTGCACCTGCGCCTGCGCCTTTTTGAGGCGCGACACCAGCTCGCATGCCTTGTAGGCCGCGATGCCGCCGGTCACGCCCAGCACAATGGTCTTGCCCTTGAGGGTGCTCACCTTACTGCTCATCCTCCAGCTTGCGGTGGTAGGCCACCAGCCCGCGGTTGATCTCCTCAATGGCGCTGGCCAGGGGCTTTTCCTCGTCGTGCTGCTCCACCAGGGGCTGGGCGCCGTCCATCAGCTGGCGCGCGCGGCGCGCGGCCATCACCACCAGGGTGTAGCTGGAGTCGGTCTTTTCTCTGAGCTTTTCAATGCCAGGCTTGTTAATGGGCATGGGGTTCCTCCTTAGTCCTCGTAAATCTCGGGAAAGTAGCGGATGGTGCGGTGTTTCTCGGCCAGAATGATGGCGCTGAGGCGCTGGAAGGCCGGGTCCAGCTGGTCGTTGACCAGCGCGTACTTGTAGTGCTTGAGCAGGCGCACCTCGCCATAGGCGTTGGACAGGCGCTTCAAAATCTCGTCCGGGTCGTCGGTATTGCGGGTGCGCAGGCGCTCGCGCAGGGCAGAGTAGCTGGGCGGCAGGATGAACACGCTGACGGTCTCGGGCATCTTGTCCATCACGCTCAGCGCGCCCTGGGGGTCGATGTCCAGCAGCACGTTGCGGCCGGCCTCAATGGTGGTTTCCACCTGGCTTTTCAGCGTGCCGTAGCGGTGGCCGTGCACGGTGGCGTGCTCCAGAAAGGCATCTTCCGCCAGCAGCCGGTCAAACTGCGCGTCATCCATGAAGTGGTAGTGCACGCCATCCACCTCGCCCTCCCGGGGCTTGCGCGTGGTGGCCGAAACGCTGAACATGATGCTGGGGTCGCTGCGCAGCAGCCGCTCGCACAGCGTGCCTTTGCCCGTGCCGCTGGGGCCCGAGATCACCAACAACATTCCCCTGCGCTGCTCCTTCATGTGCCCGGTCCCCTCCCCTTCGCTGCTGATATCATTCGATGTTTTGAAGCTGCTCGCGCACCTTTTCCAGCACGCTCTTGGCATCCAGCACCAACTGGGTGATGGCCAGCTCGCTGGCCTTGCTGCCAATGGTGTTGACCTCGCGGTTCATCTCCTGCACCAGAAAATCCAGCCGGCGGCCGGCAGGCTGCGGGTCGTGCAGCAGGTCGCGCAGGCTATCCAGGTGGGCGCGCAGGCGCGCCAACTCCTCATCCACCGCGCACCGATCGGCAAACAGGGCCACCTCCTGCGCCAGGCGCTGGGGGTCTGTTTCCTCCGGGCGCAGCTGCCGCAGGCGCTCGGTCAGCCGCTGGGCATAGCGCGCAGGCTGCTCGGGGGCAAGGGCGGCGATGTCCTGGTGGATGCGCTCCAGCTGCTCTGACATAGTAAGCATGTCCGCCTGCATGGCGCTGCCCTCGCGCTCGCGCGAGGCAGCCAGCGCCTCCAGCGCGCCCGACAGGGCCTGATGCACCAAAGCCGATACCGCTTCCTCGTCCTCCGCCGCCTGGGTCATCGTCAGTACCCCGGGCACGGCGGCCAGGTCGGCAAACCGCAGCCCGCCAGACAAGGAGAGTTCCTTCTTCAGGCGCTTGAAGGCCTTGTGGTAGGCCTGCGCCAGCGCCATGTCGGCCGACACCTGCCGGGCATCGCCGCGCTGGTTGGCATAGGTCAGCACCACATCCACCCGCCCGCGCGACAGCGCGCCGGTGATCTGGCTTCGCATGTCCGCCTCCAGGTACTGCATCTCCCTGGGCAGGCGGAAGCTGATATCCAGGTACCGGTGATTGACGCTTTTCAGCTCCACCGCTACCTCCCGCCCGTCCTGCCGAACGGCATGCCGTCCATAGCCCGTCATGCTGCGCATCAAATCACCTCCCTGTCAAGGAAGTATACCATATTGAGGGGCCTGTGAAAAGCGCGAAGGCAGCCCGCAGCGGGTATCTTCGCCAATCTTGCGCCCAAGCAAACGGGCAGCGCTCAGTACAGCAATTCGCAGCAAGAGGAACAATACCAAACGAAAACGTTAACGCAAGAATGGACGCAGGATTTTTCGTCTGCGTGAAGCCGAATAACGAAGGCGTAGCGGCGCTACGCCGACCGAAAGAGGCAATACGCAGGCGGAAAAGGACAAGCTCCATTGAAGCGTTCAGGTTTGAGTTTGGTAGAATGAAGCAAACCCGCCAACCGGCGGGCTTGTGTGTGGCACGAAAACAGGTCAGGCCTTGCTTTCCCGCACATCAAGGGTGATGTTGGGCACACTGGCGCTGCATACCTTCTGAATGCCATGCTTGCCGCCGCGCTGCTCGATCTGAAGCAAACCGGCTTCGTTAAGCAGCTTGACGTGGCTGGTGATGGCACCCCCGGTGATCTTCAGCGATTCGGCAATCGCCGTCATCCGCATGGGGCCTTCCTTCATCAGCAGTTCGAGAATGGCAATTCTGGTTTCTGAGGCCAAGGCCTTGAACAGAGGCAACCCGTCCCGAAGGGAACGAATAACACGCTTCATTGAGTGCTCCTTTTCAGTATTATAGCCCCGGTTTCTACCCGAAACAACTTTAGTATACAATAACTCGACACACATTACAATTGATTTTGTTATTAAAATTTAATTAATTTTGAGAGAGTGAAATAAAGTCTTCATATATTTTTGAAGAAGTAAAGTGAATAGGTTTGTCTTCTATCATATGCTCTCCTTTTATGTTGTTTGCGGCGGAATGACGGACAGCCCCTCATGTTTCAATAGAATAGCTGCAGCAAGGCGGAAGGTCCGGCGCTGCACATTTATACTAAACGAAAACGTTGATGCAAGGATGGGCGCAAGATTTTTTCGGCTGCGTGAAGCCGAGTGAAGAAGGCGTAGCAGCGCTACGCTGACCGAGAGAGGCAATGCGCAGGCGGAAAAAGACAAGCCCCATCAAAGCATGAAGGTTTGAGTTTAGTATTATGCCCTGTACACCTTGACGCCTTTGCCTTTTGCGCGCTATACTGGCTTTATTCCATGGGATGAGGGAGGACAGGCCTCGCTCCACCGCCTACAGAGAGGAATGCGCCGCGGCTGCAAGCGCATCCAGGCAAGGAGAGCCAAGGCACCACCGCCCGACCGGGACGCGAGCCGCGCGATACAGCGGTGCCAAGCGGCCGGCCAGACCGGCAATCAGGGTGGAACCGCGGATGCATCGCATCCGTCCCTCAGGGGACGGGTGCTTTTTCATTTCGGGCGGCAGCCGAATATTAAGGAGGAACACATGGAGATCCTGTTACACGGACAAAAGCATCAGTTTGACGAAGGCACCAACGCCTTGGACATTCTGCGCAACCAGGAGGGCGACATCAAAAAGAGCGCCGTGGCCGCGCGCTTCAACGGCGAATTGGTGGAGCTGGCCCATCCCCTGCACGGCGATGGCAGCCTGGAGTTTTTAACCTTTGACGACCCGGAGGCCAGGCGCGTGCTGCGCCATACCGCCTCCCACGTGCTGGCGGCCGCCGTGCAGAATGTGGTGCCCGGCGCCAAGCTGGCCATCGGCCCGGCGATTGAGAACGGCTTTTACTACGACTTTGACGTGGCCGAGCCCTTCACCCCCGAAATCGTGGAAAAGATCGAGAAGGAAATGGCCCGCATCATCAAAAAGAACGACCGCGAGGTGCGCTTCACTTTGCCCCGCGAGGAGGCCATCGCCTACATGGAGGAGCGCGGCGAGCCCTACAAGGTGGAACTGATCCGCGACCTGCCCGAGGATGAGGAAATCTCCTTCTACCGCCAGGGCGACGACTTTGTGGACCTGTGCGCAGGCCCCCATGTGCCCAGCACGGGCCGCATCAAGGCCTTCAAGCTGACCAGCGTGGCCGGCGCCTACTGGCGCGGCGATGAGCACAACAAGATGCTGCAGCGCATCTACGGCACGGCCTTCACCGATAAGAAGGACCTGGAGGACTACCTGCAAAAGCTGGAGGAGGCCAAGAAGCGCGACCACCGCAAGCTGGGCCGCGAGCTGGACCTGTTTGACATCATGGAGGAAGGCCCGGGCTTCCCCTTCTTCTACGCCAAGGGCATGGTGCTACGCAACCTGCTTGAGGAATACTGGCGCCAGGTGCACCGCAAGGCCGGCTATGAGGAGATCAAGACCCCGATGATCCTCTCCCGCAGCCTGTGGGAGCAGAGTGGCCACTGGGCCAACTACCGCGACAACATGTACACCCTCAAGATTGATGAAGAGGACTACGCCATCAAGCCCATGAACTGCCCGGGCGGCATTCTGGCCTACAAGCGCCGCCTGTGGAGCTACCGCGACCTGCCCGTGCGCGTGGGCGAGCTGGGCCTGGTGCACCGCCACGAGAAGAGCGGCGCGCTGCACGGCCTGATGCGCGTGCGCTGCTTCACCCAGGATGACGCCCACCTGTACATGACGCCCGAGCAGATCAAGCAGGAGATCATCGGCGTGTACAAGTTGACCAACCAGGTGTACCGCGACTTCGGCTTCGCCTACAAGGTGGAGCTGTCCACCCGCCCCAAGGAGAACACCATCGGCACCGATGAGATGTGGGAATTGAGCACCCAGGCCCTCAAGGACGCGCTGGACGAGCTGGGCGCCGACTACACCATCAACGAGGGCGATGGCGCCTTCTACGGCCCCAAGATCGACTTCCACCTGCAGGACAGCCTGGGCCGCAGCTGGCAGTGCGGCACCTTGCAGCTGGACATGAACCTGCCCGAGCGCTTTGACATGGAGTATGTAGGCCCGGATGGCGAGCGCCACCGCCCCGTCATGATCCACCGCACGGTGCTGGGCTCGATGGAGCGCTTCATCGGCATCCTCACCGAGCACTACGGCGGCGCGTTCCCCCTGTGGCTGGCGCCGGTGCAGGCAAAGATCCTCACCATCACCGACCGCGCGGACGATGCTGCCCGCCAGCTGCAAAGCAAGCTGGCCGATGCCGGCCTGCGCGCCGAGCTGGACCTGCGCAACGAAAAGATCGGCTTTAAGGTGCGCGAGGCACAGATGATGAAGATCCCCTACATGCTGGTTATCGGCGACCGGGAGGCCGAGGAGGGCACGGTGTCCGTGCGCACCCGCAAGGGCGAGAGCCTGGGCGCCCTCAGCCAGGATGCCCTGATCGGCAAGCTGCTGTCAGAAAACGCCGCCCGCGCGCAGGAGCGCAACTGGGAGGCGTAACCCAAGGCATTATTCACATATGATTCAACAACTGCCGCCCGGTGATCCGGTGCGGCAGTTGTCATGGATGCCTTTATCAGCCCGCCTCCTCGTAGAGCAGGCCCGTTCGGATGGTGTCAATCAGATGGCCCAGCAGGCCGCCCAATACGCTGGGCACCAGAAAGCCAAAGCCGTAGCCGGACAACGGCAAACACTCCAGCATCACCGCCGCCCAATGGCAACCCGGGCACAGGTTGTTGATCAGTGCCAGCAGGGAGAACAGCAGCGCGCCGATCATGGCCCCCTTGAAGGCCAGGTCGCTCTTGACGGCGCGGCCCAGCAGGCCCAGCGCCACCAACACGATGCACAGCGGATAGGCGAAGGCCAGCACCGGGTCGGCCAGCGTGATGATCCGCTCCACCCCTAACAGGGAGATGGCAAACGATACCACCACCGCAATGCCCACCCAACTGCGGTAGGAGACGCGCTGATGGGTCAGCTGAGCAAAGTACTGGGCGAAGGTCACGGCAAGCCCGGCCGATGTGGTCAGGCAGGCAAACAGAATGACCAGCGCCAGCAGCACCTGCCCGGTGGGGCCTGCCAACTGCTGCATGGCCGTCGCCAGTATCTGCGGGCGGGTGGTCAGGCCGGCCAGCAATTGGCTGCCCGACGCCCCGATCCAGATATAGCCCACGTAGACACCGCCCAGCAGTAGGCCTGCAATCAGCACCACCCGGCGAAGCATGGCGCCGGACTTGGCCGGGTCGTGCCCCTTACCGGCCAGCAGCGCCGTGATGGTGCCCGAAAGCACCAGCGCGCCAATGCCATCCATGGTCTGGTAGCCGCCCTTGAAGCCAAAGCCGATGAGGTTCTCCTCCAGCAACGGGGCGGCCGGACTGCCCATGGGGCGCAGGATGGAGATGGCAATGGTCGCCACCAGCAGAGTGACCAGAATGGGCGTGAGCACGCCGCCGATGGCGTCCATAAAGCGCCCCTCGCGCACCGCCAGCACATAGGTAACAGCGAAGAAAGCCAGCGCCGTCAGCGCCATCAGCAGGGGCATGTTGGCATCCGCCGGCAAAAAGGGCTGCAAGGACAGCTCAAAGGTGGTGGCCGCCGTGCGCGGGATGGCGAACAGGGGGCCTATCATCAGCAGGATGACGGCATTCAGCACCTGCCCAAAGCGCAGGGAAAAGCGCCGGGACAGCTGATCCGGGTTGCCGCCGCTTTTGATCACCGCCAGCGCGCTGAGCATGGGAAACCCAGCCGCCGTCAGCAGAAAGCCCAGCGCCGCCATCGGCCAGCCGCTGCCGGCCTGTACGCCGATGTACGGCGGAAAGATGATGTTGCCCGCCCCGAGAAACATGGCAAAGAGGGCCAGCCCTGCCACCCAGGTATCACGCCTTGTCTTCATGTTGCCTTCCGTGATCGCCGCAACGCGTCGATTTTGTTATTTTATTGCCATTATACAGGGCGTGCATAAAAAAGGCAATAGAAAAAAGACAAAACAAAAACAAAATTATCTACAGACTGATTTCCTGCCACTTTCTTCTAAATGAAAGCAGGGACCCATTCAAAGGTCCCTGTGGATGACGCCACCTCGAGCGCTAATCGACCACCTGAATAAAATCCGCCAGCCAATCCATGTACAGGATGTCGTAGGGCCGCAGGTCGCTGTGCTCGTGCACGCGCAGGATGCCCTCCTTGTCCGTGATGGGGCCGTGGAAGGGGTTGAAGCGCCCCAGCTGAATGCTGCTGCGCAGGTATTGCAGCAGGTTGTTGGCCGTGGGGTGCAGGAAACGGCCTGTTTTAAACGTCAGCACGCCGCTGGCCAGCCCCCACCAGAAGCCGGTGACGGTCGGGTCCCTGCGGCCGATCAGGCGCAGCGTATCCAGGCTGTTGCTCAGGTAGCTGCGCACGATCTCCGTATAGTAGGTGCCCCAGTTCCACTCCGGCGAGGCCAGGTATTCGCTGGGCGCGCCCAGCGCGTGCAACCGCAGCAGAAAGGAGAAGCTCCACGCCGGGGGACCAACCATGCTCAGGCCGGGGTAGTCGGGCGTGTGGGCAATGTCGCAGCCCAACTCCACCGCCTGGCGGATGCCATGCTCGCAGCTGGCCGGGTCAAAGGGCGATACATCGCGCATAATCAGATATACCTCGGCCTCGGGCCGCACGGAGCGCACGCCTAGCGCAAAGGCATTGATATCGCTGGTATGGCGGCCGCTGCGCACCTGGGGGGTGATGTAGGCCACGCGCCCCTCCTGGGTGGCCAGCCCGGCGGCCACGCCGCACAGGAATACCGGCTCGTAGTATCGGCCATAGTAGGTGTTGAGCCGCGCATCCTGGCGCACGCGGGAATAGACCAGCGTCATGCAGTCCGGATTCTCCAGCGAAAAGCGCAGCGCGGCCTGGGCCAGCCGGGAGGAGGTGACGATCAGCAGGTCCTTGCCGGCGGCATGCCGGCTGAGCTGCTCGTAGGCATTGTCCGGTGTCAAATCGTCCAGAATGCCGCTGGCCACATCATCGGCCAGGGCCTGCTGCATCTCCTGGCGGCCCTTCTCGTGGGCGCCGATCCAGTTGTGCTCCGTCCTGCCCGCCTCGTAGGCAAACAGCACGTCCGCCGTGCGGCGCGGGCTGAACAGCCGGGTCATCAGCCCGGCGGGCGGCGCCTCCTGCTGCACATCCAGCAGCAGCGTGGGCTCCTTCTCCGGGTGCTCCATCAGCACCAACTGGGGCTTGAGGTCGCGGATGCGCTCCGTCAATGTGCTCAGCATCTCCCCCAGAATAAAGCCGTAGACCTTCAGATACTCCAAAAAGGCATCGCCCAGCGGCAGCGCGCTGCCCGACTGCAAATACGCGCTTTCAAAGCGCAGGTACATGGCGTTGAAGTTGATCTCCCGCTCCGCCTCGGGCAGGGCCTCCAGCAGCGCCTGCTCGGTGGCGCGCAGGGCCTCGTATCGCTCGGCGCTGCTGAGGCGGATGTTTTTAAACAGCCCCTCCTGGTCGTAGCGCAGGTAGGCGTAGTAGGTGGCGGTGTTTGGGTCGTTTTGATCCAACTGGGGAATCATGCGGGTGATCTCGGCCCGCACGGAGGGCGCGCCAAAGTACTTGAGCACGCTCACGCGCTTGTTGCCCTCGATGACATAGTAGTTCCACAGGTATTCGTATACCTGGATGGGGTCGCGCAGCCCCTCCTGCATATGGCTGACGCATAGCGCAATCCACTTGCCGGCAAACTCGGTGCCCTCATCGTGCAGCGGCATATAGCCCGCGCTGAAGGACCGCGCGCGCCCCGAGGTATAGGTACCCGCCACCCTGGTCATAGAGATCTCGCGCGTGGGCTGCTTCATGTAGGCCATGATGCGGCTTTCCTCGGTCAGCTCCTCCAGCACGGCGATGGTGCCGCGCTCGCCCTGCGCCGTGCGCACCGAATATTCCCGCCGGCCCTGGCGCAGCGCGCGCTCATACTCCAGCCTGGCCAGTTGGTTAGATGATGCTTGCATAGGCCCTCCCCCATTCGTACCGCGTCTTGATGTAGGAAAGGCGCTTGCGGCTGCGCCCGGCCGGTATCGCCAAATCAATCACCTGATAGCCGAAGCCATTGATGATGCTGGTTTCCCGGTAGGTCATCTGTGCCTTTGCGCCGGGGTAGTTCATGTGCTGGTGCCCGTGGATATGGTAGGCCGGCTGAAACTGATCCATCAGCGCCAGGTAGCCCCGGAAGCCCCGGTGGAAGCTGTCGTCCCCATCGCCCATGCCCAACGCCGGCGCGTGGGTAACCAGCACGTCAAAGCCCCCATGCAGGCAGATTTCGGGCATCCGCCGCACAATCTGGCGCGTGAGGTCCTTCTCCGTATAGTGGAAGGGCTTGGGGCTGGCGCTGTGGGCGCCGCCAAAGCCGATAAACCGTACCCCTTTGATGACCGCCATGCGGCCGGTCAGGTCGTCGCAGCCCTCGGGCGGCGTGCGCAGGTAATGCGCGTCGTGGTTGCCCGGCACATACAGCAGCGGCGCCGCCACCATGGTCGTCAAAAATGCCAGGTAGCTGGCCTTCAGGTCGCCACAGGAGATGATGACATCAATCCCCTCAAACCGCGACCGGTCAAAATAGTCCCAGATAAACTTGCTCTCCTGGTCGGAGACGACCAGCGCACGCAGACGCGTCACAGCCTTCCAGCCCTTCTTTGTATGATCTGTGGATAGTATACCCCCATCGGCCGCCTGCTGTCGAGGCGGGTGGGGCAAAGGGCCGGGGTCAAAGGCCTGCGCTGTCCTTGCTCCCCCATTCATATAGCCGATGCTGGCCGCCGATGGTGATCAGCAGCCGATTG
Organism: Clostridiales bacterium; assembly: GCA_012513645.1. GTDB lineage: Bacteria > Bacillota > Clostridia > Christensenellales > Aristaeellaceae > UBA1038. Next base: position 4,403 of record JAAZBU010000085.1, on the reverse strand, counting down.
TCCGCCAGCCAGCGCAGGCCGCGCGAAGCGGTGCTCATCGTGCCCTCAAAGAAGCCCATGAAATCGTCCCCCTGCCTGTCCAGCCGGGACAGATCCACCGCGCCCAGCACCTGCGCGGAAAAGTCGTACATATACAGGCGTGGCTGCTCGTGCTCCGGCCCGCCAATCAACAGCAGCATGTACTGCCCGTCGGGCGACAGGGCGGCGTTGGCCGGCAGGTCAAGGCCCGCCAGCGCATCTGCATCAAAGCCCCCTTGCCCGTCTGCGTTTAGCAGGGACAGGTCCAGGTCAACCAGCCGCTGCGCCGGCTCCGCCTGCAGGCGCACGGCAAGCGCGCGGCGGAAGATATCCGGCGACAGGCTGTCCAGGCTAAATAGCTGAAACAGCGGCCGCATCATCGTGCCGCCCCAGGAGGTATACAGCAGCCCCCGGCCGCCGACAACGCCCGCCACGCGGTGGGACATCCCGGCCTCCAGCGGATCGGAAGGGTTACGCACAATCAGCCTATCCGCCTGCCCCAGCCCGCGGATGGCCAGGCCGCGTTCCCCGGATGCCCGCATGTGCGCGATGCTCTCCAGCAGGCCGCCTGCCACCGGCCACAGGGCCGCGTCCATGGTGGTGCTTTCGCTGGTGAAGAAGGACACCACCTCCGTCTGCCCGGTTTCCAGCTGATAGGCGCGGATCTCGTTGCGCCGCAGCCCAAGGGTGCTCACGTACAGCAGCTCGTAGTACAGCGTGCTGCCGTCCGGCGAGAATCCCACGCGGAAAGGATACCCATTGGTGTAGCCATCCGTCAATTTGACGTGGTCGGGCAGCGCCTGAAATACCTTGTCCACCGTGCCGGCCCGGGTGTCCACCAACAGGATGTTGACGGCCAGGCGCATCATCATCAACACCTGCCGGGGTGAAGTGAAGGCAATGTGGCGTCCGTCGGGCGACCACAGCACCCCCTGATCCTCCGGCTGGGTCAACGTGCGGGCGGCATAGTCCGTGTAAAAGGCGGCGCTGATTCCCTCAACGGGAACGATGATGCGCAAGTCCCGGGTATCAAAATCATAGAACACGGGCAGGTCACCAAGCACCACAAACAGCCTACGGCCATCGGGCGAAAAGCTGATGTAGCGCGCGCTGCGGTACAGCTGCGCCGCGTCGATCACAGCCCCGTCCGTCAGAATGTCTGCCTCCGGCTCCGCCGGCGCCTCCAGCCCAAGGGCGGCCATGGCGGCCCGGTATCGTTCATACTCCTGCGTGATGACCCCGGCCGGGATATGAATCTCAAAATCCGCTTCCCTCAGCGCCAGGCGATCCTGCGCCAGCAGAAGGGCGAAATCTTGTTCCCCAGAAGGAGCAGCATGCACAGAAACCGTACCGCACAACAGAAGAACCGCCAGAGCGCCGCATAACACCCGTTTCATTGCTTTCATGTTTTTCACCTCGCCGCAATATACCACAGGCATGTAAATAATGGATGAAACGCCGCGATGGATGCCGTCCCCCTCATTAAGGGGCCAAGCAGCGGGTACATTCCTGTCGTAGGGCATGCCGGCAAACCGCCGACTGCCTGCTGAACACGGAGGAAATCGGATGAACATCACCTTTGAAGCCATACCGGAATCCATCGCCCAACACCTCGTCCTGCGCCTACCCACCCATGCCAGCGCAGCGCTGCCCTCGCGCGTCATGGTGATGGCAGAAGGAACAATCAATGGCACCACTTTCACCGCGCCCCTGGAGCCTGATGGCCGGGGCGGTCACTGGCTGGATATCTCCCCCGCGCTGGCCAGCGCCGCCAAGGTGGCAGCGGAGCAAGCCGTGCCCGTCTTGCTGCGCCCGACCAATGACTGGCCGGAGCCGGAGATGCCTGACGACATCATGGAGGCACTGGGCCGTGAAAGCCTGCTGCCCCAATGGCACAGCCTGACCACCAAGGCCCGCTGGGCCTGGCTGCGATGGATCCGTTCCACCGCCAACCCGGCCACGCGCAGCAAGCGCATCGCGGTCGCCATCGACAAGCTCCAGCGGGGGGACCGCCGCCCCTGCTGCTTCAATGCGGCCGGCTGCACGGTGCCCGAGGTGTCCAAGGGAGGCGTGCTGCTGGAGGCAGCAGCATCAGATTGACGCGCATACCGGCTTCATGACTGGTATAGATCAAGTCTATTGAGTGGTTCTTTCGCTTATCAAAATGCCAGGGTGATTCCCTTGCTATTCCTTCACAATCAAGAATACCCACTTCGCACTTTTTGCGGTATACTTGTATCATGATAGTCTGAAGTGCTTCCATAAAGCTGGCAAGACTGTAGAACTGCAATCCGACGACATGCACTATCAAGCCATCTTTATCAAGGATCACCACCCCTAACAATCTCATGCTCTTCATTTGAAAGCACTTCAAACACAACACCATCTACTTCAACAATAGATGAAGTTCCATCATCCTCTTTCAATACAAACGCTTTGTTTGTGTCCCAGTACCCATCCCATCCATGCATAAAGGTACTAAACTTATTACAGAAGGGGTCAAAATATACTGCTTCTTTGAGGGTTGCCTTTGGTATATCACTTTTCTTTTCCTTAATACTATCAAAAGTGACTGCGTTTGTCGGTGCAAATACAAAACAAGTAAGGAGAATGGCTAATAAACAACTAGTTTTCTTCTTCATCATGCCCTCACTTTTATCCCAGTACATGTCGACATTGCCCTAGTATTAGTGTACGGATGCCAAAAAGCAATACAAGGATATCAGATGTGATAAAACTGATATCCCTGGTAGCATCTCTCAGCCATGATGTGCCGAGAACACCAACCGAACGACGTTCTATACTTGATAGTATTGATGTAAAAATAGACAGTGCCATGTATTGGTTCGCTTGCACATCTTTGGATAAAACGGAGCGGAATGTGCCATTGACAACATCAAGAAGGTCACTTATACTAATGGTGGCGGTAGCATTGTAAGGTACCTGGTTATCTACCCGGCCTTGTGTCTCTTTTGACTGCTTGCTTCCGTCTATTTTATTGTCACGAACATTTACAGAGTGCGTAACATCATACAGATTCAGGCTGTTCAATTCCTGTTTGCGTAGCAGCAGCGGCATCTTCAACAGGCACAGCCGGCGCGTTCCTCGGCGCGACCTTTTGTGCCGGGGCCATGCTGTCCATCGCCATCAAGTCCCAGCGCTTCACAAGCTCATCAGGATAACGCAACATTCCATTAGCATCCGGCTCCATCAGCGCCTTTGCCTCGCTACGCTGTGTGTCGAGCTGAGAAAATGCCTCCCTGATTTTATCAACAAAGTCTTTTATCCAGGCCCGTATTTTTTCATAAAGGCGAAGATTGTTGGCCTGTATTGTAAAGGTAGTTAAACGTTTCGATTTCATCAGGAGTAAGGCAACTTCCGCGTGAAGCAGATACCGTATTGACAATCGAGAATCCTGAAGCGCTTACTTACCGCTTCATCTATGTGCGAGATAAGCTCGGCCTTACCATGCGCTTTCACGATCTTCGTCATAGCTGCGCGAGTTTGCTGCTTGCCAATGGCGTACCAATGAAGCAGATACAGGAATGGTTAGGTCATAGCGATTTCTCCACGACGGCCAATATCTACGCGCACTTGGACTTCAACTCCAAGATTTCTTCGGCACAGGCCATGATAACAGGGCTGAAGCTGCCGGAGGCGCAACCCGCGATGGGTATGACCGCCGCTTTGCCGGAATAAACGGTAAAGCCAGTTCTCTCCTGAGAATGGAGAGAACTGGCTCCGAAAAGCAAAAATGCGATTTCCCTCAAAAAAGGGAAACCGCATGATTGCTTGGCGGAGAGGGTGGGATTCGAACCCACGTGGGATTGCTCCCAAACTGATTTCGAGTCAGCCCCGTTATGACCGCTTCGATACCTCTCCGTATCTATCTTCAACATCAATTCTCAATGGTTTGCACATTGGAGAGAACTGATGGAGAGAACTCACCGTATTTTGTTTTCACCTACCCGGCAGAAACCCCGCCGTATCAAGGTTTTTCGGCCCTGCGCTTCCAAACCCCGCATTTGATTTCGAGTCAGCCCCGTTATGACCACTTCGATACCTCTCCGTATTTAATTTATGTCATCGGGTGCTCGAAAAATATTATTTCGAGTCAGCCCCGTTATGACCGCTTCGATACCTCTCCTTATATCAGAATTGACAAAACTTTGCCGTCCCATCAGCACTGCTTAAACAAGATACAACAATCGAAGCGATTTGTCAATCATCACGGTAAGAAATCCAATCGCAGACAAAACTTTGAAAAGGATTCGGAATGTAATATAATCACCTTATTATGTGATTACCGGGAGGATGCTTTGAATGGAACTAAAGGAACTAATCGAAAGGCTCGACAGGCTACAGGCAAAAAAGAAGGCTTATTC
>JAAZBU010000084.1 GCA_012513645.1 Clostridiales bacterium | reverse complement strand
TCACCGCGGGGCTGGAAGGGGACCTGCGTGGTGGCGCCACATTCATCACAGATCACATCGTACATCTGACGCTCGCCGCCATGGCTGTTGCTGCGGCGGTTGGCACGGCAGGTGGGGCAACGGCCGGGCTCATTCTGGAAGCCTTTTTCGGCGTAGAAGGCCTGCTCGGAGCCCGAGAAGGTGAATTCGGAGCCGCACTCGCGGCAAGACAGGGTTTTGTCGGTATACATGATCTCATGTACCTCCTTTAATTATGTCCAAACCGATGCGATAACAGCTGTTTCCGCGGTTTTCTCACATCAGTCACCTGACGACACAACCTGGAGGAACACCTGACCCTTGGCTTGGCACCGCAAGCAATATAACATATATTCGCTGCCTTGTATAGCCTTTGCCGAAAATATTTTTTACAGTTTGTTTACATGGATGCGGTTTGTAAAACTTTTATCATGCGTTAATTATATGCCGTTTGTTATTGCAAAGAAAAACCGCAGGTGCTATGATAATATAGTACTTAGTATGATTACGAATATCCGGGAGGGACTGCACATGGTACCGTTGCATGTCTTTCTGGTCGGCATGGCCGGCAGCGGAAAGACAACCCTTGGCAAAAAGCTTGCCGTCAACCTGAACGTGCCGTTTGTGGATACGGATGAGCGCGTCAGCGCCATGATGAACATGCCGGTGGAGCAGATTTACGCCACCTTGGGCGACGCCTTCTTTCATAATGCGGAAACAGGCGTATTGATGGAGCTGATCGATGAGGTACCCAGCATCGTCTCCACCGGCAGCGGCCTGCCCATGATGAAGGAGAATGTGCAGCTGATGCAAAACCATGGCATCGTGATCCATGTGGACAGGCCGCTTGACCAGATATTGGCCGATGCGCGCACGGAGGGCCGCCAGGGAGGTCAGGCGCCGGACCATGAGGAGATCATCCAGGAGTACAACCAGCGCATTGGGTTTTATCGGGCCTGCGCAGACCATACCTTTGTCAACGACCATGGCTTTCTGGTGGGGGCACAGGGGATTACCACGCTGGTAAGCGGGCTGTTCTGACAGCTTGTGAGCAAAGTGTAAAATATGGGGAGCTGTCGCAATGGCGGCTCCCACTTTCTTGCATTTTATGGGGCTGCATGGTATTTTTGTTGCGGATTTGTGACGAGGAGGGGAACGATTGGCCATCTCATGGTATCCCGGTCATATGGCAAAGGCCAGGCGTCAGCTGCAGGATCAGCTGGCCCGCACCGATGTGGTGATCGAGGTGTGCGACGCGCGCCTGCCCGCCTCCAGCCGCAACCCTGATCTGGACGATTTGATACGGCACAAGCCGCGCATTTTGCTGGTCAACAAAGCCGACCTGGCCGACCCGGGGTTCACCAGGGCGTGGACGGCACACTTTCAGGCCCAGGGCATCACGGCCATCGCCATCAACAGCCTGCGCATGTCGGCCAAGGTGCTGCCCCTGATTGAGCGAGCTGCCAGCGCGCGGGTGGAGAGCGCCCAGCAGCGGGGCTTCCGCCGCACGGTGCGGGCCATGGTGGTGGGGGTGCCCAATGTGGGCAAGTCTACTTTGATCAACCTGCTCAAGGGCAGGGCCACCATCAAGACGGAGGACCGGCCCGGCGTGACGCGCTCCACCCAGTGGTTTCGCGTGACGCCGTATCTGGAGCTGATGGACTCGCCGGGCATGCTGTGGCCAAAGCTGGAGGACCCGCTGGCGGCGCGCCGGCTGGCCTTCATCGGCTCCATCCGCGATCAGGTGCACGATACAGCGCAGCTGGCCGAACAGCTGCTGAGTGAACTGATGGACAACCATGCGCCTCTGGTGATGCAGCGCTACAAGCTGGACGACCCGACGCTGCGCGGCCAGGCGCTGCTGGAGGCGATTTGCAAAAGCCGGGGCTTCCTGCTGCGCGGCGGCGTGCTGGACATGGACCGTGCTGTCGCTGCCGTGCTGGATGAGTTTCGGGACGGGCGCATTGGCCGGATTACGCTGGAGAGCCCTCCGGCCAAGCAGCAATGAACGCAAAGCGAAGGGAGCGCCTGCAGGCGCTGCTGGCAAACGATGCCCCCTACTGGCAGGCGGGCGTGCGCCTGGCCGGCATGGATGAGGCAGGCCGCGGGCCACTGGCAGGCCCCGTGGTGGCCGCCTGCGTGGTGATGCCGCCCGAGCCGGTGATTGACTGGGTGGATGACTCCAAGCGCCTGTCAGAGGCCCGGCGGGAGCAGGTGTACGATCAGATCATGGCAACAGCCCTCTTTGTGGGCATAGGCCGCGCGCAGCCGGAGGAGATTGACGACATCAACATCCTGCAGGCGACGCTAAAAGCCATGCGCAGGGCGGCGCATGGCGCGCACGCGCAGGTGTATTTGATCGACGCAGTACAGGATCTGGGCCTGGACGGGCAAGAGCGGGCGATAATCCACGGCGACGCGCTGAGCTACTCCATCGCCGCTGCCTCCATCGTTGCCAAGGTCACCCGGGACCGGGAGATGCGCCTGCTGGAGGAGCAGTACCCGGGCTACGGCTTTGCCCGGCACAAGGGCTATGGCACGGCCGAGCATATTGCGGCCATCCGCAGCCTGGGGCCATGCCCGCAGCATCGGCAAAGCTTCATCACCCGCATTGTACCCGGTCCATGAGCAGCTACCGCAGCGGGCTTTCCGGAGAGCAGCTGGCCTGTGCGTACCTGCGCGGGCTGCATATCCAGGTGCTGCTCACCCGCTACCGCGCTGATGGCGGTGAGATTGACATTGTGGCGCATGATGGGGATACGCTTTGCTTCATAGAGGTGAAGCACCGGCCTGAGGGCAGGCTGGGCGATGGCCTGGCCTCGGTAGATCAAGACAAGCGAACGCGCATGCGCCGGGCGGCAAAGGCATACCTGGCGCAAAACAAACACCCCGCCAAGTGGCGTTTTGATACGCTGGAGATTACGCGCGCCGGCATCTGGTATGCGCCGGACGCCGCGAAACAATGGTAAGGACGCAAACGTGAAAAGAAGAAACCTGCAATGGCTGCTGATCGGCCTGCTGTGCGTGGCGGCAGTGCTGGCTGCCTTGCTGTGGCCCAAGGGCACGGACGCTGTATATGACACCCAGCTGCTTAGCAACGGCGACTTTGAGCGCGTGACGGCCGAGGGCATCCCGGAAAGCTGGCTGCCCGACGCCTACAACCGCATCCCCGGCGTCAGCGAGTTTGATGTGGTGCCGGGACGCAGCGGCAACGGCATCCGCGTGCGCAATGCGGAGCACAACGATGCCCGCTATTTGCAGACGCTGACTGTATCGCCCAACACGGTGTACGAGCTCAGCGGCTATGTAAAGGCCAATGTGGCCGATGGCCGCGGCGCCAGCCTGTCCATCGCCGATGTATATGTGGTGAATGAAAGCGTGCTGGACACGGGCGGGGAATGGCAGCATATCGTGGTCTACGGCCGTACGGCCTCCGACCAGCACGAGCTGACCGTCTATGCCCGTGTGGGCGGCTATTCGGCTGACAGCCAGGGGGAGGCTGTGTTCGATGATATCTCCCTCAAGGCACTGCGGTCTGCGCCTCCGGGCGCGGTGGTCGACTCCTGGCAGATCTGGAAGGGGACGCCCCAGGCAGACGAAGGGAACATAAAATCGCCCGCAGCGGCATGGCCCTGGCTGGTGCTGTTGGGCGTTGCCTGGCTGCTGCTGGCCCGCCGGTGGGCCATGAGGGCGCAGGCGGAGGCCTTGCAGCAGGAGGGCATGGCGCTTTGGAACCATCGGCTGCTGTGGCTGCTGGTGATTGCCATGGCCAGCCGCCTGCTGTTGGCGGTGCTGGTGCCCGGCTATGATGTGGACATCGGCTGCTTCACCGGCTGGGCCAACCGCATGCATGCCGTGGGGCCGGCGGAGTTTTACCTGACGGAGCAGCACACGGACTACCCGCCCGGCTACATGCTGGTGCTGTGGCCGCTGGGGCTGATGGGCAGCTGGCTGGGCACGGGGGCAACCGGGCTGATGGTCAAGCTGCCCGCGCTTGCAGCCGATCTGGCGGCCATCGTGTTGCTGTATCGGTTTGCCGCCCGGCGTACCAACCCGCGCACAGGGCTGTTTCTGGCGGCCATCTATGCCTTCAGCCCGCTGGTGTATGTCACCGGGGCGGCCTGGGGGCAGGTGGACAGCGTGCCCGCTGCGCTGCTGTTAGCGGTGCTGCTGCTGGCCTTTGAGGGCAGGTGGGCAGCCGCGCTGCCGCTGTATGTATTATCTGCACTGATGAAGCCCCAGGCTTTGATGTTTGGCCCGCTGGGGCTGGCGGCGCTGGTGCTGTACCTGGTGCGCAGCCAGGATAAGCGCAGGTGGCGGCAGCTGTGGGTGGGCGTGGGCATCTCTCTGGCGGTGGCGGCGGCTGTGGTGCTTCCGTTCTCCTTCAAGCAGGATGGCTTTGACTGGCTGATCAAGCTGTATTCAGGCACCATGACCTTCTATGGCTATGCCACGGTTAACGCCACCAACCTGTATTTTCTCTTTGGCCTTAACTGGCAGCCTGTGGGCGCCGCGGCCCCCTGGCTGCTGCGCCTGCTGGGGCCACTGACGCTGGTTGTGCCCACGGCTGTTTACCTTTGGCCCCGGGCCAAGGGCACAGAGCTGCCGCAGGCGTATGCCGCCAAAGCAGAGCGCGTGGTGTTGGGCTTGTCTCTGCTGCCGGCCCTGGCGGTCGCGGCCATCCCCATGTCCCTCAGCCTGACGGGCACCTTGCTGATGGTGTCGGGTTTCATGCTGGTGCTTGCGCGGTTTATCGCGGCAAGGGATGTGTACAACCTGCCGCTGCTGGGCGGCGTATTGCTGCTGCTGTTTTGCGCGCTGGGCGTGATGATGCATGAGCGCTACCTGTACCCGGCTGCGCTGCTGCTGGTGGTGGCCTATGTCATCCGGCGGGACCGGCGCATCCTGTGGCTGGCGCTGGCGGTATCGGTGCTCACCTACCTTAATGTGGGCGTGGCGCTGGACCGGGCCATCCGCATCGGCGGCGTGCCCGGGCACCTGGAGGCACCGCTGTTTGGCATCGGCAGCGATTCGGCGTGGCTTGAGTACCTGCTCAGCGCCCTCAACGTGCTGGTGTGCGCGGCAGGCCTGTACATTGGGCTGACCCAGAGCCGCGCTGACCGGGCGGCGTGGGCGCTGCCTGCCTTGGACTTGGGTCAGGCGGATGTGCAGGGCGTTGCCCGTGGGCATCAAGCCGCATCGCGCCGCCTGCTGCACCCCGAAAAACGCGCGCGCATGGATGGCAAGGACTGGCTGATCGTGGCCGTGGTGACGGTGCTGTACGGCGTGCTGGCGCTGACCAACCTGGGGTCGACCACGGCGCCGCAGCACCCGTGGATAACCAGCACGGAGGACAGCGAAGTCATCTTTGACCTGGGAGAGCAGCGCAGCATCAACCTGCTATATTATCCCGGCCAGCACCAGCGCGAGAGCCACTTTGATGTGGCCGTCAGCGCGGATGGGGAGCGTTGGCAGACCCATACAGCCCTTATCTATCAAGGCTCTCTGTTTCAGTGGCATTATCTGGCCGATACGACCTACAACCAGAAGAATGAGCTGATCTACACCGGCCCGCCGCTGGCGCTGGAGGGGCGCTATGTGCGCATCACAGCACCCGTATCGCACACCACGCTGATGGAGGTGGTGTTGCGTGACGCCCAGACCAAGGAGCGTATACAACCTGTGCCTTTGAGCGGCCCGGTGGCGGCCCTGCTGGACGAGCAGGATACTTTGCAGGGCGAGCCTACGTGGTTCAACAGCATGTACTTCGATGAGATCTACCATGCTCGCACCGCCTATGAGCATTTGAATGCCATGCGCGGTCTGGAGCCAAGCGCCACCTACGAGACATCGCACCCACCGCTGGGCAAGGTGCTGATGAGCTTCTCGGTGATGATCTTCGGCATGACGCCCTTTGGCTGGCGCTTTGCGGGTGCGCTGGCCGGCGTGCTGATGCTGCCCGGGCTTTACCTGATGGGCAAACTGCTGACCCGCAGGCGGCTGCTGGCCGCGCTGGCCATGCTGCTGCTGGCGTTTGATACCATGCACTTTGCCCAGACGCGCATCGCCACCATCGATAGCTTCGTCACGCTGTTTATTATATGGTCTTACTACTTCATGTTTCGCTACGCGCTGGATGAGGAGGGCTTTGCCGGGGGCCAGGGTCGCGACCTGGTCAACCTTGGGCTGTCCGGCCTGTTCATGGGGCTGGGCATCGCCAGCAAGTGGACGGGCTTTTACGCGGGGGCGGGGTTGGCGGTCATCTTCTTCTGGGCGCTGTGGCGGCGCGCTCAGCAGGGCATTGCAGCCAGAGCGTTGATTGACAGCGAGGCAGATATTCCGCACGATCGCATGGCTGCTGTGCAGGCGTCTGCCTGGCATTGGCCGTGGCGCGCGCTGCGCACGCTGCTGTCGTGCGTGCTGTTCTTCATTGCGGTGCCAGCGGTCATCTACTATGTATCCTTCCTGCCGTGGTTCATGCGCACACCGGGCGGGCTGACGGTCAAAAAGGTGTTTGATGTCAGCTTTGGTGCAACGGGCAGCATGCTCAGCTACCATTCCGACCCCGGCCTGGGCATGGATCATCCCTTCTATTCGCCATGGTACCAGTGGCCGCTGAGCATCAAGCCGCTGTGGTTCCATGCCGGCAAGCGCCTGAATGGCACGGGCAGCTCCATCTTCACCTTTGGCAACCTGGCCGTCTGGTGGGGCGGGTTTGCGTCCATGCTGGTGTTGGCCGTCAGATGGCTGGGACAGCGGGTGCGGCTGGACCATGTGCCCCTGCTTCGCGGGTTGAACACCCAGGCGGGCGACATGCGCCCGGGGCTGCTGATGCTCTCCTACCTGGCCCAGTACCTGCCATGGATGCTGGTGCCGCGGGGCACGTATATCTACCACTACTTCCCATCGGTGCCCTTCATCGTGCTGGGGGCAGCCGTGGCGCTTGGCTATCTGTGGGAGCGCCGGGAGCGTCTGGCCCGTAGATTGACCATCGGCTACCTGGTGCTGGCGATGCTGTTCTTTATCGCGTTTTTCCCGTATGCATCCGGGCTGCGCGTGCCGGACTGGTGGCTGAGCGCCATGCAGTGGTTCCCCAACTGGTTGTATTTCTGAGTGGTACGATAGAGTTCAGTATCAAAGGAGGCTGCCATGCTCGCGCGGACGCTGTGCTTTGCCCTGGTGGGCATTCAGGGGGAGCCGGTCACCGTGGAGGCCGATGTCACCACGAGCAATAGCTTCCAGTTTGCGATGGTGGGTCTGCCCGACGCCGCGGTGAAGGAAAGCCGCGAGCGCGTCTTCTCCGCCCTCAAAAACAGCGGGTTTACGCCACCCTACGGCCGAACCACCGTCAACCTGTCGCCCGCCGATCTGCGCAAGGAGGGCACGGCCTTTGATTTGCCCATCGCGGTGGCCATCATCGCCGCCAGCAAGCAGATGCGCGCCGTGGGGCTGGAAAATGTGCTGCTCATCGGCGAACTGGCGCTGGATGGCCGCCTGGCCCCGGTGCACGGCGCGCTGTCCATGGTGATTGCCGCGCGGGAGCGGGGCTACACGCAGGTGATTTTGCCCCACCAGAATGCCCGCGAGGTCGAGGCCGTGGAGGGCATGGAGGTATACCCCGCCCGCTCGCTGTATGAAGCGGTGATGCATTTAAGCGGCCAGGCGCCTTTGGCCGCCCAGGCGCAAAAAAGCTATCAGGAGTGCCTGGGGGAACAGCATATCGCGACCGACCTGGCGCAGGTGCGCGGCCAGCATACGGCCCGCCGCGCGCTGGAGGTGGCGGCGGCCGGTGGGCACAATTTGTTGATGGTGGGGGTACCCGGCTCAGGCAAGACCATGCTGGCCCGGTGCCTGCCCGGCATATTGCCCCAGATGACGCGGGAGGAGGCCTTTGAAACCACCCGCATCTACAGCGTGTCCGGCCTGCTGCCGGCGGGCGCCGGGTTGATGACCGAGCGGCCCTTCCGCACGCCGCATCACTCGGCTTCTACCCCTGCGCTGGTGGGCGGCGGGGCCACAGCCAGGCCGGGCGAGGTATCGCTGGCCCACAATGGCGTGCTGTTTTTAGATGAGATGCCCGAGTATGCCCGCGCCGTGCTGGAGGCGCTGCGCCAGCCGATTGAGGATGGCGTGGTCACGGTATCCCGCGTGCGGGCGCACATGCAGTATCTGTCCCGCTGCATGCTGGTGGCCAGCATGAACCCTTGTCCCTGCGGCTACTACGGCAGCCGGGTCAAGCCCTGCCGCTGCGGCAGCCATGAGATACGCAAGTACCTGGACCGCATCTCCGGCCCCCTGCTGGACCGCATTGACCTGCAGGTGGAGGTGGATGCCGTGCCGGTGGAGGAGATCAGCGCCAAAGCCCCGGCGGAGGACAGCCTGACGGTGCGCGCCCGGGTGGTCGCCGCCCGGCAGCGGCAGCTGCAGCGCTATAAGGGCCTTTCTATCCGCACCAACGCGCAGATGGACGGCAAGCACATAGAGGAGCTGGCGCAGGTCAGCCCGGAGGCGCTGGCCCTGCTGCACCGGGTGATGGAGCAGATGCGCTTCAGCATGCGCGCCTATGGCCGGCTGATCAAGGTGGCCCGCACCATCGCCGACCTGGGCGGCGAGGAGCGCGTGGAGGTACCCGCCATGGCCGAGGCCATTCAGTACCGGCGTATGGACGCCAAGTATTGGGGGGATCAGCATGCCTGATATGCGGGAGCACCTGTGCCGCGTCTGGCTGTCCCTGGGTGAAGGGGTCAGCCTGAAGGCGCGTGCGCTGATACAGGCGGCCTTTGGCAGCTATCAGGCTGCCTTTGACCGCTTTCCCCATGGCTTTGCGGAGCTGGTCAGCGCCAAAACGGTGGAGGAGTTGGGGCGCCTCAAGGCTGCCGGGCTGGACAGGCTGGCCCTGCGGCTGGAGGAATTAGGCATCCAAACAGCCTTTCTGGGCGACGAGGCCGAATACCCCGGCATGCTCAGCCATATCCCCGATCCGCCCGATGTGCTGTTCTACCGGGGCAGGCTGTCCGGCGGGGAGGAGCGCGCGGTCGCCATCGTGGGCTCCCGGCGGGAGACGCGCTATGGCCGCAACCAGGCCTACCGCATCGCGCTGGAGCTGGCGCAGCATGGGGTGACGGTAATCTCCGGCCTGGCGCGCGGCATTGATACAGCGGCCCACCGCGGCGCGCTGGACGGCAAAGGCCCCACCATTGCCGTGCTGGGCAGCGGGCTGAGCCGCATCTACCCGGAGGAAAACAAGCAGTTAGCAGAAGAAATCGTTGCCTCCGGCGGGGCCGTGGTGACCGAGCTGTCGCCCAACACCGAGCCGCTGGCCTATCACTTCCCCATGCGCAACCGCATTGTGTCCGGCCTGTCCCAGGCCGTGCTGCTGGTAGAGGCCAGGGAAAAATCCGGTACGCTGATTACCGTGGGACACGCGCTGGACCAGGGGCGGGAGGTGTTCGCCCTGCCCGGTGAGGTGGATGCCCCGGGCAGCGTGATTCCCCACCGGGTCATCCGCACTGGCGGCCGCCTGTGCACCTGTGCCGGGGACATTCTGGAGGATATGGGCTGGGCTGAGGCTCCGCCCACTCCACCGGAGCAGACGCGCCTGCCCCTGCCCGACCTGCCGCCCGCGCAGCAGGCCATCTTCCGTGCCCTGCAGGATGAGGAAAAGGGGTTTGATGAGCTGATTGCCCTGACGGAATTGAGCACGGCGGAGCTGAACACGGCGCTGACCATGCTGGAGCTGGATGGCCTGATTGAGCCGCTGCCCGGCCGCCAGTTCAAGCTGCGCAGACGGCCGTTATAAAAAGCAAGGATTTGACAACCGCCTGATGGCGGGGCTATGATGCCAACTGCGCTCGATATCATAAAGAGCAAAAACATACTGGAGGAAGCTGAGTGTCCCAAGCACGAAAACTGGTGATCGTCGAATCGCCCGCCAAGGCGCACGCGATTGAGAAATTTCTGGGCCGCACCTACAAGGTGGAGGCCTCCCAGGGCCATGTACGCGATCTGCCCAAGTCCCGCATCGGGATTGATCCGGACCAGGCCTTTCAGATGGATTATATTACCATCCACGGCAAGGGAGACATCCTGGCCAAGCTGCGCAAGCAGGTAAAGACGGCCAAGGATGTCTACCTGGCGACTGACCCGGACCGCGAGGGGGAGGCCATCTCCTGGCATCTTGCCCAGGCGCTCAAGCTCGACCCGGAGCAGGTGAAGCGCGTGGAGTTCCACGAGATCACCAAGAAGGCCGTGCAAAACGCGGTGAAGAACCCGCGCCGCATCGACATGGACCTGGTGGATGCCCAGCAGGCACGCCGGGCGCTGGACCGCCTGGTGGGCTATAAGATCAGCCCGCTGCTGTGGGCCAAGGTGCGCAAGGGCCTGTCGGCCGGCCGGGTGCAAAGCGTGGCCACGCGCATGATTGTGGAGCGCGAGCAGGAGATCGACGCCTTCGTGCCCGAGGAGTACTGGGACATCTACGCCGATATCGCCGTCAAGTGCCTAGACGGCAAAAGCGTGCCGCTGCGCGCCAAGCTATCGCAGCTCAAGGGCCGCAAGGCTAAGATTGCTGACAAGGCTGCCGCGCAGAAGGCCGAGCAGGCCATCCGCAAGGCCAAGCTCAGCGTGCTCAATGTCAAGACAAAGGAGCGGCTCAAGAGCCCGCCGGCGCCCTTCACCACCTCCACCCTCCAGCAGGAGGCGTCCCGCAAGCTCAACTACACCCTTGCGCGCTCCATGCAGATCGCTCAGGGGCTGTACGAGGGCATTGACCTGGGCAAGGCGGGCATCCAGGGCCTGATCACCTACATGCGTACCGACTCGGTGCGCGTGGGGGATGATGCGCTGGCCGCCGTGCGCGAGGCCATTGCGCAAGGGTATGGCGCTGAATCGCTCCCCAACAAGCCGCGCACCTACAAGGGGCGCAGCGGGGCACAGGACGCCCATGAGGCCATCCGCCCCACCGATCCCGCGCGCACGCCCGACAGCATCAAGAGCTTCCTCAGCCGCGAGCAGTACGCGCTGTATAAGTTGATTTACACCCGCTTTCTGGCCAGCCAGATGGCCGACGCCCGCTACAACACCCTGACGCTGGAGATCGGCGAGGACGGCCTGGTGCTACGCTACTATGGCGAGCACAAGGTGTTTGCCGGCTTTACCGCTATCTATGAGGAAGGCAGCGACGAGGCCAGCGAGAAGGTGGATACCAAGATGCCCGCCTGCGAGGCCGGCAGCCCGGCCACACTGAAGGAAGTGGATGCCGAGCAGCGCTTTACCCAGCCGCCCACCCGTTATACGGAGGCATCGCTGGTCAAGGCGCTGGAGGAGCTGGGCATCGGCCGCCCCTCCACCTACGCGCCCACGGTGTCCACCATTGTGGCCCGCGGCTACGTGTCGCGCGAGAAAAAACGCCTTTACCCCACCGAGCTGGGGCGCATGGTGACCGGCCTGATGATTGACTACTTCAACAATGTGGTGACAACAGATTTCACCGCACGCATGGAAAACGAACTGGACCGCGTGGAGGCGGGGGAAAAGGGCTGGAAGAGCGTGCTGGAGGAGTTCTACCCGGACTTTGAAAAGATGCTGCAGCGCGCCGAGCAGGACATCGAAAAAATTGTCATCGAGGATGAGAAGAGCGATGTGATCTGCGACCAGTGCGGGGCCACCATGGTGTATAAAAATGGCCGGTACGGACGGTTCCTGGCCTGCCCCAACTTTCCCGAGTGCCGCAATACCCAGCCCATTCTGGTCTATATCGGCGTCAAGTGCCCGGACTGCGGGGGCGAGCTGCTGGAGAAGACCAGCCGCAAAAACCGCAAGTTCTACGGCTGTGAGAAGTACCCGGAGTGCCAGTTCGTCTCCTGGGAGAAGCCGGTGGAAAAGCGCTGCCCCGAGTGCGGCAGCTATATGACCATCAAGCGCCGCAAGAACGATGCACTGCTGCTGTGCGCTAACGAAACCTGCCGCCACCGCGAGCCGTATGAGCTGCCCCAGGAGGAGGACGATGACGAATAAGCCGCAGGCCACCGTCATCGGCGCCGGGCTGGCGGGCTGCGAGGCTGCCTGGCAGCTGCTCAGGCGCGGTGTGGCGGTCACGCTGCATGACATGAAGCCCGGCAAAATGAGCCCGGCGCATGCGTCAGACCTGTTTGCAGAGCTGGTGTGCTCCAACTCCCTGCGGTCCGACCGCCTGCAAAATGCCGTCGGCCTGCTCAAGGAGGAGATGCGCCGGCTGGATTCGCTGATCATCCGCGCGGCCGACCGGGCGCGTGTGCCTGCCGGCGGCGCGCTGGCCGTGGATCGGGATCAGTTTTCGGGCTATATCACTACCCAGCTCAAGGCGCACCCCCTACTCACCTTTGTGGAGGGGGAAGTGACGGACTTCCCGGCGCAGGATGCCATTATCGCCACCGGGCCGCTGACATCCGATGCCTTCAGCGAGGCCATCGCCGGGCTGCCCCAGGGCGGTATGCTGCACTTCTATGATGCGGCGGCGCCCATCGTCACGCGCGAATCCATCAACATGGACAGGGCCTTCAAGGCCTCCCGCTATGGGCGGGGCGATGATGACTATATCAACTGCCCCATGAACGAGGAGGAGTACCGTGCTTTTTACGAAGCGCTGCTGACAGCAAAGACCGCCCCCATTCACGGCTTTGAAGAAAGCCGCGTGTTTGAGGGCTGCATGCCGGTGGAGTCATTGGCGCGCCGGGGCGAGATGGCGCTGGCCTTTGGCCCCCTCAAGCCCGTGGGACTGATTGACCCGCATACCGGGCGCAGGCCCTACGCTGTGCTGCAACTCAGGCGGGACGATGCATCGGACAGCATGTACAACCTGGTCGGCTTTCAGACCCGGCTGCTGTTCCCTGAGCAGAAGCGCGTGTTTGGCATGATCCCCGGGCTGGAGCAGGCCGAGTTTGCACGCTACGGCGTGATGCACCGCAACACCTTTTTAAACAGCCCGGGCTTTCTGGACAATCAATACATGATGAAGGACAGCCAGGGGGTATACTTCGCCGGGCAGATGACCGGGGTGGAGGGGTATGTGGAGAGCGCTGCCTCCGGCCTGCATGCCGGGCTGAGCTTGGCGCACCGCCTGTTGGGTAAGGCACCGGTCAATTTCCCGTCAGCGACCGCCATGGGCGCACTTTCGCGCTATGTATCCACGCCCAACCGCAACTATCAGCCCATGCACATCAGCTTTGGCCTGATCGACCCGCTGCCCGAGCGCGTGCGCGGCAAGGAGCAGCGCTACCTCAAGGTGGCTGAGCACGCGCTCACTTTAATTGACGAAATCGCCAACATCAACCAATAACCGACAGGAGGATCGCCTATGGAGCTCAGAGGCACCACCATCTGCGCCGTGCGGCGCGACGGCCACGTGGCCATCGCCGGCGACGGGCAGGTTACACTGGGGCAGAACACCATCTTCAAAAGCACCGCGCGCAAGGTGCGCCGCATCTATCAGGATCAGGTGGCGGTGGGGTTTGCGGGCTCGGTGGCCGATGCGTTTACCCTGACCGACCGCTTTGAGGAAAAGCTGACCCAGTTTGGCGGCAACCTGGAGCGCGCCGCTGTGGAGCTGGCACAGGACTGGCGCAGCGACAAGGTGCTGCGCAAGCTGGAGGCCATGCTGATTGCCGCCGATAAGGACAACCTGCTCATCATCTCGGGCACGGGTGAGGTGATTACGCCCGATGACGGCGTGTGCGCCATCGGCTCCGGCGGCAACTACGCCCTGGCTGCGGCCCGTGCCCTGGTATACAACACGGAGCTGTCTGCCCGCGAGATTGCCGAAAAGGCGCTGCACATCGCAGCCTCCATCTGCGTGTTTACCAACGACAACATCCACGTGGAGGAGCTATGAGCAGAGAACTGACGCCCCGCGAGGTGGTGCGCGAGCTGGACCGCTACATCGTCGGCCAAGAGGAGGCCAAGCGCATGGTAGCCATCGCGCTGCGCAACCGCTACCGCCGCTCTTTGGTATCCGATGAGATGCGCGAAGAGATTTACCCCAAGAACATCCTGATGGTCGGCCCCACCGGCGTGGGCAAGACGGAGATCGCCCGCCGCCTGGCCAAGCTGGTCAATGCCCCCTTTGTCAAGGTGGAGGCCACCAAGTTTACCGAGGTGGGCTATGTGGGGCGCGATGTGGAGGGCATCATCCGCGATCTGGTGGAGAATGCCATCCGCATGGTGCGGGAGGAGCATGAGGCACGCGTCAAAACCCGTGCCGAGGTGATGGCCGAGGACAGGCTGGTCAGCCTGCTGGCCGACCCGCCCAAGAAGCCGGTGCAAAACCCCATCGATGTGCTGCTGGGCAACCGCAACAAGGCGCCCGAACCCAGCGAGGAGGAGCGCCAGCGCCTGTCCGGCCGGCGGTCAGACATTTTGCAGCAGCTGCGCAGCGGCGAGCTGGAGAACCAGGAGATACAGGTCGAGGTGGAGGAGGCTGCCCCTCAGCTGGAAGTGGGCGGCAGCGCCATCAACATTGGTGACATGATGGGCGGCATGCTGCCCAAGCGCACCAAGCTGCGCCACGTCAAGGTAAAGGAAGCCCGCAAGATTTTGCTGCACGAGGAAGCCCAGAAGCTGATTGACGAGGACGCCGTCAAGGAAGAGGCCGTCCGCCGAGCCGAGCAGCAGGGGATCGTGTTTATTGATGAGATTGACAAGATCGCCGGGCGCTCCACCGGCCAGGGGCCGGATGTTTCGCGCGAGGGCGTGCAGCGGGATATTTTGCCCATCGTCGAGGGAAGCACCGTCAACACCAAGCATGGCGCCGTGCGCACCGACTTTATGCTGTTCATCGCGGCGGGCGCTTTCCATGTGGCCAAGATCAGCGATTTGATCCCCGAGCTGCAGGGCCGCTTCCCTGTGCATGTCACGCTCAAATCCCTCACCCGGGAAGACTTTATCCGCATCCTCACCCAGCCGGACAACGCGCTCACGCGCCAGTATGCCGCGCTGCTGGAGGTGGACAAGGTGCGCCTGCACTTTGATGAGGGCGCGTTGGAAGAGATTGCCGACGCGGCCTGCAGCGCCAACGCCATGGGCGAAAACATCGGCGCGCGCCGCCTGCACGGTGTGTTTGAAGAGCTGCTGGAGGATATCTCCTTCAACGCCGGCGGCGACGAAATGCCCGAGGTGGACCTCAACATCACGGCCGAATACGTGCGCGCCCATGTGGCCGCCGCCAAGAAGGCAGACCTGAAAAAATACATTCTGTAACGCGCTGACGCATCAGGCGCCTGTTCACTTTGGCGGCAGGCGCCTTTTGCGTGCTTGCGGCGCTTTGGCGCGGCATGTATAATGGATCGTGGCGTTGTATCGCCAAAGGAGTGCCAAGATGTTAGAAATGTTAAAAAAGGCGTTTGGCCTGGGCCCGGAAGCTCAGCTCAAGCCTTTGAGAAAAATCGCCGATGCCGTGGAGGCCCTGGAGCCGGAGTATCAAAAGCTGTCGGATGAGCAGCTGTCGCAAAAGACACAGGAGTTTCGTCAGCGCCACCAAAATGGGGAGACGCTGGATGAGTTGCTGCCCGAGGCCTTTGCCGCGGTGCGCGAAGCCGCATGGCGCACGCTGGGCATGCGGCCCTTCTACGTGCAGCTGATCGGCGGCATTGTGCTGCACCAGGGGCGCATCGCCGAGATGAAGACCGGTGAAGGCAAGACGCTGACCGCCTGCCTGCCCGCCTACCTCAACGCGCTCAGCGGCAAGGGCGTGCACATCGTCACCGTCAACGACTACCTGGCCAAATTCCAGGGCGAGGACATGGGCAAGCTGTTCCGCTTTATGGGCATGTCGGTGGGCATCATCGTGCACGACCTGACTGGCGAGGAGCGACGCGAGGCCTATCGGTGCGACATCACCTACGGCACCAACAACGAGATGGGCTTTGACTACCTGCGCGACAACATGGCGATGCGGCCCGAGGCGATGGCCAAGCGCGGCCACCACTACGCCATCGTCGACGAGGTCGACTCGATTCTCATCGACGAGGCCCGCACTCCGCTCATCATCTCCGGCCCGGCGGACCAGCCGACCAAGTGGTACGTCGAGTTCGCCAAACTCGTCCAGCGCCTGGAGCGCGGCGAGAACGAGTCCG
>JAAZBU010000083.1 GCA_012513645.1 Clostridiales bacterium | reverse complement strand
GTGCCGCCATCCGCATTGATGCCATTGATGGCCGACAGGACGGCAGCCTGGTTGTCCGTCAGCTGCTGATCGGTACTCACATCGCCTGCAAAGGAAACCACCGCGACGCGAACTTTGCCAGGGTCATTGGCTGGCAGCGCAGCGTTCTCCGGGGTGAGGAGGGTGCGGGCAAACTCGGCAGCCGCCGCCTTGGCCGAAGCCAGCTTGGTGCCGCTCATGCTGCCTGACCGGTCAATCACCAGCACGATGTCCGCCGTTTGCTTGACGTCCATGGCCTCCACCCGCAGGGTGACCCTCCAGGTGTTCACGAGGCCGGGTACCGGCGCTGCCTCCTTAAAGAGCATCACCTCGCCCGGCTCTGTCGGATGATCCACCCCGATGACCGGCCCGACAGCAAAAGCGCCCTGCGGCAGGGCGACAAACAGGGCCAGCAACGCGAGCAGCAGGCTGATAATGTACAACTTCCGCTTTGAGGTGGGGGGTGCGGTAAAGCGCATGTTCATGTAGTTCTCCTTTTGTGTCCGAAGTAAGCCAGGCAATATGTCCAAGAAAGAAACTAAAGCAAACTCACAGCATAGTATCCTGCTGATGAAATGATTATGCTTCCTTTTTTGTGCCATGTCAATATACTTTGGTAAAATGAAATAAAATTTAACATTTCTTTGCCAAAAATGTCGATGCGCGGCATCCGTTGTTACGCGAAGCAACAAAAATATGAACATTCATCGGCTTTGTTACGAATAGGCCGAGAACAAGGAAAGGATTGGGCACTGAAAGCCTAAGTGCAGGCCATAGGCGCCAGGCGACATCAGGCCGCCGGCGGGCTGTCTCGCGGCGGAAAACACGGCGGTGAATCAAAGAAAAAAAACCGCCGGGACATTGCCCCGGCGGCACAGGCAAGTACCTGGTTCAGGTAATGGTCAGCGAAGGCGGCGCGTAGACGCGGGCGGCCAGCTCGCCGTTCATGATATACAGGCCCTTGCGGTCCTCGCCCAGCAGGTTCACGCGGTCGATGAGGTCGTGCGCGTTGGCCTCCTCCTCGCCCTGCTCCTTGACAAACCAGTCCAGGAACTCCTTGGTGCGGTAGTCCTTCTCCTTGAGGGCGGCCTCATAAATATCGTTGATGGAGTTGGTGATCAGCTCCTCGTGCTCCAGCCCGGCCTTCAGAATATCCATCACACCCTTGGCATCGGTGGTGGGCTGCTCAATGGCCGCCAGGTCAACGGTCTCGTTGTTGTGGTGCAGGTAATCGTAGATCAGCATGGCATGGTCGCGCTCCTCCATGGCCTGCACGCGGTACCAGTGGGCAAAGCCGGTGAGCCCCTGGTCCATCAGCCAGTTGTTGAACTCCAGATACAAATACGCGGAGAACAGCTCCATGTTCACCTGGTTGCTGAGCATTTTGGCAATGTTTTTCTTCATTCAGTGTACTCCTCCCCTTCATTGCGGGCCGCAGCCCATTCATTTCACATCATACCCAATCATCAGGCGGGCAAAACCAATCAAACCAAATTTTTACACCCCTGTTTCCCCTGCCGGGAGGAATTTGAAATTCACCCGTTTCGGCCTTGACAAGGGGGCCGATGCGTGTTACATTGAGTACGTTGATTAGCACTCGATACGCGAGAGTGCTAACAACAAAAGGAAATGCAACAGAAGGAGGGGGCTCATGCAGCTGGACGAGCGCAAGAAACGCATCCTGCGGGCGATCATCGACGACTATGTGCGCACGGCATCGCCGGTGGGCTCCCGCACGATCTCGGGCAAGTACATGCTGGGCCTGTCCAGCGCCACCATCCGCAATGAGATGAGCGACCTGACCGAGCTGGGCTACCTGGAGCAGCCCCACGTATCCGCGGGCCGCGTGCCCAACGCAAAGGCCTACCGCCTGTATGTGGACAGCCTGCACGAGGCAGAGCCCATGCCCGCCGCACAGGCCGAGCGCATCCGCCGCGACCTGATGGGCCGCGTCAAGCAGGTAAACGATGTGGTCAACAGCATGGCCGAGGCCCTCAGCGAGCTGACGCAGTACCCCTCGGTGGTGATGATGCCCAAGCAGGAGGAGCTGCGCATCAACAGCCTGCACCTGGTGCCCATCAGCCGGGCCTCCGCCCTGATTGTGGT
>JAAZBU010000082.1 GCA_012513645.1 Clostridiales bacterium | reverse complement strand
GTATAAGGAGAGCGCCAGCGGCATGGCTGGCGCTCTCCTTCATGATGGCTTACTTTCTTTTGCCAAAGCGGGCGGCGCTCAGCACCCACAGGTGAGGGGTGATGCACACCGAGGAGTAGAAGGACACGATCAGCCCGGCGGCCAGGGGCATCAGGGCGCCCACCAGGGCAGCATTGCCGCTGACGGCGCCTGCCACGATCAGCAGGGCGGCCACAATCACCGCCGCCAGGCGCAGCCCGGCGGTCTGCCGCACGGCCGCGGTGGCGATCTGCTCGTTGTCCATCTCGCGGGTGGAGTTGGCCGTGCGCAGCTCGTGCATGGCGCGGATCACCGGCCAGCTCTGGCAGTAGGTGAACACGATGGAGAAGATGACCAGCACGGGCATCACCACGGTCTGCGGCAGCGCGATGCTGACCAGCGCCACCACAGCCAGCGTGAGCAGCTGATCATGCAGCGCCACCACGCCCAGGGTGATGCCTACGGCCAGGCTGTAGCGGATCGCGCCGAAGATGAAGGTGATGGCCACCGTGACGGCCATGGCGATGTACAGGGCGTCAAAGGCCACCATCTCGCGGGCACTGCCCAGAAACTTGAGGCCGATGCCGGCCAGCGCCACGGCAATGCCGGCCGCGATGACCAGCAGGGACAGGTAGAGGGCCTTGGGGGCCGATTTTATGCTGACGTTGCTCACTTAAGCCGCCTCCCTTTTCTTGCTGCCGCTGGTATACAGGGCGCTGTTGGTGCCAAACAGGTTGATGGCGCTGCCCATCAGGATGCGGATCACAATGCCCATCAGCACCAGATCCACCAGCACGCCCAGCGCGAAGGTGCGCATGAAGGCGCCGATCTGCTGATGATCCACAATGATCAGGATGACGGCCAGCAGCAGCAGGGCGGCCAGCACGTCGATGGCCACCTTGCCGGGGCCTGCGTAGGCATCCTTGACCGACTGGCGGATGGCGCGGCCGCGGTCCAGGTCGCTCTTCATGCTGCGGTAGAGCAGCAGCAGGGCATAGACCAGCAGGCCAAAGCTGCCCCACACGGCCAGCAGCGTGGCCACGGTGAAGCCGCTGCGCGCCAGCGCGGCCAGGAAGTAGGCCGCCACTAACTGAATGCCCATCAGCCATACGGCGATCAGGCCGCCCAGCCGGTAGGTGAACAGGAAGTACAGGCTGACCAGCAGCACCACGGCCGCCAGCGCCCAGATCACGGTGTTTTGCACGTTGGCGCCAAACAGCGGCGCGCCGCTCTCGCTGCTTTCCAGCGTGAGCACCAAAGGCAGCGGCCCGTACTGCATCATGGAGGCATAGGCCACCGAGTTTTCATTGTTGAAGCCGGGCAGCGAGGCCATGCCCTCGGTGAGCGCCTGGTTGATGCCCGGGTTGGCCACCGCCGTGCCGTCGATCATCAGCTGCATGCTCTGGCCGATCAGCTCGGCCGTCTTGTCGGCAAAGATCTGCTTGCCGGCGCTGTCCAGCTGGAAGCCGATGGCGTAGCTGTTGTCCTGCGGGTTGAGGCCGTAGTTGGCCGCCTTCACATTCTCCCAGGTGAGGAAAGGCGTGCCATCGGGCGCGGCGAAGGCGAAGTCGCCCCGCTGGGCCATCATCTCAAAGGCATGGTCGTGGGTGCCGTCGTTGGGCAAGGTGAGGCGGATCTTGTTGCCCTCCACCACCTCGGCCTGGGCGCTGTTCCAGCCGCCAAAGGCCAGGCGCCGACCCATCTTGCTGACGGTCTGCTTGAGCAGGTCTTCGGTCACCTCGCCGCCTTCGGCCACGGGGGCAGCGGCGTAGGTCTGCACCAGGTTCTCCCCCAGGTCGGCCCCGGGCACCAGCGCCTGGCGCCAGGTGCTGCTGTGGGACGGGGTGGGGATCCAGGCCAACAGCTTGTACAGGCCCTGGTTGTCCAGGTTCATGCCGCGCACGCCGACGTAGGCGGCGGCCAGCGTCAGCACCAGCAGCACCGCCAGCGTGACGGCGGCCACTGCCTTGCTGTTGATGGGCTTCTTGGTTTGTTTCACGGGCTTTGCCATGTTTGTTTCCTTTCTCATACCGAACGAATTTGACCGGGCGCAGGAAACGGCTATCCGGCCTCATCGGACAGGTGAAAGGCGTGGTACGCCGCCACGCGGTACGGAATGGCGGCAGGCCGTTCCACCGGGCGATGCTCGGCCCGCGGCTGTGGGGGGCACTCCCCCTGCGCCTGCGGCAATATATCGCCGGGCAGGGCTGTTTCGGCTTTGGCCGCGGTCGGCAGGCACATCACGGGGCCCGGCAGCGCCGCGGAGGCGAGATAGGCCGGCAAATCCGCCACCTCTTGCCCCTCCGCCGCCACCATCAGCCCCATGGCCAGCAGGAAAGCGCACACCAGCAGCAACAGCCATAGCAGCCTGGCTTTCATCGCGCTTCCCCCCCCCTTCATGCCGAATGCCTGAATTATAGCCCATCCCGGCAAGGAAAGTAAAGATTGGCAGCGCGTTTGCGTGCGGCGCCTCCTGTCTTCACGTTTTATGAATCGTTCCGGAAGCGCTCCATCTCATCTCCCCCAAAATTTCATCCCACCGCGCCAAAAACACTTGACAGCCGCCGGAAACCATGTTACCTTACCTAAGCGTTCCTGCGGTCATGGCGGAATTGGCAGACGCGCTAGATTCAGGTTCTAGTGAGCAATCGCTCATGGAGGTTCAAGTCCTCTTGACCGCACCAGCACTGCCGCAAGGCACACAACCCCTTGAAGTCAATGATTTCAAGGGGTTGTTCTTTTCGTTCAATACCCGCAAATTATATTCATTCGGGTGTGCGCCTCACACATAGCCAACAAATTTCCGTTAGTCAGGCACCTCCACCGCGAAACAGACCACGAAAAACCGCCCCAGTACATCATTGGGGCGGTATGTCGGAGCACCGTCTGTATTACAGATCCTTCACCTGCGTCTTCTTCACCTCGTAGCCAAGGTCGCCGATCTTCTTCTGGATGTCCTCAATGGCTACCTTGCTGTCGTCAAAGTCCACCTTCACCTTGCTGGTGTTAAACGAGACGCTGAGCGTGTCCTGCTTGATGCCGTCCAGGGATTTCAGGGCGCCTTCGATCTTGGCCATGCAGGAGGGGCAGGTCAGGGTTTCCAGTTGGATGGTTGCTTTTTTCATGGGTAATCTCCTTTTCTTTCCGTTTGATTGGTTGTAGTTGCTTGCTATGTATATTATACCCGTGGCTTGTAGCGCAGCAGGCGCATGCCGTTGAGGATGACCACCAAAATGCTGCCCTCGTGCACCAGCATGCCGATGGACATGTTCATCCAGGTGCTGAAGAATACGCTGGCCAGCAGCACCAGCACCACGCCCACAGCGATGATGATGTTCTGCCGCATGTTGCTGGCGGTGGCCTTGGTCAGGCCCAGGGCATGGGGCAGGCGGCTGAAGTCGGAGTTCATGAGCACCACGTCGCTGGTTTCAATGGCCACGTCGGTGCCAGAGCCCATGGCGATGCCGATCTGGGCTAGGGCCAGGGAGGGGCTGTCGTTCACGCCGTCGCCCACGAAGGCCACGATGTGCCCCTTGTTTTGCATGTCCTTGAGGTAGGCTGCCTTGTCTTCGGGCAGCATGTTGCCATGGGCCTCGGTCAGGCCCAGTTCCTTCGCCACCAGGTCCACCGTGCCCTGGTTGTCGCCAGAGAGCAGCACCAGGTTTTTGACGCCCATTTTTTTCAGCCGCGCCAGGTCGTCCTTGACGCCGGGGCGGATCTGATCGCGGATGCCAACCAGGGCCTGCAATTGGCCGTCCACGCTGGTCAGCACCAGAGAGTTGCCTTCCAGTTCAAAGCGGGCGATGTCTGCCTGCGCTTCGTCGGACAGGTGCACGCCTTCCTGGCTCATCAGCGCTGCGTTGCCCACGGCCACGCGCTTGCCGTCCACCGTGGCCACGATGCCGCCGCCCTTGACCACATCGGTGGAGGCCACGGGGTATAGGGTCTTCTCGTCCAGGTATTCCACAATGGCGCGGGCCAGGGGATGGTCGGACTCGGCCTCCACGCTGGCCAGGTAGCTGCGGGTCTTGCCGGTATCCTGGGTATAGAGCTTGACTTCGGACACGACGGGCTTGCCTTGGGTGAGGGTGCCGGTTTTGTCAAAGATCATGGTGTCCACACGGCTGAAGTCGTGGATGACCTCGCTGCCCTTCAAGAGCACGCCATGCCGCGCGCCGTTGCCGATGCCGGCCACGTTGGAGACGGGCACGCCGATGACCAATGCACCCGGGCAGCCCAGCACCAGAATGGTGATGGCCAGCTCGATGTTCTGCGATATCAGCCACACGATGAAGCCAAGGGCCAGCACGGCCGGGGTGTACCACTTGGCGAAGCGGTCGATGAAGCGCTCGGCCTCGGATTTGGCGTCCTGCGCCTCTTCCACCAGCTCGATGATGCGGCCGAAGGTGGTGTCCTCGCCCACGCGCTGGGCCTCGATGTGCAAGGTACCGTTGTCCAGAATCGTGCCTGCAAACACCTGGGCGCCCGGGGCCTTGGCGGCCGGGATGGGCTCGCCCGTGATGCTGGCCTCGTTGACATGGCCTTCGCCGGTTAACACGATGCCATCCACAGGCACCTTGGCGCCGGTCAGCACGCGCAGCACGTCGCCGATGTCCACCTCGTCGATCTCCACCTCCTGGTAGCTGCCGTCCGCCATCTGCTTGAGCGCGCTTTCGGGCGCCATTTCGGTCAGCTCGCGGATGGCGGAGCGCGTCTTGTTGAGGGTGCGCTGCTCCAGAAAGTCGCCGAACAGAAAGAGGAATGTGACGATGGCGGATTCCTCAAAGTTGCCGATGATGAGGGCGCCGATGACCGCGATGGTAACCAGCACATCGATGCTGACCACCTTGACCCGCAGCGCCTGGAAGGCCTGGATGGCAATGGGGGCGACCCCGATGATGGAGGCAATCAGCAGCGCCCACTTGGCCACAGGCTCGTAGTGAAAGGCGTAGTGGCTGGTGTACGCCGCGATGATCAGGATGGCGCTGATCAGGGTAATTCTTTTCTTGTTCTTAAGAATGTGGCGCTGCATAATAAACTCCTTTACGCGTTGTAGGCCCGGTCGAGTTCTGCCAGCATGTGGTACACTGCCTCATAGCTTTCGCAGACATCGCCCGGCACCGTGTAGTTGTCTGTCACCTGGCGCAGGCGGATGAACTCCTCATCCAGCGCCGGCAGCCTGGTGCGCACGGCCTTGGCCTTGGCAATGACATCCTCCGCGATGGCCCGCACCTCGTGAAACTCCGGATGGTGCTTGCCGTGCACCCTGTCCACCACGGGGACGTACTGGGCCAAGGTCTTCAGGTGTTTGGCCTTTGCCTGGTGAAATGATTCTGCCCGGTTCATGGTATAATCTCCCTTCCTTGTGAGCGTTCCGCTCCCTTGTGGCCTTATGATAGGACAGGTCGCACCGAAAAATAATGATTCACGTCATTATTATCATCAGTTGCATGCAAAAAGGCCGCAGCGTGATGCCACGGCCTTGATTGTATTGATTGGCACTCGTTGAGCTTAGCCTTATACTAAACGAAAACGTTAACGCAAGGATGGACGCAGGATTTTTTCGGCTGCGTGAAGCCGAATGAGGGAGGCGTAGCGGCGCTACGCTGACTGAAAGAGGCAATGCGCAGGCGGAAAAAGACAAGTGCCATCAAAGCGTTAAGGTTTGAGTTTAGTATAACCAGGCGGTCATCAGCCCACCAGCGCCTTGGCGATCTCCTTGGCCTGCTCCAGGTCCTCGGGGCGCGGGTTCCAGCTGCAGCGGATCTCGGGCTCCACCACGTCAAAGCCCGCCTCGCCCAGCTCCTTGCGCAGCACCTTGGTGGCCTCGCCGCTCCAGCCGTAGCAGCCAAACACGGCGGCCTTCTTGTTTTTGAACTTCAGCTCCTTGAGGAACTCCAGCCACCCGCCCACCGAGGACAGGATACCCTGATGCACCGTGGGCGAGCCCACCGCGATGGCCTTGGATTTGAACACCTGGGTCATGATGTCGTTTTTATCGGTCTTGGAGATGTTGTACTGCTTCACCCTGGTTTCGGGCGACAGCAGGGAGATCTCCCGCACGATGCGGTGCGCCAGCTTTTCTGTGCCCTCCCACATGGTGTCGTAGATGACGGTCACCTGGTCCTCCTGATAGTTCTGGGACCACTTGTGGTAGGCCTCCACAATCTGGGCCGGGTTGTCCCGCCAGATGATGCCATGGCTGGTGGCGATGATGTCGATGGGCAGGTTGAGGGCCAGCACCTCCTCCACCTTCTTTTTGACCAAAGGCGAGAAGGGGTTGAGGATATTGGCGTAATATTTCATCGCCTCCTCCCACAGGGTGCACTGATCGGCCTTGTCGTTGAACAGCTCCTCCACCGCGAAGTGCTGGCCGAAAGCATCGTTGGAAAAGAGGATGTTGTCCTCCGTCAGGTAGGTGGCCATGCTGTCCGGCCAGTGCAGCATGCGCATCTCAACAAACACAAGCTTCTTGCCGTTGCCGATGTCCACGCTGTCGCCGGTCTTGACGACGTTGAAGTTCCACTCCGGGTGGTGGTACTGCCCCACCAGCGATTTGACGGCGTTGGCCGTGCAGTAGATGGGTGTGTCCGGGATCAGCGCCATCAGCTGGGGCAGCGAGCCGCTGTGGTCCACCTCGCCGTGGTTGATGACGATGAGGTCGATCTTGTTCAGGTCGATCTCCGAGCGCAGGTTGTCCACAAACTCGGTGGAGTGCGGCTTCCACACCGTGTCGATCAGGACGGTCTTTTCCTCCTCAATCAGGTAGGCGTTCTGGCTGGACCCATGGTTGACCGAATAGTCCGCCCCGTGGAACTGCCGCAGCTCCCAGTCGATCTTGCCCACCCAGGATACATTGTTCTTGATGTGTTTGCGCATGATGCTTCCCTCCTTGCCGGATTTGTCATGACTATACCCCATTCGTCCGGCACAATAATATGATATAGATCAACATTCGATGATTTTTATTCGGATGACTCAAAAACCGCCCGCAGCCCATCCGTATCGGCCAGCCGGATGACCCGGTGCCCCTCGGTGGCCACCAGGCCATCACGCTCCAGCTCCTTGAGCTTGCGGCTGATGGTCTCCGTGCGCAGGTTGATGGAGGCCGAGATCGTCTCCCGGTCGATGCGGATCACCTTGCCCCCGGCCTCGCCGCTGAGGTGCAGCAGAAAGCCCGCCAGCCGCCCCTTGGCATCGTTGATGGACAGGATTTCGTGCAGCCGGCTCACGCGGGAATACTTGGTGCCCAGCTCCTCCAGCATGCGGATGCCCACGGACGGCTCCCGCATGATCAGGGCCTCGATGTCCCGCTTGTAAATCTCACAAAAGCTGACGGCCTCCAGCGCGATGGCATTCACCTGCTGGCGCTGGCCGGAGAACAGGCGCTGCTCGCCGTAGATGTCCCCCGTGCCGATGATATCCAGCACATATTCCTTGCCCTCGGCGGAGTAGTGGTTGAGCTTGATCTTGCCCCGGTGCACCACCAAAATGCGGTCCGCCGGGTCATCCTCGCGGAAGATCATGGTACCCGCAGGCACATGGCGATGCCCGGCCGCCTGCACCAATTCCTCCTGCTCGCGGCGGGAAAGCGATTGAAAGATATTGACCCTGGACGTACACAGACCGGCGCAGTCGCCTTGCTGATGATTGCTGCAAACTGGTTCGCTCATGCCTCATCCATTCCATCGGCCGCGCTGCAAGGCGCGCGGCATCGTTTTGACCATTGTACCCGCACAGCGGCGGCGATGCAAGCCGGCAAACAGCGGCCGGCTGTTTGCGACTGCGGCATTGCGATTTGTGCGATATGCGGTATACTGATATCTATAGGCGCGCAGCCATGGGGCTGCATCTTAACCAAGGAGGGTTCCCATGCTGGACAGCTGCTCTTTTTTCCGCTTCATTGGCAAGCCCGTCTCCTGCGAGCGGTATGGCAACGGCCATATCAATGTAACCTACCTGGTGCGCACCGATGCCGGGCGCGACTACATCATGCAAAAGATCAACCACCGCGTGTTTCGCGATGTGCCGGCGCTGATGCGCAACATCCACGCGGTCACCAGCTTTTTGCGCACCAAGGAGCCGGAGCCCCGCCGCGTGCTCACCCTGGTGGAGACCCTTGATGGCCAGGTGTACCACCGGGATGCCCAGGGCGAATACTGGCGCGTGTATGACTTCATCACCGACAGCCTGTGCCTGGACAAGCCCGAGGTGTTGGAGGACTTTTACCAGAGCGCGGTGGCCTTCGGCGGCTTTCAAAACCAGCTGGCGGACTTCCCCGCCGATACGCTGCACGAAACCATCCCCCACTTCCACGACACGCCGGACCGCTACCTCAAGCTGCGCGCCGCCATTGAGCAGGACAGCCACGGGCGCGCCCATGAGGTGCAGGAGGAGATCGCCTTCGCCCTGGCGCGCGAGCAGGAGGCCGCCACCATGATGAACATGCTGCGCGCGGGCGAGCTGCCGCTGCGCGTCACCCACAATGACACCAAGCTTAACAACGTAATGCTGGACAAGGACACCCGCACCGCGCTGTGCGTGATAGACCTGGATACCGTGATGCCGGGCCTTGCCGGCAACGACTTTGGCGACTCCATCCGCTTTGGCGCGTCCACCGCCGCCGAGGACGAGCGCGACCTCGGCCTGGTCACCATGTCCCTGCCGGCCTACGAGGTGTATGTCAAGGGCTTCCTGTCCGCCTGCGGCAAGCGGCTGACCGCCCCCGAGATCGACACGCTGCCCATGGGCGCCAAGCTGATGACGCTGGAGTGCGGCGTGCGCTTTTTAACCGACTACCTCAGCGGCGACACCTACTTTGCCCCCCACCGCCCGGGCCACAATGTTGACCGCTGCCGCACGCAGTTCAAGTTAGTGGCCGACATGGAGCAAAAGTGGCAGCAGATGAACGACATCGTGCACAACTACCGCGAGAACAAATAAGTAAAAATAGAGGAAGTATACACATGAAAAAGCCTGTATTGCTGGCCTACAACCTGTCCGAAGACCGCGTGCGCCAGGTGACGCCCATCACCGACAAGCACGGCATCCGCCTGCGCCCGGTGGCCCCGGCTGAGTACAGCCGCACGCTGGCCGACCTGATCGACGATCAGGGTGCCGCCTGGGCGCCCTATGCCGGGGAAGGCTTTGACAGCGAGATGCTGGTGCTGGCCCATTTCCCCCCGGCGCTGATCAACCAGTTTCTGGATGCGTTCCGCCAGGGCAATGTGCAGTCGGTGCGGCTGAAGGCCGTGCTGACGGAGAACAACAGCCAGTGGGATTCGGCCCACCTGCACGGAGAGCTGTCGCAGGAGGAGGCCTACTTCCGCGCGATGCGCCAGGAGGCGCAGCGCCGCGAGCGGGAAGGCCAGCCATGACTCGGTGCCTGCTGGCGCTGATGGCTGCCGCGCTGATTGTGCTGGGCACGGCGCCCGCGCTGGCGGCCCCGGCGGACGCGCGGCCCATCCGCACGGCGGAGGACCTGATGGCCATCGCCAATGACCCAGCCGGGCACTACCGCCTGGAGAATGACATCAACCTCAAGGGCATCCGCTGGACGCCGCTGCCCTTTTCGGGCACGCTGGAGGGCAACAACCACACCATCTACAACCTGTCGGTAGATGCCGTCGGCCCCGACCGCGCCCAGACCGTGGACGGCAACCACAAGAAGTATGACACCGGCCTGGCCGGCCTGTTTTCGGTGGTCATGGATGCCCAGATCCGCAACCTGCACCTGCTGGGCGTGCAGGTGATGGTGGAAGACGAGGGCAGCTGCTTTACCGCCGGGCTGGCCGGCTTTGCCGAAAACACCGTCATCACCGGGTGCAGCGTGCAGGGCCGCATCCACCTGACGCAAAAGGGCCGCATCGGCGGCGTGGCCGGGCTGGTGGGCTTTGGTTCCGGCCAGTTTGACGGCAACTGGGCGGATGTGGAGCTGGTGTTCATCGACGACAACCGCAAGACCAAGTGCGAGGAATTTCTGGGCGCCATTCTGGCCTGCGGCTACGGCGATGTGCGGGGTAACCAGGTGAAGCTGTCCGCCTACGCCTCGGTGCACGGCTATGTGCACAACGGCGGGCTGGTGGGCATGTACCACGTGCATGTCAAAAAGGATGAGGAGCGCGTGGGCTATGTGACCGGCAACAGCGTGGAGGCGGTGATCCGCTTTTTCGAGCATGTGACGGGCGACCGACGCGCCTACTGCAAGCCCTTTGTGGGCGAAAAGCTCAACCGCCCCGTGCAGATTGAGAACAACCGCGAGCTCTCCTTCGAAAAAATCGAATCCAAGAAGTACAAGGTGAACCTGGTGCCCGAAGTCCACGAGGACCCGGACTACATCACCGTCACGGTGCAGCCCACCGACATCGCCTTTGGCTACACCATGCACACCTGCACGCAATGCCGGTATACGTATATGGAAGACTATGTGGCGCCTGCATCAACATTGAGCCCATGAAGGATACTGACGCCATCAAGTTTGCTGTGCTGCCGTTTTCTTCCGGCGTTGAGGCTTTCTCCAATGCGCCAATTCCGTGTGAGCATCATCATGACACGCTGAACACATTGCGCTCCCAGCTAAAAGAGGCCGTGTCCGTGCTGACTGCCGATGACAGGGCCGGGCTGATGGCTACCTATGGCTCCGCGTCTGAAGGTCATGTAGCAGATGTAGAGAACCGCTTGTTCTTTAATATCAGCGAAGGGATGTGCAGACCATCTGCACACCATCAGCTTTGCTTCAAGTTGTTGAGTTGCGCGGAAACAACCGACCTGCTGCATCAAAGGGATTGTGCTGATTACTCGCACTACTATCATTATGAAATAACGGATTGCCGCGACTTGTTTGAGGCAAGGGAGCCCTTGATTGCCTGGCGGGATATCCCCTTTTTTCGTCTGCGAGGGGACCACAAGCCCTACGAATACTGGCGCACCATGCAGGCCCACCGATCACATTTTCATATTTCTTCGTCGGCGTCATTGCCTCATACGGGCTGCTTTGGGCTTGCCATCCACATCAACAGCCCTGAAGATGCGTTGATGAACTTGGCTACCCCGCTCAAATCCATGTTGGACGGCATCATCTGCGCCTTCCACCAGATGCCCCCAACAGCCCCTGATGAGTTGGCTGTGTTGGCGCAGCGCCTTGGTTGCTCAGCAGACATCATTGCTAACAACCCGTTTGCCGTGCTTGGTGAACAGCGCTACTACCGACTGGCTGGGAATCGCTTGATTGCTGATCCACAGGATCATCGTTGCACGCGGGCTTCCGTTACCATTTCCTATGGCATGCCGGCCTGGTCCATCCGCGGGGCATTGGTGCCGCTTCCATAGCCACAATTTCATTGCCAATATTGCTGATATCTATCGCAATTGCAAGAGAGAATCCCATTCCACAAAAGACTGCCTTGCGGCAGCCTTTTGTTTAGAAGGATTTATCACAAACTGAGCAGTTCAGCCTCCACCACCCCATCTGCCCATACATGCAGCAGGGCATACCGCCCGCCGTGCAGCGCGCCGGGGTTGAGCATCAGCACGCCGTGGTGCCACTCGGCCACGGGCTGGTGGGTGTGCCCAAAGCAGACAACCCGGGCCTCCAGTTCCCGCGCACGCCAGCTGAGGGTCTCCAGGCTGCGCTTCACATGGTAGCCATTGCCGTGGGCAATCAGCACCTCCAGCCCGTCCAGGCGAACCAGCTGCTCGCCCGGGGTGTCGGGCGGGGCAGCCAGATCGCAGTTGCCGCGCACGGCGTAGAAGGCCGGGCACCAGGCCCGGTAGGGCAAAATATCCGCCAGCCCGTCCCCGCAGTAGATCAGGGCATCGGGCTTGCCCTCCTCCAGGCGGGTCATCAGCGCCCGCAGGGTGTGGGTGGCGCCGTGGCTGTCGCTGAGCACCAGCGCCTTCACGCAAGCGCCGCCAGCAGCTTGTGCATGGCGCGGGCGCGGTGGCTGACCTGGGCCTTTTCCTCGTCGCTCATTTCGGCAAAGGTCTTGCCGGTGTCGTACTCAAAGTAGGGGTCGTAGCCAAAGCCCTGCTGCCCGCGCGGCGCAAAGGTGACCACGCCGGGGCACACGCCCTCAAACAGGCGCGTGGGCAAGAAGGGCGAGGCCAGGGCAATGGCGCTGACAAACTGCGCCGTGCGGGGGGCAGGCACGTCCTTCAGCTTGTCCATGAGCAGGGCGTTGTTGGCCGCGTCATCGCCGTGCACCCCGGCAAAGCGCGCGCTGTGCACGCCGGGCGCGCCGCCCAGGGCGTCCACCATCAGGCCGCTGTCATCAGCCAGGGCGGCGTAGCCCGTGGCATCGCGCACGGCCTCGGCCTTGAGTACGGCATTGTCGGCAAAGGTATCGCCGTTTTCCTCCACATCGCCGTCAAAGCCGGCTTCCCGCATGGACACCAGATGGTAGCGGTCGCCCAGCATGGCCGTCAGCTCCTTGATCTTATGGGCGTTGTTGCTGGCGATCACCAGCGTCTGCTTCTGGCCGATGACGTAGGCTGCCTCGCCCAAGGCCTGCGCCTGCCGGGCAAACAATTGGGCGATGCCGGCCTGGGCCAGGCTGAGCAGCTGCCCCAGCTCGGCCAGCGAGAAAGCGCGCTCCTCCCCCGTGCCCTGCAGCTCGATGAAGCGGAACTGCTCGTTCATCACAACGTTCATATCGGCGTCGGCCATGCTGTCCTCGCGGTAGCACAGGTCCAGCATGGGCAGGCCGGCCACAACGCCGCAGCTGACTGCCGCTACCTGGTGGGCAATAGGCGACTCCTTGAGCGCGCCCCGGCGGATCAGGCCGTCCACTGCCTGGCACAGCGCCACAAAGCCGCCGGTGATTGCCGCCGTGCGGGTACCGCCATCGGCCTCCAGCACATCACAGTCGATGGTGATGGTGCGCGGCCCCAGGCGCGACAGGTCCACCGCCTGGCGCAGCGACCGGCCGATCAGGCGGCCGATCTCCACGCCTCGGCCATCCTTCTTGATGCCGTCGCGCTGCTTGCGCCGGCCGGTGGAGGCCGGCAGCATGGCGTACTCCGCCGTCAGCCAGCCCATGCCGCTGCCCCGCAGGAAGGGGGGCACATTGTCCTCCACCGACGCGGTGCACAGCACGCGGGTGCCGCCAAAGGCAATCAGGCAGCTGCCCGCCGCGGTGGAGATAAAGCCGGGCTGCATGTGCACCTCGCGCAGCATATCCGGCTGACGCCCATCCAGTCTTTTCATATCACAAACCTCCGCTCACAATCATGGAATGAAGAAAGGCGCCGTGGATTGCTCCGCCGGCGCCCTGGTAGCATGATGCATTATACTGAACGAAATGATGAAACGCACTGATGGACGAAGGATTTTTTTGTCTCCGCAAAGCTGAACGAAGGAGGCGTAGCGGCGCCTATGTTGACTGAGTGAAGCAAAGCGGAGGCGGAAAAAGACGAGTCCAGCAAAGCGTTTATGAGTTCGTTCAGTATTAGGCGAGGATTTCGCCCTCGTTTTCCACCGAGACAGCCTCCACATTGCGGATCGCCCAGCGGGCAAACACCATGGGGACGTCCTGCGCGCCAACGGCCAGCACGACGTTGTCATCGCGGATGCTGGTGATGGTGCCGTAGATGCCGCCGATGGTGCAGATGCGGTCGCCCACCTTGAGGTTGGACAGCATGTCCTTGACCTTCTTGTCCTTCTTTTTCTGCGGGCGGATCAGCATGAAGTAGAACACCACCACGATCAGCGCCATGGGCAGCAGCATCTGAATCAGCGCTGCGGTGCTGTTGGCCTCGCCTGCAGCGGCATCACCCGCCGCGGGCGCAACTTCGGCAATTGCGTTTTGAATCCCCAGTAACCAGTCGAACATTGAATACCTACCTTCCGGCCATAGCCTCTCAATATGCACGTCATTATAACAAGACACAAACGCGGATGCAAGGGCTTCCCGCAACCCGGTTGCACAGCCCGGCCTTCCCTGCGTTTGACAGGTTCCCGCGCGTGGTATATTTAACCCATAGGCGGCCAAGCCGCCATGTGAGAGGAGGCTGCTCCATGATAATAAACGTTCTGCTATGGATCCTGTTTGGCGCACTGGCCGGCTGGATCGCCGGCAAGCTGATGGGCAACACCCAGGGGCTGCTGACCAACATCCTGCTGGGCATTGTGGGCAGCGTGCTGGGCGGCTTGATTGCCGGCGTGCTGGGCATCCAGACCAGCGGCTTCAGCTTCGGCGCGCTGCTGGTGGCCATCGGCGGCGCCTGCCTGGTGATTGTGCTCCTGCGCGCCATCAAGAAGTAAGCCCGGCTGTCCATTTCACCCAGGCAGATTGAAGGCATGAGGGCCTCGGCCCTCTGCGCCTTCCATCAGCTTATTGACAGGTTGACCCGGCCGCCACACAGCGGCCGGGCTTTTTAATACCAGTATTATTTCTTTGGCTGGGTATTCATACACGCCGGGCGGGCAGTCGAACAGGCTGCGCAAACGCAGGATCTCCTTCCTTTGGCTGGCAAAAACCGCCCTTTTTGACCGATGTATAATCCTTTGGGTAACATTTTTTCAAAAAAACGCCATATATTCCCAATAAATGGTTGTATTTAGTTGTTTGTCCTGTTATAATCCCCCACATATAGTAGGAAAGGGTGGGGCGCCGCCGTGAAAACTTTGGCTGAGACCATGGTTGTTCTTTGGGCAGTTTTGGCCGTTGTGCTGCTGCTGTATACGGCGCGGTCCAGGCGCCGGGAGCGGCACCTGCTGGAAAAGCTGCGCGATACCCCGCTGTACCTGCGCCTGTACCAGAAGCTTGACTACCTGTTTCACCACTACGACATCGACCAGGTGCGCGTAGAGCAGCACGGCGTCACCGTCACCTCGGTGTACCCCGCGCATACGCTGCTCAGCTTCGACTTTAAGCAAAACGGCAACGGCAAGCGCTGCGATGCCATCTCCCGCCTGGC
>JAAZBU010000081.1 GCA_012513645.1 Clostridiales bacterium | reverse complement strand
CAGAAACTCGCTGGCGGCGAAGCTCAGCAAAATGCTAAGAAAGATGGCCGTCTGCATGGCAAGGCTCCTTCTGTTGGTCCATACAATAGTGAATCATGTCCGCCCCCGCGCCCTTGATGTTGCCCACACAAAAGATGGCCTGCCGGGGCGCGTAAAAGGCGGCGTCGGTCAAACGCGCGGGCGGGACGACGTCACACGGGCAGGACAGCTGTCTGCCAAAGTATCGGGCGGCGCTGGCGGCGTCCTCCCCCGTGACGAGCAGCTGCGCGCCGTGCGCCAGCGCGCCGCGCAGGAAGGGCAGAAACCCCTTGAGCCGATAGATGCGGTCGGCCCGATGGTTGTAGAGCATCACCACATGGCCGCGCGCAGCCATCTGCGGCAGCGCCAGCTCATATCGCGCCTGGGTGGAGGCCGGGTCGTTGGCCGCGAAGGCGTTCACAATCAGGCTGCTGCCCACCTCAAACGGCCCGGCCATGCCAATGTCCGGCTGCGCCAGCGGCATGCCGCGCAGCGCGTCCTCCCTGTCCACCCCGGCCAGCGCCGCCACGGCCAGCGCCAGACGCACATTGTGCTCAAACGCCGGGAAGGAGAACCTGTCCAGGTAACCATCCGGCAGTTGGTCCCTATCCGGCGGCACCACCTGCGGCCAATCCGCAAAAAACTGCTCCGCAGTCACCAGCACAGCACCCGGGTACAAGGAAAAGGCCAGCCCCTGCGCGGTCTCCCGTTCATCGGCCCCCAATTCGTCCACATGGTCCACCACGGCGTTGGTCATCACGATGATGGTGGGCTGCACCAGGTGACGGCTTAAGGCGCGCTGTGTTTCAGGCAGCACGGCCATGCACTCCACCACAATCGCCCGCGCCTCATGCGACAGCGCCCGCCGCACAAAGCCAAACAGCTCGGTGATGCGCGCGCCGTGGGGCCGGGGCGTGGGCCGCTCGGTGCCATCGGGCAATATCTCCCGCGGGTCACTGCCGGTACACTTGGCCACCGCGCGCACGCCGCCGGCGTTGAGTGCCGCCGCAATCAGGCGGGTGACGCTGGTCTTGCCCCGGGTGCCGTTGACCAATATGCGCACGGGGATGCGCCGCAGACGGCGTGCGTGCGCCGCCCGCTCGGCCAGGCCGGCCAGCACCAGCGCCACCAACGGGATTAGCCACCACCAGCGCATCCGTCTACCACCCCCATGCGGTTGATATCTTGTCTATCTCAAGGGCATCTTAGCATATCGGCATGGCCACGCCAATACAAGCCGACGATTGCAGGCGTTTCCTTGACTTACAGGCCGCGCTCTGCTATAATTTATGCTAACAATATGGATATTCACGCACGCGAAAGAGAGGTGGCTAAACCCCCGGCAGACTTGTTGCTATCCCTATCCTGTCAACGAGATGAAAATGAGGAGGAAATCCATGAAGAAACTGCTCGCGATGCTGTTATGCCTCACCCTGTCCCTGTCGCTGATGCTGCCCCTGGCCCTGGCCGAAGAAAAGCCCGCCTATTCGGTGGAAGGCTTTGAAACCGTAGACGCCGAGGGCAACCGCATCACCACCGGCCGCGACGCCACCAGCAAGGTAGCCATGGCTGTTGCCTCCAAGTATGAGGTATCCCAGGTGGGTGCCGAAATCCTCAAAAAGGGCGGCAACGCGGTGGACGCCGCTGTAGCCATGGGCTTTGCCCAGGCGGTCGCCGAGCCCTTCACCAACGGCCCCGGCGGCGGTGGCCTGGCCGTGATTCATATGGCGGACGGCAAGAACATCTTTGTCGACTTCCGTGAGATCGCGCCCGCTGCGGCTACGCTGGACCTGTACCTGGATGCCGAAGGCAAAAACAACGGCAAGACCAAGGAAGGCGGCTTGGCCTCCGGTATCCCCGGCGACGTGGCCGGCCTGCTGTATATGCTGGAGAACTACGGCTCGGGCAAGCTGACCCGTCAGGAAGTCATGGCGCCCGCCATCCGCATTGCCACGGAAGGCCTGTACGTTAGCACTTACGCGGCCAACTCCATCACCGATGCGTATGAGAAGGCCACCACCTTCCCCGAGATGCAGAAAGTATACTGGGATGAGAACGGCCTGCCGCTGGAAGCCGGCGTCGTCCTCAAGAACCCGGATTTCGCCAAAACCCTGAACCTGATTGCCGAAAAGGGCAACGACGGCTTCTATAAGGGCGAAGTCGCTCAGGCCATCGTGGACAGCCTGGCCAAGTACGAGGGCGTGATGACGCTGGAAGACCTGGCCAACTACAAGGTCACAGTCAAGGAGCCTGTGCAGGGCACCTATCGCGGCTACACCCTGCTGTCTTCGCCCCCTCCCTCCTCGGGCGGCACCATCCTCATTGAGATCCTTAATATCCTGGAGAATTTTGACGTATCGGCGCTCAAGGTCAACTCGCCCGAATACATCCACCTGATTGTGGAGACCTTCAAGCTGTCCTATGCTGACCGCGCCCAGTACATGGCGGACGAGGCGTTTGCCAAGGTGCCGATCAGCGGCCTGACCAACAAGGAATATGCCAAGAAGCGCAGCGAGATGATCGACCTGACGAAAGCCCAGCAGCCCGCGTTTGACGACCCGACGCTGTTTGAGCATACCGACACCACGCACTACTCCGTCGCGGATGCCGAGGGCAACTGCGTGGCCGTCACCAAGACCATCAACTACTACTTCGGCTCCGGCGTGATGGTGGACGGCTATGGCTTCATGATGAACAACGAGATGGACGACTTCTCCACCAGCGCTGAAAGCGTCAACAAGATTGAGCCGGGCAAGAAGCCGCTGAGTTCCATGAGCCCCACCGTCGTCCTCAAGGAAGACGGCAAGCCCTTCCTGGTGCTGGGCACCCCGGGCGGCGCGCGCATCTTTGCCTCCATCGCGCAAATTATCTCCCGCGTCATCGACCACAAGATGCCGCTGCACGATGCCATCAGCGTGCCCAAAATTTGGAACAACGGCCCGGCCAACAACTTCCAGTATGAGACCCCGCTGAAGGGCTACGAAGAGTATGCCATCACCGAGGAAACCGTCGCCAAGCTGACCGAGATGGGCCACGACAAGATTGGCACCGCCGCCAGCGGCGCCGTGCAGGCCATCGAGTTCCTGGATGACGGCACCCTGTATGGCACCGCCGATCCTCGCCAGGACGGCAAGGCCGTGGGCGTTGAATAAACACGAACATACATAACAAACAAATTGGGCGGGGCTGACAGCTGTCAGCCCCGCCTTACGCCGTCAATAAACCTTTGGTTTCTTGACGGGAAAGAACGATGGGCCATCCGCCTCTCACTTCGTTCCCGGGCGGCGGATGGCAAGGAAACCCTGGCTTTGCCAGGCCTTCCGCCCCACCGCGCATGTCGCTGGGGCGGATTTCCATCAGAGGGCTCCGCCCTCCGAT
>JAAZBU010000080.1 GCA_012513645.1 Clostridiales bacterium | reverse complement strand
GCGGCCACATTGGCTATGCCATTCGGCCCACAGAGCGAGGCAGAGGCTATGGCAAACAACAGCTAATGCTCGCGTTGGGGGAAGCGAAGAAGCTGGGTCTGCCGCGGGTCATGATATCCTGTGATCAGGAAAACACGCCCTCCAGCCGGACCATCCGAAGCTGTGGGGGCGTGCTTGAAAAGGAAATGTTGTTTCAGGATAAGTTACAGCAGGTATTCTGGCTTGAAACGGGCCTATCCGGCGAGATTGATTCAACAATATAGGGCAGCCTCAGCCTGTTGTTATGCCGTGCGCAGGTAGTGCTTAAGCAGCAGCAGGGTATTCCATAGTCCATCCTCGTGTACCCGCTCATAGCCGTGGCTTGCGGCCACGCCGGGCCCAACCAGGGCATGCCGCCAGTCGCGCCCGGCGCTGAGCGCCGCCGCGGTATCCGAGCCATAGAAGGGATACACATCCACAGCGTAGGCAAGCTCGTGCTGCTTGGCGATGAGGATGAGCGCGTTGGTCAGCGTGTAGTCAAAGGGGCCGGTAGAATCCTTGGCGCAGATGGATACCTTGTATTCATCCGTCTTCAGGTCGTCGGCCACCACGCCCATGTCCACGGCAATCATGTCCGTGATGTTATCGGGCTGACCGGCGCTGGCGCCGTGGCCCACCTCCTCATAATTGGTGAACATGGCGTATACCGGCCTATCACAGCTCGCCTCACCCTGTGTAAAGGCGCGGGCCAGGCAAAGCAGCACGGCGGAGCTTGCCTTGTCGTCCAGATGGCGGCTTTTGACAAACCCGTCGCCGCTGCGGCGGAAGCGGGGGTCCAGACTGACAAAATCACCTGCGCTGATGCCCAGTTTGCCTGCATCCTCGGCGTTGTGCACCTTTTCATCCAACACGATTTCCATGTTGTCGTCCTTGCGCTCCACGCTTTCCACATCGCGCCTGCCGTGGACGGCCGGCTCGTTGAGGCGCACGGTGCCCTCGTAGCTTTTGCCGTCGCGCGTCCACACTGTCACGTTCTCCTGCTCAGCGTAGTTAAAGGGACATCCGCCTATTTTGGTGAAACGCAGGCGGCCGTTGGCCTTCAGCGCGCGCACCATCAGCCCCAGCGTGTCGATGTGGGCGGACAGCAAAATGCCATCGCCTTCTGCGCCCGGGTTCAACTGCACCAGCACGCCGCCCTTGCGCGTCTGCCAGGGGGAGAGGCCAAGCGCCGACAGCTCCTGCATCAGCAGGGCTTCCACCTGGCCAGTCATGCCGGTGGGCGAGGGGGTCTGCGCCAGTTTCTGCAAGCTATCCACCAGATAGGGCATATGCTGTTGCCGTTCCATATGATTCTCCTTCTCCTCAACCAGATGCAATATTTACAGAAAACCCCACGTTCATTACGCAACGCGGGGTATGGGGCCGGACATGCCG
The DNA here is from genome assembly GCA_012513645.1 of Clostridiales bacterium. GTDB lineage: Bacteria > Bacillota > Clostridia > Christensenellales > Aristaeellaceae > UBA1038. The sequence goes on along the minus strand of JAAZBU010000080.1, from coordinate 162 downwards.
GGTCAAGGCCAGCACAGGCTTATGCCTGGGGCGATACCTTGGGCAGCGCGCGGGCCACCTTGCCGCTGCGCAGGCAGCGGGTGCAGACGTTCAGCCGCTTGGGGGCAGCACCCACCATCACGCGCACATTCTGCACGTTGGGGGCCCACTTGCGGTTGCTCT
>JAAZBU010000079.1 GCA_012513645.1 Clostridiales bacterium | reverse complement strand
TGGTGAAGAGCCTGGTGCCCATCCTCATCCTGATTATCTACGCGCTGGTGTTCATCATCTTCTCCAAGCCAATCGGCACATTCCTGAACATTTGAGGAAGGAGGGAATTACATGACAATCGTTTATCTGATTATTCTCGCGTTCGTGCTGGGGTTGGTCATCTGGAACATGCTGACGGAAAAGAAGCTGGTCAACCAGATTACCGCCATGATGGTCATCATTCCCCTTGTTCTTCGACTGCTGATGATTAAGTAAGGGGGAAGACGTATGAAAAGACATCATATCACTGCAATCATTCTGCTGTTGGCCGCTGCGGCCATCTGCGTATATGCTGGCGGCCTGTTCCTGTCCCTGCGTGAGCCGGACGTCATCAAGCCAGGTGAGGGCGTGACGGAGGTTCGCAAGCTTAGCGACTACTTCGCGCCGCTCAAAGGCACGCGCGGGGATACTGACATCTATGTGCTCAAGGGCGAAGGGGACGGCGGCAGGGTGCTCGTATTGGGCGGCACCCACGCCAACGAGCCTTCGGGCTACCTCGCCGCCGTTGTGTTGGTAGAAAAGGCAAAGGTCACCGCGGGGGAACTGTTCGTGATTCCCCGGGCCAACAACTCCGCCTTCACGCACAACGACTCCCAGGAGGGGGCGCCCCTGTACCTGCACCTGACCAACCCCGCCGGCGAGGAGCGTGCCTTCCGCTATGGCTCCCGCGCCACCAACGTCATTGATCAGTGGCCGGACCCGGACGTGTATGAGCACGCCTCCAGCGGCCAGCAGCTCTCGGGCAGCGAGACGCGCAACCTCAACCGCGGATACCCCGGCCGTGCCGACGGCAACCTGACGGAGCAGATGTGCTACGCCATCACCGAGATGATTAAGAAGGAAGACATTGGCCTTACCTTCGACCTGCATGAGGCGTCGCCCGAATACCCCGTCATCCACGCCACTGTGGCGCATGAAAAGGCAATGGACATCGCGGCCATCGGCTCCTTTGAGCTGGATATGCTGGGCATCGCCATGGCGCTGGAGCCCTCGCCCGTCAACCTGCGCGGCTTGACCCACCGTGAGCTGGGCGACTATACGGATACCTATCCCTTGCTGATGGAAACCGCCAACGCCTCCCAGGGCCGCCTGCGCGGCGCCACCAATGAGAAGCTGGCGCTGGATGGCAAGGACAAGTTCTATGTCGCCGCTGAAAAGCTGGGCATGCTGTACGTCCCCTACGACGAGAACGGCCACTCCATCGAGGAGCGCGTCGGCCGGCACCTGCAGGGCATATTGTCCTACACAACAGCCTATAGCGATTTCTCGGGCAATGTGGTCACCATCGAAAACGTGCCGGGCTACGAGGAAGTCATGGCCAGCACGGTAGGCAATTTCCTCAACTGATTTGAACAACAGCAATGGCTTTCTCCGTCGCTCGCGGCGGAGAAAGCTCTTTTTCTATCCATGCACGAATCGTGGGAGGCGACGGTGAAACGAATCGCGATGTATGCCCTTGCGCTGTGGATGGCCGTACTAACGGTGTATGCGCAGCCTGAGCAGGTCTTTGTGCCCGATTTGGGGCAGGCTTTCCCTTTCCTGGGGGAGCGGGTGGTAGAGCCGCCGGATGATGTTCGCCTTGACGCGCTGGATGCTGCCGCGTACGGCATCCCCGCATCAGGCGAGGTTCCGCAGCCTGCCTACCTTTTGATGGAGGAAGCGCCGACGCAGACACCCGTCTACCTCATCGACAGCGGCAAGCCGGGGCCGGTGGTCTATGTGCTGGCCGGCACCCACGGGGATGAGCGGGCGGGCTGGTACGCGGCCACGATGCTAAAGGGCATGCGGATTTCCGCGGGCAAACTGTACGTGCTGCCACAGGCCAACAAGCCCGGCAGCGAGGCGGTTCGCCGCACCGTGCAGGGCTCGCTGGATCTTAACCGCGCCTACCCCGGCCATTCGCAGGGGGATGCGGCCATGCAGTTGGCCCATGCCATCGTGCGGGACATCGAAAAAGCCCAGCCCGTGGTGGTGCTGGACTTGCACGAAGCAGCCGTGTTCGCCCCCGGACGGGACTTTCTGGGCAACAAGGTCATCTATACCACGCTGGACGGCATTGAGGACCTGTTTTTTGCGCTGTTGACCGCCTTTGAAGAAGGCACGTTGGGCGCTGTCCCGTTCGGGTTTGTAAGCCCCGGCGTGGCCGACAGCCTCAACGCGGTGCTGCCCGAAGTGGCAGGCATCCCCGTGCTGACGGTGGAGACGTTCCGGGGGTATCCGCTCAGTCGGCGCGTACAGGATCAGGTGGATATCGTGCTGGCCTGCCTGCGGTTCTACGGGATGATGGAGGAATAGGGCGAGTTCCGCGAACTATGCAACAGGAAGGCGGGGCTGACAGCTGTCAGCCCCGCCTCGGACTGTCAAAGAAGTATCATCAGGGAGGTATCGGAGGGCGGAGCCCTCTGATGGAAATCCGCCCCAGCGACATGCGCGGTGGGGCGGAAGGCCTGGCAAAGCCAGGGTTTCCTTGCCATCCGCCGCCCGGGAACGAAGTGAGAGGCGGATGGCCCA
>JAAZBU010000078.1 GCA_012513645.1 Clostridiales bacterium | reverse complement strand
CCCACCCGCGGCATTGACGTGGGCGCCAAGTACGAGATATACACCATCATTGCCTCGCTGGCCAAGCAGGGCAAGTCCATCATCATGATCTCCTCAGAGCTGCCGGAGTTGATCGGCATGGCCGACCGCATCCTGGTGATGTGCGACGGGCGGCTCACCGGCGAGGTCACCGGCGCCCATGCTACCCAGGAAGAGATCATGGCGCTGGCCACCCAATTCGAGTAAAGGCGGAGGAAAAGTATGCAAGCAACTACCCAGCTGCCGACCAGCAGGAAGGTCCAGCGCTTCATCACCAATAACATCATCATCATCGGCATCTTTCTGCTGGCGGTGGTGGTCAGCATCCTGCGCCCCAACTTCCTGGGCGAGAGCAACATCCGCAACCTGCTGGGCAATACGGCCATCCGCTTCATCATCGCGGTGGGCGTGTCCGGCTGCCTGATTACCCGCGGCACCGACCTGTCAGCCGGCCGCACGGCGGGCTTTGCGGCCTGCATGGCGGCCATCATGCTGCAGCGGCCCGACTACGTCAACCGCATGATCCCCGGGCTGCCCCAGATGCCCCTTATTGTGGTGCTGCTGATCGTGCTGGCGTTGACCGCGCTGATCGGCGCCATCAACGGCAGCGTGGTTGCCTTCTTCAAGGTGCCGCCCTTTATCGCCACGCTGGGCATGCAGACGCTGGTGTACGGCATCGCGCTGGTGACCACCGGCGCCCAGCCCATCGGCAGCCTGCGCAAGGAGTACACGGACATCGCCACCGGCTACATCGGCAACCCCATTGTCAGCTACATTGCCCTGATCGCCTTGGTGGTGGGCCTGCTGATGTGGACGCTGTACAATAAGATGCGCTACGGCAAGTATATGTACGCCATCGGCGGCAACGAGGCGGCGGCCGAGGTGGCCGGCGTCAACGTCAGCCGCTCCAAGGTGATCATCTACACGCTGGCCGGCGTGCTCTACGGGCTGTGCGGCTTTTTGCTGGCGGCCAAGTCCGGCGGCGCATCGGTTAACACGGCCATGGGCTACGAACTGGAGGCCATCGCCGGCTGCACCATCGGCGGCGTATCGGTCAACGGCGGCGTGGGCCGTATCTCGGGCATTCTGATCGGCGTGCTGGTGTTTGAGGTGCTCAAGATCGCCATGCAGTTCATGGGCCTCAAGAGCGACTATACCTACATCGTGCAGGGCCTGGTCATCATCATCGCCGTCGCCCTCGACCTGCGCAAGTACCTGGCCAAAAAGTGATGCGCGACCCCAGGGAAGGTCTGCCGGGCGCCGGGCGCGAGGACAGCCCCGCGCCCCCCGTCAAGGGCTTTAAGGAGCGCATGTACGACAAGGTGAAGCTGCCCCTGTGGGCGGTGGACGTGATCATCGCGCTGCTGGTGATAGCGCTGGCGGTCACCCTCTACCTGGGTACCCGGCCATAGGTTGTATGCCAAAAATGCCGAACGGCTCCCCCGCGGAGCCGTTCTTTTTCGGTGTTTTGTCGGAAAAATAACATTAATTTGTCTTAATATTGTAAAAACGAAGGAAACCGCCGGTAAAGCGCTTGCTTTGAGAGATAGTGGGCGGGTATAATGACACAAAGGAGGGGGAGGCCATGACGGAGATGAACGGGACCACCAAGATGCAGCCGGTCAACCTGACAAAGGATTCCGCCGGCGAAATCCTGCAGCATGTATACCGTGCCCTGCAGGCCAAGGGATATGACCCCATCGCCCAGCTGACCGGGTTTATCCTCACGGGTGACCCCACCTACATCACCAGCCATGACTCTGCCCGCAGCCTGATCTGCCGGCTGGAACGCGATGAAATATTGGAAGAGCTGGTGCGCTACTACGTGCAAAACCAGTTTGGGGTGTAATGGGGCGCATTTTAGGGCTTGACATTGGCGACAGGCGCATCGGCATTGCCCTGTCGGACGAGGGGCGGCGCATTGCCAGCCCGCACAGCGTGTATCAACGGGTGGGCTATGGGCCGGACACCCGCTATTTTTTAGGCCTTGCGAAGGAGCATGGGGTGGCGTATATTGTTTCGGGGCTGCCCTACAACATGGACGGCTCGCTGGGCCCCCAGGCCGACAAGGTGCGCGCCTTTTGCGAGCAGCTGGAGGCCGCCGGGCTGGAGGTGCGCTACATGGACGAGCGCCTGAGCACCCGGGCGGCCGAGTCGGCCCTGATAGCGGGCGGCATGCGCCGCGACACCCGGCGGGAGACGGTGGACAAGGTGGCCGCCGCCCTGATATTGCAAAGCTACCTGGATCAGGGCGCGCCCTGACTGCCCCCAAAGACCCTTTCAGCGCTGTGGAGCGCATCACAATACAGGAGGGAATACCATGGACGAGCACAAGAAGGATCTGCCCGAGACCGAAGTCATCCAAGAGGAGTATGACGAGGAAGACAACATTGTGGAGCTGACGGACGAAGACGGCGTCACCACGGCCTTTGAATACCACGCGACCATCGAGGTGGATGGCGAGGAGTATGTGGTGCTGATGGTGGCCGATGCCGATGAGGAGCTGGACGACGAGGAAGGCAGCGTCGTCATCATGAAGATCGAGCAGGGTGACGACGGCGAGGACTATTACGTCACCGTGGACGATGAGGAGAAGGCCCAGCAGGTGTTTGACCTGTTCCTGGAGCACCTGGACGAGGAAGAGGAAGGCGAGGAGTAAT
>JAAZBU010000077.1 GCA_012513645.1 Clostridiales bacterium | reverse complement strand
TGTTCATGGAGAAAGAGTTCCTTTCGTTAGTGTTGTGGTAGCAACAACAGTCTAACCGATTTGACCTCTTTCTCTGCTTTTATCCCTCCTTTAGTGCTCGTTGTCCAATATGTATGGTACTCCTACAACAAAAACACTGACGCAGTACAAGGAATATTGGCAAAAAGCATCATCATGTGTTAGAATACAGCAAATTAGTCAATTGGGATCTCGAGCATCCTTAAACACTGGTTCAGATTTTCTGCATCGGCCTCACAGTATTTCATGCGTTGGCAATCTTTTCGTCATGCATCCTGCGCATCCGGAGATGCGTAATAATAACCCATTGAGTTATAGGGAGGAAAGACAATGCGCAGATCACTCATCTTTTTCATGGCACTCCTGATGGTCCTCTCAACCACTGCTTTTGCCGGTGCAGCCTCCGGGCAAAAGAGAACGCTCCGTGTTGCAGGCGAATCCTGGCAAGTCTCAAAGATTTTTCTTGAAGAGGCAGCGGCGCTCTTTGAGGAAGCTCATCCTGATGTCGATGTTGAGATCATCACCTATGCTGATACCAGCGTACTGTCCACCTACATCCTGGACTGGGCCCGCGGCAACACCGATGTAGATATTGTCTTTCTGGATGGTGGCGTCACTTTCGCCAAGCAGTTTGACGCCAAGGGCCTCATTTACGACTTTGAAAAAGATTTGGACATCTTTAAAAACTACGACCCCAACAACCTAAAGCCCGGTGTGTTGGATTATGGTCGCGTGAACGGGAACCTCATCAACTTCCCCATCATCTTTGAAGTGTACGGTGTCAGCGTCAATATCGGCATGTTTAAGGAAGCTGGTCTAGTGGATGAGGGAGGCAATCCCTTGCCCATCAAAGACTGGGACGATTTCTATGAGTATGCCAAGAAACTGACTATCAAGGACGCCAACGGCGTGGTTACCCAACAGGGTGCATCCATCCAGTTCGGCAACAACCTCATTGGTTGTATCGCTGCTGCGCTAGCCGGAGAACTCGGACATGTTACCACGGAGGACGGCATCAACTTCGACCTGCAAAACGACGCCTTCCGCAGCATCCTCGCCAATTGGCAAAAGGGTGTGCTGGACGGTTATTACTCTGTAGATACTTTTGTAGACAACTCCGGTGGGCGCAACGCTCTGAAGGCCGGTAACCTGGCCATGTGCTTTGAAGCTGCTGGTCGTTGGATGGAAGCTGAATTGATGCTTGGTAAAGGCACCGTCACCGTGCTACCAACGCCTGGCGGCAAGGGAACCTACGGCTTTGGCGGCGGTGTTGTAGTCCCAAAGGCATCCCCCAACGCCGATCTGGCAACAGCGTTCATCACCGAAACGTTGTTGGGTGAGTTCGTGCAGACCAATACCTTTACTCAGTTTGGAAAAATGTCGGTTGTCGCCGATTTCTACGACAAGTCAGTTGGAGAAATACCCACATGGGGCAACCTGGATAAATCCATGGACAACGCACTGATGCCGCCTACCTATGAGGACGGACAGAAGTGGTTGGACGGCGTTTGCACCATTCTGCAGGCAGGCCTGGTGGACGCCAATACCACGCCGGATATGATGATCGATCAGATTGTCGAACTGATGGGCTCCATCAGGAAGTAACCTGTACCCGGAAAGGCCAGCCGATCCAAGTGGGGAAGAGGGCGGTTGGCCTTTCTCTTTTCTATTATTCTTGTTGAGCATCCACGCACGCAGAATCCGGGAGCATCGCTGCGATTGCGTGAGCATGCGGCATTAAAGAGGATATTTATGGCAAGAGTTGTCAGCCTTCGACAAAAACACAAACAAAGATGGGGAAAACTGTTTATTCTGCCCGCTATCTTGGTCATCTTTCTGTTTGTAGTCTATCCCATCGTTTATACGCTTATCCTCAGTTTTAGCGAGTATAACTTCGTATTTGATCCTGCTCCCAACATCGTTGGCTTCCGCAATTACACAAGCATGTTCAAGGACAAGTTGTTCTTGCAAGCACTATCCAATACCTTAGTCTTCTCCGCTTTTCAGTTTGCGGCAATGATGGTGTTCGCCCTGCTGCTTGCGCTAATGCTATTTTTCGTCAGAGGACGAAGCTGGCTATTTCGTACCTCCATTTTTATGCCAATTGTGGTGCCCGCATCTCTAGTCTGCCTGCTTTTCACCTGGATGCTGGCCAACAATTTTGGCATTGTCAATCGGTTTTTGATCGACACCCTTGGCATGCCGCGGCTGGCGTCCAATTGGCTCACAACTGAGCGTACGGCCCAGGGAAGTGTTATTGTCGTCAGCCTTTGGAACAAGGTAGGCTTTTGCACCATCCTGTTCCTCTCCGGCCTCCAGGGTATTTCCCAGGATGTTTTGGAGGCTGGCGATATTGATGGGGCAACAGGAATCAAAAAACTACGGTATATCATACTGCCCAACCTAGCAGAAACCTATGTAGTCGCTGGCATCTGGGCAATCCTGCAAACACTTAAACTGTTTGTAACACCCATGGTGCTAACCAAAGGTGGTCCGGCCAACACAACACAAGTTCTCTACATGTATATCTACAAAACTGCTTTCCTAAGCTTCGACATGGGATATGCCGCTGCTATGTCCTTCGTGCTCAGTATCATCGTCATGGCATTTGCGCTGCTGAACATGAGACTGAACACGAGAAAGGATTAGCGCCATGCAAATCAAGCTTCGAAAACGCGATATCACCTCTGCCCTCCTGCTGCTTGGATTGTTGTTGATCTCTCTGCTGTTCATCATTCCTATTGCCTACTGTGTTTTCACGTCTTTCAAGACCACTACAGAAATATTGCAGGAAGTCACATTTTTTCCACGGCGATTGACATTGGAAAACTATGCTTATGTGTTCGACCGGGGTGCCAAATATATCAATTATTATTGGAACACCATAGTCATCACGCTGTCATCGGTCGCTGCGACCGTTTTCATGGCAGCCCTTGCTGGTTATGCATTTGCCAAACTCCCCTTCCACGGCAGCAATAAGATTTTGGCAGGCATCCTGTTCGTCCTTGCTTTTCCATTGACTGCCATGCTGATTCCTATCTATATGATGGAGTCAAACTTGGGAATCATCAACACTCATCTAGGGTTGACATTGCCCAACATCATCACCATCCTGCCCTTTTCCATTTTTATTATGCGCGGAGCCTTCCGTGGATTGCCGCAGGAGCTTGAAGACTCAGCCGACATCGATGGTTGTGGCGTGGCACGCACCTGGTGGAGCATCATGTTACCGCTTGCTCAGAATGCGCTCGTCATCGTTTTGGTATCAGGCTTCTACAATGTGTGGGGTGAATATACCATCGCCAAGACTCTGGCAACCCGCGAAAACGTAATGCCTATTTCTGTCGCCCTCACCCTTCTTAAGGGTGAAGACTGGAACTATGGCGTACTCAGTTCCGCAATCACATTGTCTATCATCCCGCCCATCGTGGTGTTCGCCGCTTTTCAGGGGCAACTGGTAGAGGGGATGGTTGCCGGATCCATCAAAGGCTGATTGGTTTCTGTGCAGCCCCAAAGATGGCCGTCTAAATATCTGCCCGTCGGTGCATTCATTATCTACCATGCGCGTTTTTGGGGTACACTGAAAGCAAAGCATTATGGAGGCAGTCTATGAAAACGCTAATTTTCAATGCTCGCATGGTTTTACCGAACAAGGTCATGAATGACGCCTGGCTGGTGGCTGTGGATAGTGTCATTGACGACTACGGTATCGGAACACCACCTGAAGGTAGTTTTGACACCGAAGTTGATGGGAAACGACACTATCTTTCTCCTGGCTTCGTAGATACACATGTACATGGTGGCGGTGGATACGATTTTCGAGATGGCACCCAAGAAGCAGTATTAGGGGTTTTGCGCACGCACCTGCAAGGCGGTACTACCACCATCCTGCCTACGCTCACCAGTCTCCCGCATGAGAAATATCTGCAGTGTTTTGAAGTTTTCAACGCGTTATATTCCCGCATTGCTCATTTGGATGACATTCCGGATGTAGCAGGCATTCACATGGAGGGCCCCTACTGCTCTGGGGCTGTGCTGGGTGCTCAGGATACCCGGACCTATCGCGACGTTGATATGGCAGAGGTGCGCACCTATCTGGAGCATGCGCCCTACATACGAAAGTGGACGGCTGCATGCGAACGCGAGGGTGGCATGTCGTTTGGTGTGTTTCTGGACCGGAAGGGGATTGTGGCGTCTCTGGGACACTCTAATGCCACTCTGCACGAGACCTGCATGGCATTCGACCACGGATATCGTCATGTGACGCACTTGTACTCTGCTTGCTCGTCCTATCATCGCAAAGGCGCTTACAGGGAAGGCGGCATTGTGGAAGCTACGTTTCTGTTGGACGAGATGGATGTCGAGATGATCACAGACGGGGTACATTTGCCGCCGGAGTTCCTGCAGTTAATCTATAAAATCAAAGGTGCCGACCACATTTCGCTCATCACTGATGCCACCCGCTGGGCTGGGGTTGACATACCCGAGGGCGAACTACGGTACAACGACCTGCAGCAGAAATCCCCAGTATACATAGAAAATGGCGTTGCACTGGTTGCGGACCGATCTTGCTTCGCGGGGAGCATTGCGCTTTCCAACCGGCTGATACGCACAGCTACACAAATGGCAGGCATCGACCTTGTCAGCGCAGTTCGGATGGCAGCTTTAACTCCAGCTCGCGTGTTAGGTATCGACCACGAGGTTGGAAGCATCCAGCGTTGCAAACGTGCGAATCTGCTGTTGTTTGACGACAATATTGACATCCAGCAGATTTTCCTTGCGGGAAGGCCGTTGTCAAAGAATGAATAGCACCGATTGCGTATGCTTGTCACTTCACTCCACTTCGCATGGATATGCTGTTAAGTGATGCTTGCATACCAGAGGTTCACCTCAGCACTGTCAGGATACTCAGTTGCTGCGTGAGTGGAGCGAGCCCCCGCTCAGGTAGTACCTGGTAATGACTCATCCCCTGATGTTCCACCAAGTAAGCTGAGCAGAGTCGGAGGTAGGGTTCCAGAATCGATGAGATGCTTCTTACCCGAGTTCGTCTCCAAAGTTCCTTGTTCTGCCTTGCCAGCATGGTGTTGGATCTGACTTTCTTAGCATCTTGTGAGGAAGCGACACAAAAGTCGGCGCATGTTTAAGGCGATCTTCCAATATTTCAATCGCCCCGGGAATTGTATTTAGTGCTTGTCCATCTAATCTCGCTTGTTCTCACCGTTTTCCCCACAGCCCAGCAGGATATCTATGCTGATGACTTGGCTCCCGTGCCGCACTTTCTCGCGCATGGCACTCGCCCACAGCACTAGATAATCATCGGCTGCCAAATGTCAGTATCAAAACTGGCCCTCCTGCTCTTTTAATCCTTTGATCATCTGTTGGCTCCGCTATGAGAGATTCTCTCGAACCCCAGACTTTGCGCCAACATTATCACCTTCCAAATGGGCGCACCCGGGAAGGATGCGATTATTACTACCTGGATCATAACTGATTTGCTGTACTTGTGCTCTGTTAGCATTACCCCCCTCCCAGCATGTTTGAACCTCCGTCCCCATCATTTGAGCGCACAGCCATTCGAACATACGGAGTATCGGAGCTGACCTTCCCTTGAGATAGAGTAGCGTCCAAGATAGATTCGTGGTATTCTTATGTAGAGGTGTTGGGTTTTCCTTCTTCATGAATGTTTATGCAGTATCCTTTATGGCAAATTCATTGTGGTTTGTCTATTTCTACTCATTGGGGGCAGTGTTTTAAACTTTATCTTACTCTATCCGAATCGCTATGCTGCCCCCCATCATCATGTTCATGATTTTCCAGAGGCAGTTAGTGAGCGGCGTCATGAGCGGCGCCATCAAGGGCTGACCCACAATATATTCAGGAGGTTTATCTGATGAAAGTGATCGTATCCAAGACACCACAGGAGCTGGGCGCGGCCGCCGCCCGGCACATCGCCGCCAAGCTGCGCGAGGCCATCGCCGCCCGGGGCGAGGCGCGCCTGGCGCTGTCCACCGGCATGTCCCAGTTTGAGACCATCGCAGCGCTCATCCAGGAGGATGTGGACTGGGGCAAGGTGACCATGTTCCACCTGGATGAGTACGTCAACCTGCCCGAGAGCCACCCCGCCAGCTTCCGGGGCTACCTGAAGGAGCGCTTCACCTCCAAGGTGCCGCTCAAGCAAGTGTATTTTGTGGACGGCGAGGGTGACCTGGCCGCCACGCTCGAGGCCCTCAATGCCGCCATTGCGCAGGCACCCATCGACGTAGGCGTCATCGGCATCGGGGAAAATGCGCACATTGCCTTCAACGACCCGCCGGCCGACTTTGACCGGCAGGATGCCTACTATGTGGCCACGCTGGATGAGCGCTGCCGCAATCAGCAGGTGGGCGAAGGATGGTTTGCCACCTTTGGCGATGTGCCCGAACAGGCCATCACCATGAGTGTAGCGCAGATTTTGCGCAGCCGCACGATCATCTCGGCTGTGCCGCATGCTGTGAAGGCCGAGGCCGTGCGCGCCACGCTGGAAAGCCCGGAGATCACCCCCCTGGTGCCCGCCACCAAGCTGCGCGAGCACGCTGACTGGACGCTGTATCTGGACGAGGCATCGGCCGCCCTGCTGACAAAAGCTCACTAAAAAATAAAATTGGAGGATGCTTCCATGTCTGTGCCCCTGATCCGCGAGTACCTGGACAAGGTGACGGCCCACCTGGAAACCATTTTTGAAGAGGAGCAGCAGAACATCCTCAAGGCTGCCCGCGTGATGGCCGACCACATCAAGAACGACGAAATTATCCACATCTACGGCCCGGGCGGCCACTCAGGCGTGGCAGCGATGGAGATATTCTCCCGCGCGGGCGGCCTGGCCTGCCTGAACGCCATTCTGGACGGCGGCACCATGCTGACCAACGGCGGCGACCGCTCCATGCGGGTGGAGCGCCTGCCCGGCTACGGCAAGATTGTCATCGATACCTACGGCGTCAAGAAGGGTGACCTGATCATTCTGGTCAACGCCTATGGTATCAATGCCGCGCTGATCGATTCGGCGCTGGAGGCCAAGCGCCTGGGCGCCACGGTAATCGGCGTCAGCTCCCGGCTGCACGCTGAGAGCACGCCGCCTGAGCACCCCGCCCGCCACCCCACCAAGCAAAATCTGCACGACCTGGTGGACTACCATATCGACACCAAGGTGCCCGTGGGCGACGCGCTGATGACGCTGCCCGGCGTGCCCCAGAACACCGGCGCCATTTCCTCGTTTGCCAGCGGCTTCGCCCTGCACGCGCTGGAGCTGGCCACCATTGAGCTGTTGGCCAAGGAGGGCTTTGAACCCCCGGTCTGGCGCAGCGGCAATGCCACCGGCGGCGACGAGTGGAACAAGCAGTTCCAGGATCGCTATAAGGGCAAAATTGCCTTTATCTGACGACGGATTGAGGAGAATGCCATGATTTGGGCGGGAACTGCCTGCCGGACAATCACCCCGGCAGGCCCGGCGCACCTGGCAGGCTACGCGGCGCGGTGGGACAAAACACCGTCCGATACCGTGCACGATGACCTGTATGCCAAGGCCCTGTACCTGAAAGGTGACCAGACAAGCCTGCTGCTGATCAGCGTGGACCTGTGCGAGCTGCCGCAGGCCCCGGAACTGCAGCAGCGCATTGCGCAGCGCACCGGCGTAGCGCATGTGCTGATCGCCGCCACACACACCCACTCAGGCCCATATACCGTACGCACCCACTCCCAGCCGGATACCTTTGACGAGGGCTGGTATCTGTGGGCCTGCGACCAGATAGAAACAGCTGCCCTGGAGGCCGTCAGCAACCGCTTCCCCGCCCGCATTGGCGCCGCGCAGGCAGATGTGCCCGAGGTGGGCAAAAACCGCCGCGCAGGCTGCACCATCACCGACCCCGCGATGACCCTGCTGGCCGTATGGGATCAGCAGAACACCGTCCGCGCCCTGATGGTCAACTACGCCTGCCACTGCACCATTCTGGATGGCAACAGCTTTGCTGTATCGGCCGACTACCCGGGCTACCTATATCAGCAGCTGGGCGAGCGCTATCCCCAGGCGGTGGTGCTGTTTACCAACGGCGCTGCCGGCGACATCAACATCGGCTACTCCAGCGATGCCAGCGCGCTGGGCGAAGCGATGGCCTTCCGCTCCTTTGAAACCGCTGAAAAAATGGCCGGTATCCTAAGCGATCGGGCGCTTGACCTGCTGCCCGGTATCACACCCGATGACAACGCCCCTGTGGCTGTACATGCCTTCAACACAGCCTTGCCCATGAAGGCGCACAGGCCTGCCGCGGACGAGTTGATGAAACAGATTGTCGAAGCGCAAAAGGCCGTAGACGCCGCCAACACCGATGCGCAGCGGCGAGAGGCCAGCATCCGCAAAATCTATCTGCAAAGCCTGCTGGATACGCTGGCCCTGGCCGGCGAGGGCGATGTATGTAGCGTAGAATCCTTGCTGATGCGTGTAGGGCCGCTGGTGATGATCTCCACGCCCACGGAATTGTTCTGCGAGGTTGGGCTGGCGCTCAAAGACCATGTCCCCGCCCCGCTGCTCTCCGCCGTAATCGGGTACGCGGGCGGCTATGTAGGCTACCTGCCCACCTTCCAGGCCATGAAGGCCGGCGGGTATGAGGCTGAGGTGTCCCCCTTTGAGGCAGAGGCAGCCGATGTGTTTGTAAGCACAGCGGCGCAGGCACTGGAGCAGTTTATTCACCAATAGAGAAAATGTACCAATACACCGCACCCCCGCCGGACGGCATCCGGCGGGGGTGCGGTATTCAATGGCCACTACGCCATTAATGAATCAGACGGAAGCAAACAGCTCGTCAGTGTCCCGCACACGGCGGGTGGTCTTGCCATGCTCCCACACGGCCTTGCGCGGCTTGGTGAGCGGCGTTTCAAAGCGGCCTTCGGGCACCTGCAGGCGGTGCTCGCTGCGGCTTCGGATGGCCTCCACAAAATCCTGCACGGTATGCAGCTTCTGGGGAAACCAGATGCCCATCAGCTGCTCGTCCTCATACTGGGCGGCGCTGTGGATGTCGGACCCGGCGGTGGTATACAGCCCATGCTTCTGCGCCCAGCGCCAGGCCTGGGCGTCATGCTCGGGTGAGTTGCCGCCGTTGCCCGCCTCAATGGCATCGGTGTAGTCGGGGTTGAGGTGGATGGCCGAAATATAATCCCGATCGCGGAAGGGGTGCGCCTGCACCACGCAGCCGCCGCCGTCGCGCACCTGCTCCCACTGCTCGCGGCGGTTAAAGCCGCGCACCTCGGGGTGGCGCAGCAGCCACTGCTTATCCAGGCCATAGACCAGGTAGTCGTCCCCGTCAAAGGTCTCCTCCCAGCCAAAGAACACGCTGAGCCCCATCTGCTCGCCCGCGGCGCGGGTCTCCTCGTAGCCGCGGAAAAAGGCCTCCACAAAGTTGGGCCAGGACATGTGCCGGTCCACCGCGCAGTTGCCGCCCCAGAAGTGGTCGGTCACCAAAATGCCGCTGTAGCCCAGGCGCTTGTAACGCTCCAGGTACTCCGGCCCGCGGCTGCGGGCGCAGGCGCTGGACCACGCGGTGTGAAAATGTGTTTCGTATAAATGGCCGGTTGGCATGGGGTTTCCTTTCTGTGAGGCGCGGTGATCGTTGTATTCGGAATTTGGAATTCGGAATTCGGAATTAGGAATCAGGAACCAGTCAAGCGAATCCATGGAAAACAAGGAGTTCAGGACAAAGTTTAATCCTCCGGCCCAATCATTCCGAATTTCGCATTCCGAATTCCGAATTTCAGCCCCTCGCCATCTCCCGCTCCTTCTCAATCGCGTCCAGCATCTCCCGGGGCAGCTTTCTGCGCCATCGGCCCCAGCGGTAGGCCAGGATGTTGATGAGGGCGCCGCTGGACCAGGTGATCAGCATGGACCAGTAGACCGACTCGGGCCGGCCGTTGGGCCATTCGGGGCTGCGTGTCAGCCAGGCGATCAAGTAGGCGGTGGTCACGCGCAGCACCACCGAGGTGAAAATCGAGATCCACATGGGCGTCACGGTGTCGCCCGCGCCCCGCTGCACGCCGGACAGGGACTGGATGACCGCCATGGATACATAGCCCAGCGCCAGAATGCGCATGAAGCGCATGCCCTGGTCGATCAGCGCCTGGGTGTCGGTAAACAGGTTCATCAGCTGGCGGCCAAACAACAGTATACCCGCCGTCAGCGCCACTGACACCCCCACCGCCAGCAGGGTGCCCTGCCGGGCGCCGCTGTGCAGGCGGTCGTATCGGCGGGCGCCCACATTCTGCCCGATAAAGGTGGTGAGCGCCTGGCCGAAGGAGAAGTTGGGCATCATGGCAAAGCCATCCACCCGCATCAAAATGACGTTGATGGCAATAAACTCCGGCCCGAAGCTGTTTTGCAGCCGCTGCACAAACAGCATGGCGATGGAGAACACCGCCTGCGTGATGCCGGTGGGCAGCCCCAGCCGCAGGATGGCCGAGGGCACGCCGGGCTTGGGCTTGAGGGTGTGGCGGTTGAGGTCAAACACCTCGCGCATGCTGCGCAGCTTAAGCCAGCACAGCACCGCGCTGATGGACTGCGCCAGGATGGTGGCCGCGGCTACGCCCTTCACCCCCCAGCCAAAGCCGGCCACAAACCAGATATCCAGCGCGATGTTGAGCAGCGCGCTGAAAATGAGGAAGGCCAGCGCGCTGAGCGAATCGCCCAGGCCGCGCAAAATGCCGGCAAACACGTTGTAGTACAGAAACCCGGCGATGCCCGCAAACAGGATGTGCAGGTAATCGGCCGCCCAGTCGATGATCTCGGGCGGGGTGTTGAGCAGGCGCAGCACCGGGTGGGCGAACAGCAGACCGGCCGCCATGGTCACCACCGATGCCACCGCCGTCAGCGTCAGGCAGTTGCCGATGGTGTTGCTCAGGCCCTCCCTGTCCTTGGCGCCAAAGCGCTGGCTGACCAGAATGCCGGCCCCGGTGGCGATGCCCACAAACAGCGCCAGCAGAAAGTTGAGGAAGGGGCCCGCGCTGCCCACGGCGCTGAGCGCCCGGTCGCCCAGATAGCGGCCTACCACGGCCGCGTCGGTGGCGTTGTAAATCTGCTGAACAAAATTGCCGATCAGCATCGGCACGGCAAACTCCAGTATTCGCTTCCAGGGCGCGCCCTGGCTCATATCCCTGGGCGCAAACAGCGCCTTGATTCCCTGCATGTGTCCCTGGCCTTTCTCCATCAAAATCAAAATTGAGTATAGCAGGGCAGGGATGGAAAGGCAAACAGTTCCACCGGCCCCGGGTGCATGCCCGGGTGCATTGACACCCGACCCGTCCTGCCGCATAGTATGGGGTACAAATCATAGGGAAAGGATACCGCGCCATGCAGGAGTTAATACAGTCCCTGTTGCAATCCGGGGTGGAGGAAGGCTGCTTCCCCGCCGCGGCCGTTGCCGTGGGCCGGGGGCCCGTGGTGTATGCCCGCGCGGCCATGGGGCGCCTGTGGCTGCCCGACGGGCCGCCCCCTACGCCGGACACCCGGTGGGACCTGGCCAGCCTCACCAAGATACTGACCGCCACGCCCGTGGCGCTGCTGGCCATCCAGCAGGGCCGCCTGACGCTGGACGACACCATCGGGCGCTTTTTGCCGGCACCCGCCGGGCGCGCCGGCATCACCGTACGCCAGCTGATGACGCATACCTCGGGCATTGTGCCCCATGTGCTGCTTCAGGAACAGCCGGGCTGCACGCCTCAGACGGTGGTTGATACTATTCTGACGCTGCCGCTGGAGGGCGAGGCAGGCATCCCTCGCTACAGCTGCCTGGGCTACATCGTGCTGGGCCGCATGCTGGAAGCGCTGTACGGCCAGCCGCTGGATGTGCTGGCCCGCAGCATGGTGTTTGAGCCGCTGGGGATGCACAATGCCTGCTTCAACCCCCGGGGCGGCAATATCGCCGCCACCGAAACGGACCCGGCCACGGGCAAGCCCTTCATGGGCACCGTGCATGATGAGAACGCGCGCTTTATGGGCGGTGTGTCGGCCAATGCCGGGCTGTTCGCCGACCTGGACGGCTGCGTGCACTATGCGCAGATGCTGGCCCAAAATGGCCTGGGCCTGCTGTCCCCCGCCACGATGCGCAAAGCCACCCTCAACTATACCCCCGGCTACGATGTGCATCGGGGCCTGGGCTTTCACCTGGGCGGCACCGAGGGCAACTTTATGGGTGACCTGTTCCCGGCGGACAGCTTTGGCCACACGGGCTTCACGGGCACCAGCATCGCGGCGGACCCACACAGCGGCCTGTGGGCCGTGCTGCTGACCAACCGGGTGCACCCCACGCGGGACAATGAAAAACACCTGCGCTTCCGCAGGCGGTTTCACAATGCGTTGTATGCGGCGTACAGCCAAAGGTACGCGTCAGCCCAGTAGCGTATCGGCCCACCCCCCGGCCGCCTTCATGGCCGTGGGGAAGGGCAGCGCGTCCATCTCCTCCTTGGTGACCCATTGCCCCTCGCCGGGCATGGTATCATCGGCCACATCACATAAATACATGCGCATCTGCCACACACGGTGGGTAAAGATATGGCGCGCCTGGCCGATCTCCGCCAGCGATACGGGGCGGATTCCGCGGGTGGCCAGGTGCCGGCGGATGCCGGCCATGTCCTCTTGTTCCAACAGATAGAACACATACAGGCCCTTGAGCAGCGCCTGGCTGCGCCGGGTGACAAATATTTTGTTTCCATGCCGCAGCAGCACCACCGCCACGGGGATCTCCCTGGGCGGCTTTTTGCGGGGCAGCACGGGCAGGCGCTCGGGCTCGCCCTCTTTGTAAGCCAGGCAATACCCGCTGACCGGACAGACCCCGCAGTCCGGCGTGCCGGGCAAGCAGATGGTGGCGCCCAGGTCCATCAGGGCCTGGTTCATGTCGCCTGCGCGGGCGGCGGGCATCAGCCCCAGGCCCAGCTGGTATAGGCGGCGCTTCACCGAGGGGATGCCCGCATCCTCCTCCACCAGGTATAGGCGGCTGAGCACGCGGATCAGGTTGCCGTCGATGGCGGGCACGGGCTGGTCAAAGGCGATGGAAGCCACGGCGGCCGCCGTGTAGGGGCCGATGCCCGGCAATTTTTGCAATTCCTCCGCCGTGTCGGGGAACTGCCCGCCCAGCTCATTCGCAATGACCTGCGCCGCGCGGTGCAAGTTGCGCGCGCGGGAATAGTAGCCCAGCCCCTCCCATGCCTTGAGCACGGCCTGCTCATCCGCCCGGGCGAGGGCGTATACATCGGGAAACTGCGCCAGAAAGCGCCGATAATAGCCCTCCACCGTCTGGGCGCGGGTCTGCTGCAGCATGATCTCCGACAGCCACACGCGGTAGGGATCGCGCGTGCCGCGGAAGGCCAGCTCTCGCCGGCTGCCGTCATACCAGTGGAGCAAAGCCTGCGTGATATGCATAACCCCTCCTTTGACGGGTATTATAGCATATCACCCTGCGCCGCAAGACCACGGATAACGCTCACAAAAAGCAATTTTCACCGTTGCGCAGGGGATGGTTTTATACTATGATGTCCCCATAGTGCCCACTAACCGCACAAGAAAGGAAAACCCCATGAAAAGACTGATTCTTCTCACCCTGGCAGCCGTGATGCTGCTCTCGCTGGCCGCACCTGTGACCAGCCTGGCCGACAAGGCCAACAATACCTTCATCTACGGCATTGAAGGCGACCCCGGCAACGACATCAACACCATCTCCACCTCCGGCCGCTACGATCTGATGACCGAGCGCATGCTCTACAGCCCGCTGTACAGCTACTACGGCCCCGAGGACATCAGCTACTTCCTGGCCAAGGACATCCAGGTGTCCGAAGACGGGCAGACCATCACCGTCGCCCTGCGCGATGATGTGGTCTGGTCCGACGGCACCCCCTTCACCTCGGCCGACGTGGTGTTCACCTTTGAGCACATCATCAAGGCCCCCCACGCCAACGGCCATGATGGCCTGGTGTTCAACGGGCAGCCCACCGAAGTGACCGCGCCCGACGATTACACCGTTGTGTTCAAGACCCCCATCTTCGTGGCCAGCATGCTGGAGAACCTGAGCAACGAGCACTACATCATGCCCAAGCACATCTACGAGGGCGATGCCACGCTCGATCAGAACATCAAAAACCAGACCCCCGTGGGCACCGGCCCTTACACCCTGGCCGAGTACAAGGCCGGCCAGTACGTCAAGTTTGCCGCCAACAAAACCTACTTCAAGGGCGTGCCCAAGATTGAGACCGTATACTTCCAGATCGTGGGCGACAAGAACAGCGCCATGCTGGCCCTGAAGACCGGCCAGATCAACGCACTGGTGCTCAGCAACGATGTGGCGGAAGACTTCAAAAACTCCCCGGTGGACGTCATCGCCTACCCTGAGGACCGCGTGGGCTATGCCTCCTTCATCATGACCAGCGATAAGGTGAAGGATGTCAACTTCCGCAAGGCCGTGTTCTTCGCGCTGGACCGCCACCAGATGAATCTGGGCGCCTACCTGAGCGAGGAGTTCTTTGTGGATGCCACCTCCTTCCTGCCCTACACCAACCCCTTCTTCTCCGAGGACCTGGAAGCCTATCACCGCAACGTGGACACCGCCAAGGAATACCTGGCCAAGGCCGAGAACGTGCCCCAGAGCATCACGGTGGCCTACGGCGTGGGCAATGCCCAGCAGGAGATCCAGGTGCTGATCATCCAGCAGAACCTCAAGGACATCGGCGTGCAGGTGGAGATCGCCCCGGTGGATGCCACCGCGCTGTACAACGGCCTGCGGGACGGCACCTCCCCCTACGACATGTTCCTGGGCGGCTACATCATGGGCGTTGACCCCTCTGCCTATGCCACCCTGTTTGTCACCGATGCGGCGGCCAACTACGCCAGCATGAGCGCCCCCGAGCTGGACGAGCTGTTCAAGGCCGGCGCCGTGGAAAAGAACGAGGCCAAGCGCCGCGAGATTTACAACCAGGCGCAGAAGGTGCTGGCCGACCAGGCCGTGCAGTACCCCATCGTTACAAACAGCCGTCTGCTGGGCGTCACCGAGGATGTGGGCGGCATTGACGAGGCGCGCCTGATCCCCATCTACACCTTCAACGACATGTCCGAGCTGTACTTCAAGTAATGCCATTTGCTTACCCTGTGCCCATACATTGCGGGCACGGGGTAAGTTCATCCCATCCTTTCGCCGGGAGGGGGGCATCCCCTCCCGGCGTGCTGTCAAATACTGAATCAAAGTGTTGAGTTTAGTATCCGTATAGTAAGGAGGCACCATGCTTCGCTACACCCTGCGGCGCATATTGCAGGCCATCCCCATGCTGTTCATCATCGCGGTGCTGTGTTTCGGGCTGATCCAGCTGGCCCCCTACGACGCCATCGACACCCTCACCCGGCCTGACATGGCGCCCGAGGTGATTGAGGCCATCAAGGTGCGCAGCGGCCTGGACCAGCCGGCGCATATCCAGTTTATCAACTGGCTCAAGCGCATGGCTGTGGGCGATCTGGGCTACTCGCTGATCAACCACCAGAGCGTGGCCACCGACCTGGTGGCCCGCCTGCCCAACACGCTCATCTTGGTGCTGCCCAGCTACCTGCTGGCGCTGCTGATCTCGGTGGTGCTGGGCCTGCTGGCCGGTGCCAACCGCGGCCGCCCGGTGGACAAGGTGATCGACGCCTTTTGCGCCTTTGGCATGGCCACGCCCACCTTCTGGATCGGCATGATACTAATCTACGTGTTTGCCTACCGGCTCAACCTGGTACCGGTGCTGGGCATGTACACCCTGGGGGCCGAGCGCACGACCGCAGACCTGATCTGGCACATGATTTTGCCCTGCTCGGTGCTCACCTTCGGCTTTTTGCCGGACACCATCCGCTTTGTGCGCAGCTCCACCATCTCCCAGATGAAGGAAGACTATGTGATGGTGCAGCGCGCCTTTGGCGCGCCCAAGGCGCAGATACTGGTGCGCCACGTGATGAAAAACGCGCTGCTGCCCATCATCACGCTGGTGGGCATGTCGCTGCCCATTCTGATCACGGGCGCCTTTATCACGGAGTCCATCTTCTCCTGGCCGGGGGTCGGCACCTATTTTTTGCAGGCCATCAAGTCGTTTGACTACCCGGTCATCATGTCCGTGATGTTGTTTTCGGCGGTGGCCGTCATATTGGGCAACCTGCTGTCGGACATCCTTTACGGCCTGGTTGACCCGCGCATCAAGGCGATGAAGTGAGGTAACAAGATGAGTACAAGGCGCATCCGTCAGATCCTGGCGGAGTTTTCCCACAACAAGGCCATCCGCTTTGCGGTATTTTTTCTGGTGCTGATTTCCCTGCTGTCCATCTTTGCCTTCCTGTCGCCCTACGACCCGGACCAGATCAACATCCTCAACAAGTTGCAGGGCCCCAGCTGGGCGCACCCCTTTGGCACGGATGACCTGGGGCGCGACTACATGACCCGCGTGCTGTACGGCGGGCGCATCTCGCTGGTGGTGGGCGTGGTGGCCATGGGCATCTCCACGCTGATTGGCACCACGGTGGGCGCGGTGGCGGGCTACTTTGGCGGGCTGATTGACAATGTGCTCATGCGCATCGTGGACATCATCTCCTCCATCCCGTGGATGATTCTGGTCACCATCATCAGCATTTACCTCAAGCCCGGCCTGCAGACCATCATCCTGGTGATTGGCCTGTTCACCTGGATGCGCATCGCCCGCCTGGTGCGTGCGGAAACGCTGAGTATCAAGGAGCGGGAGTACGTGCTCTACGCCAAGGCCATCGACCAATCCCACTTCTTCACCATTTTCCGCCATGTGGTGCCGGCGGTGATGCCCACCATCGTGGTGGCCGCCACCACGGGCATCGCCAACGCCATCATGATCGAATCCTCCCTCAGCTTCCTGGGGCTGGGGGTGCAGCCCCCCATCTCCTCCTGGGGCAGCATGCTAAACCGCGCGCAGTCCGCGCTGGAAAAGGCGCCCTACATGGCCATCATGCCGGGCATCATGATCATTTTGACGGTGTTTTCCTTCAACAAGCTGGGCGACCTGATCCGCATCTATGTGGAGCCCAAGGCGCTGGACAGATAGGAGGCAGACGATGAACAAGCAACCCCTCCTGGAGGTCAAGGGCCTCAACACCACCTTCATGGTATTAAAGCAGGCGCTGCCCGCCGTGCGCGGCGTGGACCTGCATGTGGATGAAGGCGAGATTCTGGGCATCGTGGGCGAGTCGGGCAGCGGCAAAAGCGTAACGATGAAGTCCATCATCCGCATGCTGCCCGGCAGCGCCATCGTGACGGCGGACAGCGTCTCCTTTATGGGGGAAGAGCTGCTCACCAAGACCGAGGACGAGATGCGCGCCCTGCGCGGCGACGACATCACCATGATCTTTCAGGACCCGATGACCAGCCTCAACCCGCTGAAAACCGTGGGCTACCACATCACCGAGGTATTGCAGCGCCACCGCGGCATGACCGGCCAGGCGGCGCGCGAGGAGGCACTGGCCCTGCTGGATAAGGTAGGCGTGCCCTCCCCGCAGGAGCGGCTGGACCAGTACCCCCACGAGTTCTCCGGCGGCATGCGCCAGCGCGTGCTGATCGCCATGGCGCTGGCCTGCAAGCCCAAGCTGCTAATCGCCGACGAGCCCACCACGGCGCTGGATGTCACCATCCAGGCGCAGATTCTGGACCTGATCGGCGAGCTGCAAAAATCCGAAAACATGTCCGTGGTGCTGATCACACACGACCTGGGCGTGGTGGCCAGCCTGTGCCACCGGGTGTGCGTGCTGTACGGCGGCATGGTGATGGAGGAGGGCAGCCTGGACGACATCTTCTACCGCACCGCCCACCCCTACACCGAGGCGCTGCTGGGCAGCATCCCCGCGCGCGCGCTGGAGAGCGGCACCCGGCTGATCCCCATCAAGGGGTACGCGCCCTCGCTGCTCAACCTGCCGCCGGGCTGCCCCTTCGCGCCCAGGTGCCCCAAGAAAATGCCCGTCTGCGATGAGCGCATACCTGACATGGTGCCCATCGCGCCCGGGCACAAAGTGCGCTGCGTGCTATACCGGGAGGTGAACCATGGCTGAAGCCCCTTTCATCGAGGTGCGCAACCTCAAAAAATACTTCCCCGTGCGCGGCAGCTTTGGCCGCAAGAAGTTGGTGCGCGCGGTGGACGACGTGACGCTGTCCATCCACCAGGGGGAGACGCTGGGCATCATCGGCGAATCGGGCTCGGGCAAATCCACCCTGGGCCGCACCATCACGCGCCTGTACGAGCCGACAGACGGCACCATCCTCTTCAAGGGGCAGGATACCGCCCGCTTTGAGGGCAAGGCCCTGGCCGGGTACAAGCGCAGCATGCAGATCGTGTTTCAGGACCCGTATTCCTCCCTCAACCCGTCGATGAACGTATTGCAGTTGGTGGCGGAGCCCTTGGACTTGGTGGACGACCTGCCCCGCGACCAACGGCGTGCGCGCGTGGTGGACATGCTGCGCCAGGTGGGCCTGGATGAGGACGTGCTGGAGAAGTATCCCCACGAGTTTTCGGGCGGGCAGCTGCAGCGCATCGGCATCGCGCGCGCCCTGATTGTCAACCCGGAGTTCATCCTGTGCGACGAGCCGATCTCGGCGCTGGACGTATCCATCGGCGCGCAGGTGATCAACCTGCTGCAGGATTTGCAGGCCTCCATGGGCCTGACCACGCTGTTTGTGGCCCACGACCTATCCATGGTGCGCCACATATCAAACCGCATCGGCGTGATGTACCTGGGCCGACTGGTGGAGCTGGCGCCCGCCGACCAACTGTACACCGACCCCCAGCACCCCTACAGCAAGGCATTGCTCTCGGCCATCCCCATTGCCGACCCCAAGCGGGCACAGGAGCAGCAGCGCCTGCGCCTGTCGGGCGATCCGCCCAGCCCCATGCAGCTGATCCCGGGCTGCGCCTTTGCCTCGCGCTGCCCCATCGCCAGGCCGGTGTGCACCAAGGTGCGCCCCGCGCTGGAGAATAGCGGCGAAGGCCGGCAGGTGGCCTGCTTTGCCGTGACCGGCTGGCCCGATATGCCAGCGGAGGATGCCCCGGCAGCGCCATAGGCGGCGAGTCAATCCCTATCGGTATCAACAGCACCGGCGAAAGATGCACCGGTGCTGTATTTTTATCCTTGCTATTGTGCCCAAAGCAGGTATAATGACCTTTGGAGGAGGATAGTATTGCGCAGCGGCGCGCGAAAGGCGCGCACCTCAGGTTGGGCCCAAATGCGGGCCCGAAGGTTTTATAGCGCAGGGCGGGTTGCCCTGTAGGTACAGCGGAGATGCTCCGCCGGCACTTGTATAAAACAACATGAGCGTAGTAAAAGTAGAACGGTCCTTGTAAAACAGACAAGTTGCTATATAGACGCGACCAAACGCCTATAGGTATTGACATAAAAGACACACCCAAGGTCAGAATAAACTCAATAATGGCGGGAATGTTCCATTACAGGTGCAATTAATTGTTTTGATGCGGCACGTGAGCGGCATCGCAATGATGAGCCTGATTTTTTTGTCCTGATGGGCAGAATAATCAATCCCCCAACGCAGCGATGACCGCGTGCAGCAGGAAAGGAAAACCCAATGAAACAACTGATTGTATTCACCCTTGTTATGGCGATGCTCTTGAGCGCCACCATCGCCCTGGCGGAGCCTGCCGTGCAGCTGCAAGGCGGCAACTACCAGGATGAGATGAAGATTCTCTACACCGCGGACCTGAGCCCCGAGGATGGCGCGGACAGCGTGGAGCGCATGGGCGACCATCCGGGCAGCCCCTACTTCAACCGGCTGGACTTCTACAACATGGAGGACACCGACACCCTGACCATCCTCACCAACTTCAAAACCCAACAGCAGACCAGCGAGTGGAGCTGCGGCGTGAGCAGCGTGCTGATGATGCTGGAGTGGTACGGCAAGTTGGGCGACTACAACGAGGAGAGCCTGGCCAAGTTCCGCAGCAACGGACTGACGCCCGGTGCCACCTCGCTTCGGCAGGCGCTGGAAATTTTTGAGGGCGTGGGCGGCTTTGATGTGTACAGCACGTTTGATGTGACCACTGAAAACGTATACGAGACCTTTACCCTCAACTACATCCAGGATACCCTCAAGCAAGGCAACCCCATCATGGTGGGCTGGAACGACTGGGGCGGCCACTGGCAGGTGATCATCGGCTACGACACCATGGGCACCGAGACCAACCAGGATGACGTACTCATCGTGGCTGACCCCTACGACACCACCGACCACAACCAGGACGGCTACGGCGTGTACCCGGCCGAGCGGTTCATCTACAACTTCACCTTCTACGACTTCTTCCCGGAGGAAGAGCTTAACGACATGTGCTTCATCGTGGCCACGCCCGCCAAGTAAGGCAAGCACCCGATAGCACAACCTCCTCCCCCACATCAGCCGCCGGCTCCCTGCGCAGGGCCGGCGGCTTTATTCGTCAAAAAGGTCCTGCGGACACTTTTTGCCGTTTAGGAACGATGGGCCGTTTGCCTCTCGCTTCGCTCCCGGGCGGCAAACGGCGCGGAAACCCTTGGCCGCGCCAAGGCTTGCGACCTGGCCGCACGTGCCGCCCAGGTCGATTGACAGCAAGAGGGCCTTGGCCCTCCTGCACCTCCCGGGGATTGTGGCCCGATCATTCTGCCCCTATGCGGAGCAAAAAGTTTCTGCATAATTTTTCTATAGTTAATTCCTGCCTAAAGTGCTGCACACAATAATTTCCAAAAAAGGCTTGCCATTTTCACCCGAATGGGGTATAGTAGGCACAGATTTAGCACTCAACACAATCGAGTGCTAACAATCCCAGTAAATGTCTTATGAGGAGGAACAACAATGCAAGTCAAACCCTTGGGTGACCGCGTGGTCATCAAGAACGTGGAAACCGAAGAAACCACCAAGAGCGGCATCATCCTGACCGGTGCTGCCAAAGAGAAGCCCCAGATGGCCGAAGTGCTGGCCGTCGGCCCCGGCGGCAACGTGGATGGCAAGGAGATCGTGATGCAGGTCAAGGTCGGCCAGAAGGTCATCTACTCCAAGTATGCCGGCACCGAAGTCAAGATTGATGACCAGGAGATCATCATCGTTCGTCAGAGCGACATCCTGGCCGTCGTAGAATAAGAATCACAAAGGAGCATAACAAATGGCAAAGCAACTGAAGTTCGGCGATGACGCCCGCAAAGCCCTCGAAAAGGGCCTGAATACCCTGGCCGATACCGTCAAGATCACTTTGGGCCCCAAGGGCCGCAACGTGGTGCTGGATAAGAAGTACGGCGCCCCCACCATCACCAACGACGGCGTGACCATCGCCAAGGAAATCGAGCTGGACGACCCCTTTGAGAACATGGGCGCGCAGCTGATCAAGGAAGTGGCCACCAAGACCAACGACGTGGCCGGCGACGGCACCACCACCGCCACGCTGCTGGCCCAGGCCATTGTGCGCGAGGGCCTCAAGAACCTGGCCGCCGGCGCCAACCCCATGATTTTGAAGCGGGGCATCGAGGCCGCCACCGAGGCCGCCGTGGAAGCCCTCAAGGAAATCTCCCGCCCCATCAGCGGCAAGACCGCCATCGCCCAGGTTGCCTCCATTTCCGCCGGCGATGAGGACGTGGGCCACCTGATCTCCGACGCCATGTCCATCGTGGGCAATGACGGCGTGATCACCGTGGAAGAGAGCAAGACCATGAAGACCGAGCTGACCACCGTGGAAGGCATGCAGTTCGACCGCGGCTACGCCTCCGCCTACATGGTCACCGATTCGGAGAAAATGGAAGCGGTGCTGGACAACCCCATGATCCTGATCACCGACAAGAAGATTTCCAACATCCAGGAGATCCTGCCCGTGCTGGAGCAGGTGGTGCAGCAGGGCAAAAAGCTGCTGATCATCGCCGAGGATGTGGAAGGCGAAGCGCTGGCCACGCTGGTGGTCAACAAGCTGCGCGGCACCTTCACCTGCGTGGCCGTCAAGGCCCCCGGCTTCGGCGACCGCCGCAAGGAAATGCTGCGTGACATCGCCACCCTGACCGGCGGCCAGGTCATCAGCGAGGAGCTGGGCCTGGACCTGAAGGAAACCACCATGGACATGCTGGGCCAGGCCCGCACCGTGCGCGTGGACAAGGAGAACACCCTCATCGTCGAAGGCGCCGGCACCAAGGAAGAGATCGAGGCCCGCATCAACCAGATCAAGGTGCAGATTGGCGAGACCACCAGCGACTACGACAAGGAGAAGCTGCAGGAGCGCCTGGCCAAGCTGTCCGGCGGCGTAGCCGTCATCCAGGTTGGCGCGGCCACCGAAGTGGAGATGAAGGAGCGCAAGATGCGCATCGAAGACGCCCTGGCCGCCACCCGCGCAGCCGTGGAAGAGGGCATCGTGCCCGGCGGCGGCGTGGCCCTGCTCAACGCCACCCAGAAGGTGCGCGATCTGCTGGGCAAGCATGCCGGCGATTCCAAGACCGGTGTAGGCATCATCCTGCGCGCCATGGAGGAGCCCATCCGCCAGATCTCTGCCAACGGCGGCATCGAGGGCAGCATCATCATCGACACCATCACCCGCAGCGGCAAGGCCGGCTATGGCTACGACGTGCTCAAGGGTGAGTATGTGGACATGATCGACCGCGGCATCATCGACCCGACCAAGGTTGCCCGCAGCGCGCTGCAAAACGCCGCCAGCGTGGCCGCCATGATGCTGACCACCGAGAGCCTGATCACCGACATCCCCGCGCCCGAACCGGCAGCCCCCGCCCCCGGCGGCGGCATGGGCGGGATGTACTAAGAACCGGCCCGGCTGAAAAGCCAATAGAGTACCCAACAGCGCACCGTCCGAAAGGGCGGTGCGCTTCATATATCAAAATGCATTGGGGCAATGAAGGGATATTCTTTTTCTACAACCAAAATTAAAAAACGTATTCATTACCTATCCGGAATAATAGAGCAGCATGCTGAGCTGCGCTTCCTCCGGGCCGGTATTTCGGTATGCGTGGGGAACATCCGCCAGAAAGCGGATCGAATCCTCCTTGTGAAGGGCGAAGGGCTGATCTGCCGCCACAATTTCCACCTGGCCTGCAAACACCGTGACATACTCCTCCGTACCGGGCAGGTGCGGCTCTGCCTGCAAGTGACCGCCCGGGACAATCACGATGCGGTAGGTTTCAAAGCCGCGCTGCTCATCAAAGCCAAAGGCAGGATAGTTCGTGTATTTGCCTCCGTCCGCAATGATGGGCTGAATGGCATCGGCAGAAAGCACCGATGCGGCTTGCGGGGCCTGCTCGATGAGGGAGGTGAAGGAAACCTTGTAGCCATTGGCTATCTTCCACAGAACAGATATGGTCGGGTTCGCGTCCCCTTTCTCAATTTGCGCCAGCATGCTGCGGGAGACCCCGGTCGCCCTTGCTGCGGCATCCAGGGTAAGCTTCTTCTGTTCGCGGATGTTTTTGATGTTCTGGGCAACTGGGCCGGCTTTTCGGTCGTCATGCTGGTCTGTACCTTTTTCTGCGTCACCTTGTCCGCAGTAATTCCCAAGATCAAGCTGCCCATGCTCTTGATTGGCACATTGTATATGCTGTGGCTTGCGTGGAAAACATTCAACAGTTCCTCCGAGATTCAGGAGGATCACTCGCGCAGCGGGTTTCTATCCGGGCTGCTGCTGCAATTCATCAACCCGAAGATATTCATTTACGGCATCGTGTCTATGGAGGCCTATATACTGCCGTACTACCAAGGCAAATGGGCTGAGTTAATCACCTTTGCCCTGCTGCTGGCGTTCATCGGATTTGTGTTCACCCTGTGCTGGGTGTTCGGTTCCGCGTTCAAGCTGCTGTTTTCAAAGTACGCGAAGGTGACAAACGCCGTGATGGCCCTGCTGCTGGTCTATTGCGCCGCATCCCTGTTTATTTAGCACGCAATCACCCAGCCGCAACGCCGGTGCGGGCATCACAGCTCCCCCGCACTATCCCTCCAGCACCCCAGCCCGCTGAGATATCAGCAGTTGAAAACGCTGCCTCATATCGAGGGGCAAAAGGGACTGTTCCACCATCCCCAGCATTTGGGGCACAAAGGACAGCATATTGATAAGCATCCTGTCCGCCGCCTTTATGCTGATGCCGCAGTTTTGCGCGAAAAGCAGAAAATCCTTGCGCCTGATGTTTGCCTTTTTGCCGTTGAGGGTGAGGGCCGTCTGCTCCTGATCCTCCGGCATGACGAGGTTGACGGGCAGCAGGTCGTAGGCGGGCGAGAGGGCATATTGCCCGCTGCGCTCCTCCGTTTCCAGCAGGGAAAAGTTTTTGAGGTGCATGTCGGAATTGCCGGCAACAAAGCAGAAGACAAGCCGCAGATACAGCTCGCTCAGGTCAAGCCCCGGCCTTGATGAATGGCGGGTGATGATGTTGGCGCAGCGCTCATAGGAGCCGCGGTACTTATCCTGCGTGAGGCGCAGATCCAACTGGCAAAAATCCTCCATCGCAAGCAGCCCGACAGGTACCCCGGGCGCAAATGTCCGGTCTACCCGCCGGGTGATATAGGCCCAGCCATCCTCCAGGCGGACCAGGGCATGGGGCACCGTGGCGATGCCGCACGCCTGCGCCATGGACATCACCAGATGCTCCGCTTCCGGCAGGGCCTCAAACTCTTTCACCTGGGGTTTCAGAATATAGCCCGCGGGGTGGTTCATGAGGGTCAGGCGCGGCTGCTTATCCGAGAACAGATGCATGGACAGCTTCTTTTGCACACCGGGCACCGTGACGCCTTTGTTGGTGCTTTCATCGACCAGGTGTTGAAAGGTTTCCTGGCTGATCTCTATTTGCGGCAGCGCTTTGGTGCCAAAGAAGCGCTTGATGCAGCGCGGGTGCCAGCCCGCGGCCTTTTGCGCATCCGCAAGGGGTCTGCCGCAATGTAGGCAGTTCATGGCCCCTCCTCGCGGATGCTGACGCAGCCGATGCAATCCCGGCAGGCGACCAGCAGCACGCCGAAGCGGTCACTCTTGTCCATTTTCCAGTTCCGGCCCACCACGTCCAGCAGCCACCCCTCGGGAATCAGCCCGTCAAAAAACGGGAAAAGCACCTTGGACGCATAGGCATCTCCCCTTAGGGGCAATGTGAGGGACACGACGGCCGCATGGGGCATTTTCAGGTAATCTGCGTCATACGCAAAGGAGTATCCGCTGTCCGTTTCCCGCAGCAGGCCCGCAAAATCCTCCCGCACATACACCCGGGCAGTTCTGAAAGCAGGCGTCATCCTTCCTCCCGCCTTCCCGGCACGGCCTTCATGCCAAACATGGCCAGCGCCTGGTTCACCTTGTCCATGCGCACGGTCTGCTTGCCCTGCTCCAACTCCCGCACAAAGCGAAGCCCCAGCCCCGAGCGCATGGCGAACTCCGCCTGTGTAAGGCCGGCAGCCTTGCGGCTGGTCTTGATAAACTCGCCAATCTCTTTCATATCGCAATTGTATACCCTATCGGGATAAAAGTAAATGATTTGCGATATTATATACCCGTTCGGGTATTATTCTCATTTTTCTTACAATAATATACCCTTTCGGGTGTATTTTATTGTATTATACTTACAATCGTCCCGATCGGTGCTGTCGCCTGTACCAATCGGACACAAAGCCTGCCGCCCCCGGATCATGGATGCAGGCAAGAGGGCCTGGGATGAACGCACGACCCGCTTTTTTGTGCGCATTTGATTGTAAAGGATTTCCCAAATGGGCGCGTTCCCTGTATAATGGTCGAAAACTGTATGCCCCGGTGACGAGGCGATGAATAAACAGGAGGGACATCATGGACTTACAACAAAACCTGCGCAAGTACGCCGAACTGATTTTGAAGGTGGGGCTAAACATCCAGCCGGGGGACAACATTCTGCTGCGGCTGGACGTGCACGGCCTGCCCCTGGCGCGGGAGATCGCCCGCCAGGCCTATCAGCTGGGCGCGCACCAGATACACCCGGTATTTTCGGATGACCAGATGACGCTGGCCCGCTTTCAGCTGGCGCCGGACGCCGCCTTTGACGAGTACCCGGCCTTCCTGACGGATTTTACCGAGGGCGCCTACCTGAACAACTACCACCTGCTCAGCCTGTTTGCGCCCAATCCGGAGCTGCTCAAGGAGGCGGACCCGACCCGCATCAGCCGCTGGCAGAAGGTCACGGCCATCGCCGGCGAGCGGGTGATGAAGTATGTGATGGAAAACCGGGTCAAGTGGTCCATGGCAGCGCTGCCCTCCCCCGCCTGGGCAAAGGCCGTCTTCCCGGACCTGCCCGAGGAGGAGGCCATCGACAAGCTGTGGGCCAGCATCTTCCAGGTGACGCGGGTGGATCAGCCGGACCCGGTGGCCGCCTGGGCGGAGCACGACCGGCAGCTGCGCGCACACGAAGAATTGCTTAATCAATACGCCTTTGAGAAACTGCTCTTCCAGGGCCCGGGCACCGAGTTGGAGGTGTATCTGCCCCAGGGGCACCGCTGGATGGGCGGCTCCTCCATCAGCCCCAAGGGCGAGCGCTTCATGCCCAACATCCCCACCGAGGAGGTGTTCACCATGCCGCACGCCTATCGCGTCAATGGCACGCTCTCGGCCACCATGCCGCTGTCCACCCGCGGGCGGCTGATTGAGGGCATGCGCTTCACCTTCAAGGATGGCGCGGTGACAGACTTTTCCGCCACGGCAGGCCAAGAAATCCTCAAAGACATCCTGGATACCGATGAGGGCGCCCGCCGGCTGGGCGAGGTGGCGCTGGTGGCCCACAATTCCCCCATCAGCCGCACCGGGCTGCTGTTCAAAAATACCCTGTTTGACGAAAACGCCTCCTGCCACTTCGCCCTGGGTAGCGCCTATGCCGAAAACCACGTGCGCGGCAAGGAGATGGACGCGGAGCAGAAGAAACAGGCCGGCATGAACCACTCCATCACCCACGTGGACTTTATGGTGGGCGGCCCCCAGCTGAATGTGACCGGCGTGAAGGCCGACGGCACACGGATAAAGGTGCTGGTGAACGGCAAATGGGCCATATAGACGCGTGCACACGCTGAAAGGAGGGCGCAGTGCCTGATATCATGCAAGCGGCCCGGCGGCTGAGCCAGGCCATTCAGCTGCCCACGGTATCCCACAGCGACCCGGCGCTGATGGACATGGCGGCGTTTGACGCCTTCGGGGCGTTTCTAGCAGATGCCTTTCCCCTGGTGCACCGGCAGCTGGAGAAAGCTGTGGTCAACGGCCACGGCCTGGTATACCGGTGGAAGGGCAGCAGCGGCCTTGCGCCCGTGCTGCTCACCGCCCACTACGATGTGGTGCCCGCCGAGGACGGGGGCTGGCCCTACCCGCCCTTTTCGGGCGAAATCGCGGACGGGTATGTCTTTGGCCGCGGCAGCCTGGACGACAAGGGCTCGCTGATGGCCATCCTGGAGGCCGTGACCGCCCTGCTGCAAGAGGGCTTTGTGCCCAGGCGGGATGTCTACCTGGCCTTCGGCTTTGATGAGGAGGTGGGCGGCGCGCGCGGGGCGCAGCAGATCGCCGCCCATTTCCAGCAGCAGGGGCTGCTGTTTG
>JAAZBU010000006.1 GCA_012513645.1 Clostridiales bacterium | reverse complement strand
CGGCGGTCAGCTTTGGCGTGACCGATGAGATATTCGCCCTGTCCATGGCAGCCAAAGAGCCGCTGTCGCCGTGGTACAGCTTTGGCATGATGGGGCTGTGCATCTTTGGCTGGACGCTGGGCACGGCCCTTGGCGCCACGCTGGGCGGCGTGCTGCCTGCCCCGCTGATGAACGCGCTGGGCATCGCGCTGTACGCCATGCTGACGGCGGCCATCGTGCCGCCCAGCCGCGACAACCGCCTGCTGCGGCTGATCATTGTGGTATCCATGGCGGCCAGCGGCGCGGCGGCGGTGCTGCCGCTGCTCAGCGCCATCTCCAAAGGGCTGCGCATCGTGCTGCTTACGCTTGTCATCACCGGCTGGGCCGCCCTGCGCCACCCGCTGGAGGAGGTGCGCGATGCATAGCATCTACCTGATGATTCTGGCGATGGCGCTGGTGACCTACCTGATCCGCGCGCTGCCCATTTTGCTGCTGCGCCGCCAGATCCGCAGCCCGTTCATCCGTTCGTTTTTGTACTATGTGCCCTATGTCACCCTGTCGGTGATGATCTTCCCCGACGTGCTGACCTCCACCGGGCTATTGTGGTCCGCGCTGGCCGGCTTTGGCACCATGCTTGCGCTGTCGTTTATGAAGAAAAACATGTTTCTGGTTGCGCTGGCCTCCTGCCTGGTGGTTTTTCTCACCGAGACATTCATGGCATAGGGTGCCGCGAAGGAGTATCATGAGGTATCGCTTCCCCATCCTGTTGATGATTTTCCTGCTTCTGGCGCCGGCTGCCCCGGCGCAGGAGATGCCCTTTGCCGACCTGCGCGCCCTGGCGCCGGCAGGCACCTTTCTGCCCCCGGGCGAGGCACCGCAGATGACCGATACCACCTACCGCAGCCAGGATATCGCCGTCACCATAACCAAACACCGCTACGAGGACAGCGATGTCTATGTGGCTGATATCTACCTGGCGTCGGTCAGCCACCTCAGGCGGGTGTTCAGCCACGGCCGGTGGAACAAAAATGCTCAGCGTGCGCAGGTACTGGCGCAGGATGCCAGAGCCATTGTCGCCATCACGGGGGATTATTCGGGCCTGCTGTCCCAAGGGCTGGTGGTGGGCAACGGGCAGGTGCTGCGCAGCACGGGCAACCGCGTGCGGGACAACTGCCTGATCTACCCCGATGGCCGCATGCAGACCTTTGCCCGCCGCGAGTTGGACGTCAAAGCTGCGGTGCAAAGCCCCATCTGGCAGAGCTTCCTGTTTGGCCCGGCCCTGCTGGGCCCGGACGGCCAGGCCATTGATAAGTTCGACTCCAACATCGGCGTGGCCAACCCTCGCAGCGTTATCGGCTACTACGCGCCCGGACACTACTGCTTTGTGCTGGCGGATGGCCGCCAGAAGGGCAGCCGCGGCCTGGCGCTGGTGCTGCTCAGCCGCTTCATGGCCGAGCTGGGCTGCGCGGCCGCCTATAACCTGGATGGCGGGCAGAGCGCACTGCTGTGGTTTGGCGGCCAGGTTGTCAACAACCCCTACAAGGGCGGGCGTCCCCTGACCGACATGGTCTACATAGGCGAATAGGCAGATGGATTCAGTATATTACATCACAGGCGCAGCCGGCTGGCTGGGCAGCACGGTGCTGCAACAATTGCTGGACCGGGGCAAAAAGGTGCGCGCGCTGGTGGTGCCGGAGGACCCCCTGGCCGCATCGCTGCCGCCCCAGGCCCAGATCGTGCGCGGGGATGTCCGCTCCCGGGAGGACATGGACCGGTTTCTGGAGATGGGGGAGCAGCGGGACCGGGTGGTGATCCACTGCGCGGCCATCATCTCCATGAGCATGACGCCGGCGCCAAGGGTGCACGATGTGAACGTCAATGGCACCCGCACCGTGGTGGAGGCCAGCCTGGCGGCCGGGGTGCGCCGGTTTGTGCATGTCAGCTCGGTGCATGCCCTGCCCGAGCTGCCCCATGGCGAGGTGATCCGGGAGGTCACTGCGTTTGAGCCTGCCAGGCTGGTGGGGGCCTACGCCCAATCCAAGGCCGAGGCCACGCAGATTGTCTTTGCCGCGCAGCGTGAGCGGGGCCTGCCCGCCGTGGTGCTGTACCCGTCTGGCATCTGTGGGCCGGGGGACATCGCCGGCGGCAACCTGAGCCAGATGTTTATTGACTACTTCCACGACCGCCTGCCCGCGGGCATCAAGGGTGGCTACAGCTTCTCCGATGTGCGGGATGTGGCCGACGCCGTGCTGGCGGCCATTGACCGCGGGCGCGTGGGGGAGGGGTACATCGTGGCGGCCCACTACGTCACGGTGGCGGACATCCTCAATCTGCTGCACGAGCTGTCCGGCCACCGGCGCATCCGGTGCATGTTGCCCTTGTGGCTGGTGCGGCTGATGCTGCCCCTGATTACGCTGTACTACAAAATCAGAAAACAGCCCGCGGTGTTCTCCGACTACGCGCTGTACACCCTGTCCAGCAACGGCAACTTCTCCCACGAGAAGGCCGTGCGCGAGCTGGGCTTTGCGCCCCGCCCCTTTGAGGACACGGTGCGCGATACGGTCGCCTGGCTGCGCCGGGAGGGGAAGATATAAGACGAATACACTAGTTCATTCATAAGCGCGCATCGCCAGGCCTAAGCCTGGCGATGCGCGCGTTAAACGGTCAATAACCGCAGCAATTTGAGGGCATAAGGGCTACTGGATGGCTCGGTCATCCTTATTGAGATCGGCCTCCGGCGGGAAGGCTGGCTTGGGGCCGAAGTACTCCATCATCTGCTGATCGGTCAGCTTAAACCACTCCTGTGTCTGCACCCAGCAGTGGCGCGGCCGCTTGCGCACCACGTTGCGCAGGCGCTCCACGCGGCTCTCCCAGTAGCGTATGGCGCCGTCCGCCGTCTGGGGCATGTCAAAGGCG
The DNA here is from genome assembly GCA_012513645.1 of Clostridiales bacterium. GTDB lineage: Bacteria > Bacillota > Clostridia > Christensenellales > Aristaeellaceae > UBA1038. The sequence continues at coordinate 2,114 of JAAZBU010000006.1, read as the reverse complement.
ATGTTTTTGAGGTTGAACGGCGCCCAGCGCTCCCAATGCAACCTCATCTCGGGCTTGAGGATATCGTAGCACTCGTTAACTTGTGCCAGCATGCGCTCGGTGGTATAAAACTGGAAGATCTCGCCGAATCGGCGGAGAAACTTGTCGCGCATCTGGTCATTCTCCAGGATTTTGATAAACAGGCTGTTGTCCACATTGTCCTGCGCGCCGTGGCCCTTGGGGTTGAGGATGTTGCGCACGCCGTTGTTGGCGGCAATGAACAGGCCATAGTCCATGTCAAAGATGATCCAGCGCCACTTGCCGCCGGGCGTTTTGTAGTAGCGGATGTTACCCGAGTCGGTGTTGGCGAAGAACATCTCCAGCGCCATCCAGTCAAACAGGCTGTCCACATCCACATTGTCCAGGATGTACTGCAAATCCTCCGGGTTGGTAGCGGGGTTGGACTGGCGGACCTTGTCACGGAAAGCGCGCCATTCGGCGTTCGAGCCGAAGTATGCGGTGCTGCCGCCCTCAATGATGGTCATGTTGTCCGCTTGCTCCAGCGGAATGCCTTCGTGCTGAGCGACAAAGTAGCGGCTTACCCGCTCGCGCAGGTTGTAGTGGCCCCAGTACTGGCCGTTGAGGTATACGATCACCGGCCGCCAGGCCTGGTTGATCACGTGCTTGTCCGGCAGCTGGTCGATCAGGCGGCTCTGCACGCCGTCCACCATGCGGGTCCACACAGCATCGTTGCCGCTGACGCGCAGCACGAAGGACTTGTATTGCTCAAACGGGCGGTCGGGGAACATGGCCGCGTCAAAATAGCGGGTGCCCAGGGCGGCTTTGGCCACCACCTTGAAGGACTTTTGTGGCATGTCCAGCGAGTACTGGCCGATCAACCCCATGGTAATGCCCTGGCTAAAGGCCACTTGGCCAGTCGCGGTGTCAAACATCTCGCCATAGGCGGGGCGGCGTTCCTTGCCGTGCAGGCGGTAGGTGGGCGTGGGGTTGCGAAAGGGAATGGTCTTAAACGCTGTCAGGTCAATGGGGCGGCCATCCTCATACAGGCCGGCTGCCAGCATGCCGGTCTCATTGTTCCACAGATGCTCGGGCTCAATCACCAGCGCCACCACGGGCACGGTGAAGTAAGTCTTCATCACATAGGTGGCCGTCACCGGCTGGGAGGGCTGCAGGCCCGGCACAAAGGCGCGGGCGCGCAGCGCCATGGTGTCCTTCACCTCGATTGGGCCGGTGTAGTCGATGCCCTTGTCCAACGTGGGCACACTGCCATCCAGCGAGTAGCGGATGCGCGCGCCCTCTTGCGCGGTGATCTCTATCAACAGGTTGTCCCGGTACAGCCCACCGGCGTGGGACAGCTGCGGCCGGGCAGCAAAGCCGTGAAAGCCGCCTGCGTTGGCAGCGCCCGGGGTGGGCAGGTCATAATAAAAAAAGCCGTCCTGCCCTGCGGTACGGCCGTAGGAGACATCCAGCGGAATCTCCGGCATGATGATCCGGTCCAGAATGTTGCCGTCCGGGTCGGCGAAGGTCATCTCCTCCCCGCCGGCGCGCTTGAGGGCGTAGCTGGCCTGCAGCTGGGCGGCGTTGGTGCCGGCATCCTGGCTCTTGTTGAGGCGGATCACCTTGTATTCGCCGGGGTAAATGACCGAGCCCTGGGGGAAGCGCCACTTGCGTGGCCAGGACAGGCTGTCCGACAGCCCGTAGCCAGACAGGTCGCGCACCTGGTCGGAGCCGTTGTACAGCTCGGCCCAGTCGGTGGCGGGCTGCCCGGCTACTGCCGGAAAGGAATCGTTGCTGCTCATCAGTTCCGAAATATACACGCCCGTGGGATTGCGGCTGAGCAGGTAGCGCTCGGCCTGTGCCTCGCCGGAGGCGTCGTTGGGCGCGCCGGGGGTACCCATGTTGAACAGCCGCCAGGTGTCAGTCACCGGGTCGCGGCCCCAGCTGCGGTCTGCCGGCACCAGGCTGAACTGAACGCGGTCCAGCAGCTGGCCCTGGCGGGTGCTCAGCGTGACCACCTCGCCCTCGGCCGCCAGCGAGAAGTTGGTGTGCGGGAAGCCTTGGGCGTTCAGCCGGTCCTTGCCCGAGCAGAACACCACATAGTAGCCCTTGGCCGG
>JAAZBU010000076.1 GCA_012513645.1 Clostridiales bacterium | reverse complement strand
TTCATGCATACGCTTATGCACGTTGGACATGAACTGATGTAATGAACAATAGGGAGAGACAGCATGCCTGTTGAGAGAATAAACAATAATGTGTATCGAATTCCCGTGCCGCTGCCGAACAACCCGCTGCGGGAGCTGAACGCGTACGTCATCCGCGGCCGGGAGCAATCGCTGCTGATTGACACGGGCTTCCGGCTGGATGCCTGCCGCCGGGCGCTGCGGGAGGGGCTGGCGGAGCTGGGCATCGCGCGGGAGGAGACCGTGGTGCTGCTCACGCACATGCACGCCGACCACGCCGGGCTGGCGCCCGAGTTTGTGGCGCCGGGCGGCGGCATCATGGTCAGCGCGGCTGACCGCGTGCTGCTTGATAAGTTCAGCGGCGACAACCGCCCGGCCCGGGAAGGGCTGAACAGGATGTTTATCGCGGCGGGTTTTCCGCCGGAGGAGCTGCGCACCATCGCCCGCTCCAACCCGGCCCTGTCGCTGGCCTCGGTGGCTCCGGCCGACTATCAGCAGCTGCACGACGGCCAGGTGCTGACATTTGGCGGGCATCGGCTGCACTGCATCCTGGTGCCCGGCCATACGCCGGGGCACATGTGCCTGTACCTGGAGGAGGAGGGCATCATGTTCACCGGCGACCATGTGCTGTTTGACATATCGCCCAACATCACCGCCTGGGAAGGGGTGGCGGATTCGCTGGGCGACTACCTGAACAGCCTGCGGCGCATCCGCGGCTATGAGGTGCGGCTGGCCCTGCCTGCGCACCGCAAGCCGGGTGACATGAAGGCGCGCGTGGACGAGCTGGTGGCGCACCACGACCATCGCCTGGCGGAGGTGGGCCGCATCATCCGCGAAAGCCCCGGCATCGATGCCTACCAGGTGGCCGGCCGCATGACGTGGAGCATCCGCAGCCGGGACTGGTCAGACTTCCCGCTGACGCAGAAATGGTTTGCCGTGGGGGAGGCGCTGTCCCACCTGGACTATCTGCGGGTGCGGGGGCAGATTGTCCGCACGCGGGACGATGCCGGCATCGACAGGTATGAGTCGGCCTGACAGGGGATTATCCCAGCGCCTTGACGGCGGCCCAGATCCGCTCGTCCACCGGGATGCCGTCGGCCAGGTTTTTGCGCTTGATCTCCTGCCGGCGCTGTCCCGGAAATACGATCCGCTCGGTATGTTCATCGGGCGTGGAGCGCAGCAGGTCTGCCACCGCGTCCTCCAGGGTGGCGCCGGTCAGGTGATCGGGGTCAATTTTTTTATAGTTGATGGCCATAAACACCTGGGAGAGGCCGTGTTCATCCCCCGGCAGCCGGCCGATGCCGGCCACCGTGTTACCCAGGGACATGCAGCCTGCAAAAATGTCCAGCAGGAATGACAGGGCGGAGCCCTTCCAATATCCGGTCGGTATCAGCCGTTTGGAGGCGATCACCTGGGCGGGGTCGCGGGTCAACTGGCCCTGACTGTCAAAGCCGGCGTCGATGGGCATCTGCTGGCCGGCCAGCTGTGCCTTTTCCAGCGCCCCGTAGGAGAACTGGGACATCGCCATGTCCACAATCACATGCCCGCCCTCGCGGGGGAAGGCGATGGTCAGCGGGTTGTTGCCGATGCGCGCATCCACTGCGCCCCAGGCCGGCATGTTGGGCATGGTGTTGCTAAAGCAGATGGCCGCCATGCCCGCCTCGCAGGCCTGATCGCCATAGGTGGCGGCCCGCAGCCAGTGGTTGGTGTTGCGCAGGGCCACAAAGCCGATGCCGTGCGTGCCCGCCAGATCAATGCACCGCTCCATGGCAAAGGCCGCGTTGACAATGCCCAGCCCCAGCTGGCCGTCGTAGTTTTCGATCGCGCCAAAGCCGTGCAGCTTGACGGGCATCACATCCAGCCGCACGATGCCCTCGTCAATGTTGCGTACCAGCCGGGGGAAGCGGTTGATGCCGTGGGTGTACACGCCCTCCAGAGAGTTGCGCGCCAATTCGTAGGATACCTTCTGCGCCTTGTCGTCCGGGCATCCGCGCGTCAGCAGCACGCGCTTCATCTCCCGGCGCGCGTCATCAAAGGGGATATAGAGCATCGTGTCCTGCTTTCCGGGGAGTCTCTCTGGCTCCCCGCTTCGTATTTGGCGGCACAGCCGCCTGTATGGAAAAGGCTGCCGCAGCCTCAGTCACTGAGCAGCCCTCAAACCATTGGGGAATCGTGCGCCGCTACGCCTGGTTTTTGTGGCCCAGCAGCTCCATCAGCCGGCGCAGCCGGTCGGCCCAGGCAGCGTGGTTCATATCGCAGCTGTCCATGGTGGCGGCGATATGCTCCAGGCGGATCAGGCCATCCTCAAACCACACGGTCACGATCTCCTCGTCGTTCTGATGCTCGTCCACCCAGTTCCATGTCATGCGCAGCAGGCGCTCGGGCACCACCTCCTCAAACACGCCGTACGCGCCCACCCCCGTCTTGCGGGAGGCATAGCGGTACTCGCCGCCCAGCCGGGCGTCGGTAGCGTAGGTGCTGTCCGGGTACATGGGCCAGAACCACTGGGCCATGATGTCCGGGTCTGTCCAAGCGGCCCAGAGCTGCTGGGCGGTGGCATTGACCGGTTGTTCCAGGGTGGTCGCGCAGTGTGGCATGATTGACTCCTTCGTGGGTTTGTGTTTTTTGGCGGGATAATGCCCGCATATCAATATATCATACCCGGAGCAAATTGTCGCTATGCATGCCAAATCATTTTACACAGATTTCGCATGGATATGCTATGATGAGGCATCATGCACAAGGAGCGATGGTATGAGCAACGAACGGGCAAAGGCGCTGCTGGGCCGGCTGGCC
>JAAZBU010000075.1 GCA_012513645.1 Clostridiales bacterium | reverse complement strand
TTTCGCTCCGCTTTCAGCCGGTCACGCAAGCCCACCGTTTCCGGCTTAACTCCCATGACCAGGACACTCAAGAAGCTGCTTCGCTCAAAGAATCAACTGTCGTTGTTCGCTTCTCTCTCTGTACCGTTTTCAAGGTTCCCGCCCCCTCCTGCCAGCCTCGGATATTCCTCAGCTCCTCAAAGGGTGCCTGAATAGATTAACATAACAAAGGGGGGCTGTCAAGGGGTTTTTCAGGACAATTTTGGATTTTTGCGCCCGGGCCGCATTTGACCCTCAGAATGCCGATGCGCTCAATCAAACACCGTCTCCCAAGTGTCGGATTGGGCGGCGCGCAGGCACAGGGCGATCTGCTCGGCGGTGGTCTTGGTCAGCGCCAGGGGAGGCAGATCATCTAATGGAAAAAACCCACTGGCGATGGTCTCGGTGTTGGGCTGAAATGCGCCGCCAATCAGCCGGCACAGCACAAACGCCTTTTGAATGGCATAGGCGGAAAAGTCCGCATTGTGCCGCGCACGGTCCTGCATGGCCACCAGGCGGACCGGCTCCACCTCAAAGCCCGATTCCTCCAGCGCCTCCTTGATCGTGTTCTCCCGGATGGTCAGGTCATAGTCCATCCAGCCGCCGGGCATGGCCCACAGGCCGCCCACCTCCTGCACCAGCAGGACTTTGTCATCCCGAAATACAGCCGCACGGGTATCGATCTTGGGGGTCTGATAGCCGCTCTCCAGGCAGAAAGATGCTGCGACCTCGTCCAGCACCATGCCGCTGTGCCGGCTGACGATGTCTGCGGCAATCTGCCGCACACGCTCCCAGCGCTCGCGGTCGTACACATTTTGCGTATAGGCCAGGCTGGTCTGTGCCAACGCCTGTAGCTCCTTTGCCCAGGCCAGCCAGGACGGTTCCCGATTCATGCATTCCTCTCCCCTCTGTTGTTGCCCGTATAATGTATACCCAAGTAGCGCCGGGATACAAGCGCAAAGTTCGTGACAAAGCGGCCACGGACGGCTATAATACCCAAAGGATCAAAACGACACGCGGAGGGATATCATGAATAACGTACGGGTAGGCATCATCGGCTGCGGCGGCATTGCAAACAGCAAGCATCTGCCCAATATACAGAAGCTGGGCGGGGTGGACGTCGTGGCCTTTTGTGACCTGATTGAAGAAAAGGCCGCCAAGTCCGCCGCCCAGTTTGGCACGCCGGATGCCCAGGTGTTTACGGACTACCGCGACCTGTTGAAGCTGGAGCTGGACGCGGTGTATGTCTGCACGCCCAACCGCAGCCACAGCTTCATCACGGTGGACGCGCTGCATGCCGGCAAGCACGTGATGTGCGAAAAGCCCATGGCGATCAACCACGAAGAGGCCAAGAAAATGCTGGAAGCCGCCCAGCAGACCGGCAAGCTGCTGACCATCGGCTACCAGAACCGCTTCCGCGCCGACAGCCGCTACCTGAAGGCCATGTGCGAGGCGGGCGAACTGGGCGACATCTACTTTGCCCGCGCCAACGCCATCCGCCGCCGGGCCGTGCCCACGTGGGGCGTATTTCTCAACGAGCAGGAGCAGGGCGGCGGCCCGCTGATTGACATCGGCACCCACGCGCTGGACCTGACGCTGTGGATGATGAACAACTACAAGCCAAAGTATGCCGTGGGCACCGTGTACCACAAGCTCAATGACCAGCGTAACGCCGCCAACGCCTGGGGCGACTGGGATCCGGACAGTTTTACGGTGGAGGATAGCGCCTTTGGCTTTATCGTGATGGAAAACGGCGCCACCATCGAGCTGAACGCCTCCTGGGCGCTCAACACCCTGGAGGTGGAGGAGGGCACCACCACCCTGTCGGGCACCAAGGCCGGCAGCGATATGCACGACGGCCTGCGCATCAACGGCGTCAAGGGCGGCAGGCAGTACGTGCTGCGCCCGGACCTCAAGGCCGGCAGCGTGGCCTACTACGAGGGCGAAAGCGAGGACCTGGAGGTGCTGGAGCAAAAGGCGTTTATCCAGGCCGTGCGCGGCGAGGGCAAGTTGACCGTGCTGCCCGAGCAGGCCATTGTGGTCACCCGCATTCTGGAGGGCATCTACGAGTCCGCCCGCACCGGCAAACCCTACTACTTTGACTGAGGTGCTTAGCATGCCGCAGCCCCGCATCGCCTATCAGCTGTATTCCGCCCGCGGGCAAGCCGCGCAGGATCTGCCGGCCGTGCTGCGCGCCCTCAGCGCGCAGGGGTACGTTGGCGTGGAGTTCGCCGGCTTTCACGGGCATACGAGCGATGACATCAAGCGCCTGCTGGCCGAGCACGGCCTGGCCGCCGCATCCAGCCATGTGCCGCTGGCCGCCTTGCAGGAGGACCCCTGGGCCACCATCAGCTATCACCGGCAAATTGGCTGCAACTACATCGCCGTGCCCTATCTGGAGGAAGGGGACCGCCCGGGGCAGCCCGGCTTTGCCCGCCTGATTCCCCTGCTGCACCGCCTGGGCAGCCTGTGCCTGGATGCGGGCATCGGCCTGCTGTACCACAACCACGAATTTGAGTTTGAAACCGTCAGCGGCATGTATGGGCTGGATTTCCTCTACGATGCCGTGCCGGACCACCTGCTCAAGACGGAGATTGACACCTGCTGGGTGCGCTATGCCGGGGTGGACCCGGCCCAATACCTGCTGAAATACAAGATGCGGGCCCCCGTGGTGCACATGAAGGACTACGTCGGTCACAAGGATGGCCGCAGCCCCTATCAGTTAGTCGGCAAGGAAGTGCCGCGCGATGGGCAGACCGCGGCATTCGCCTTCCGCCCGCTGGGGCACGGCGAACAGGATATCCCATCTCTCACCCGCGCCGCGATGGAGGCGGGCGCCCACTGGCTGGTGGTCGAGCAGGACGAATCGCCCGACATGCCGCCGCTGGAGGCCAGCAGAATCAGCATTCAGGAGTTGAAAAAGCACCTCTGATCCCCTGCACGCATCAAAAAACTGCCGATTATCGGCAGTTTTTTATGTATACGCTATTGCAGCCAGGCCCTCACAGGATAAACCTCGCCGCGATGGAGAAGTAGATAAACAGGCTGGCGGCGTCCACCAGCGTGGTGATCAGCGGGGCCGCGGCCAGGGCCGGGTCCAGCTTGATGCGACTGGCCAGCAGGGGCAGCACGCAGCCGATGGACTTGGCGATGACCACCGTGGCAAACAGGCTGACGGAGATCACCCCCGCCATGGCCACGCTGGCGCTGTTGAGCAGCAGCAAGCGCACAAAGGTAACCGCGGACAGCGCCACGCCAATCAGCAAGCCAACACGCGCCTCCGTCCACAGCACGCGCAGCAGGTCGGTAAAGCGCACCTCGCCCAGCGCGATACCGCGGATCATCAGCGTGGAGGCCTGCTGGCCGCAGTTGCCGCCGGTGTCCATCAGCATGGGGATGGAGGCCGACAGCAACACCGACACCGCCAGCACGTTCTCAAACCTGGCAATGATCGCCCCGGAAACGATGGATGTAAACATGAGGATCATCAGCCAGGGCAGGCGGTTGGCCGCCAGGCGAAGCAGCGGGGTCTTGAAATATGGCTCATCCGCAGGCGCCAGACCGGACATCTTTTCAAAGTCCTCGGTGTTCTCTTCTTCGATGACGTCCATGATATCGTCCGCGGTGATGATGCCAACCATGCGCCCTTCCCCATCCACAACCGGGATGGACATCAGGTGGTACTTGCGCACGGTATCGGCCACGACCTCCTGATCGTCGGTGGTCTTGACGTAAATGAGCGCAGGGTCCACCAGGCGGGCCAGCGGCACATCATACTCGGACACCAGCACCTTGTGCAGCGGCACGGTGGCCGTCAGGTGCCGCTGCTCGTCCACCAAATAGAGGGTGTAGATGGACTCCTTGTCCACCCCGGTCTCTTTGATGACCTTCAGCGCGTCGCCCACATTCATGCCGGGCTTGAACTCGCAGTACTCGATGGTCATCAGCGAACCGGCGGAGTTCTCCGGATACTTCAAAAACTGGTTGATGATCGCCCGGGTCTTGGGGTCGGTGTGCTGCAAGACGCGCTTGACGGCGTTGGCCGGCAGCTCCTCCAAAAAGTCCACGGCGTCATCCATGAACATTTCGTCAATCAGGGCCGTAATCTCCGCATCGCCGATGCTGTTGACCAGCATCTCCCGCTGGTCGGCATCCATATAGCTGAACACATCCGCCGACGAATCCTTGGGCAGTATTCGGAACAGCAGCAGCAGCTTCTCCGGGTCCAGCTGCCTCATATAGTTGGCGATGTCCACAGGGTTGAGCATCATCAGCGCGCCGCGCAGCTGCCCGTGCCGCCCCTCCGCCAGCAGGCGGTTCAGTTTTTCTTCAATTCTCTCCCATTCCAATCCCATCACCCCTTTCTTATTGGTCGACATACACAAAAAAGCACCTTACCGGGAAAGCAAGTGCCAGCGACGTGTACGATGTGAGGTGAGGACGGAGCTATGCGGTCAGCGCATCATGGATGCGCCGATTTCGCGGAACGCCGTCGCTTGCCTGACATCTAACGCCGTCATCCATGCTGTGCCACCTCCCTGTTTGTTAATATGCACTCAGTATATAAGCCAAGCCGCGGCCTGTCAACTTACTTTTTCGGGCTTGCTATGATATACTGGGGGCAAGAATTTGGGGAGGCAGTATGCGCGTCTGCGGCATTGTGGCCGAGTATGATCCCTTTCACGCGGGTCACCTGTACCACCTTGAGGAGGCCAGGCGGCAGTCGGGGGCCGATTTTGTGGTATGCGTAATCAGCACCGCGTTTTCCCAGCGGGGCACGCCCGGCCTGTTCTCCACCAAGGACAGGGCGCACATGGCGCTGTTGGCCGGGGCCGACCTGGTGCTGGGCATGCCGGTAAGCTACGCCTGCGCCCAGGCCAACCGGTTCGCGCTGGGCGGCGTGGGCATTCTGGACGCGCTGGGCGTGGTGACGCACCTGGCCTTTGGGGTGGAGGTGGATGCACTGCCCCGGCTGCAGCAGGCCGCCCAACTGCTCCAGGAGGAGGGCCGCGCCTTAATCGCCCTGCGCGCGCAGGGGTTGCAGCAGGGGCTGTCCTACGCCCGCGCCCAGGGGGAGGCCCTGAAAAAGCTGCTGGGCGCCCAGGACGGGCAGAACCTGGACCGGCCCAACTTCAACCTGGGGGTGAGCTACCTGCTGGCGCTGAGCCGGCTGAAAAGCAGCATCGCCCCCCTGCCGATCGGCCGCGCAGGTAGCTACCACGATACCCGGGTGCAGGCGCTCCCCTCAGCCACGGCGGTGCGCGGAGCCCTCCTGCGGGGGGATTGGCAGGCGGTCAGTGCCGGCCTGCCTAATGCCGTGCTGCCGCTGGTGCGGCAGGCTGTATTTGACGGCAGGCTCTGCCGGCCGGGCGCGCTGGATCAGGAGCTGCTGACCCGGCTGCTGCAGGGCGGGGAGTATGCCTCCTTAGCCGAAATGTCCGAAGGGCTGGACCAGCGCATCCTGAAGTTTGCCCCGCTGGCCGCGGACCGGGAAATGCTGATCAGCCTGGTGAAGACCAAGCGCTACCCCCATGCCCGCATCTCCCGCGCGCTCAGCGGCATATTGCTGGGGCTGCAAAAGCAGCCGCTGCGCCGCCCGGCGTATGCGCGCCTGCTGGGCATGCGCCGCGGGGCAGAGCCCTTGCTGCGGGCCATCGACAAGGCCGGTTTTCCGCTGGTCAGCCGCCCGGCGAAGGACCAGCGCCCCGAGATCCGCCAGGATATGTGGGCGGAGGCCCTGTGGCACATGGGCGCAGGCCTGCCCGTCGCCCAGGCCTACCAACAGAAGATCATCAAGCTATAGGAAATACGAAAGGGGAGATACCTATGAGAAGCATTCAGGCCGCTCAAATTACCCAGGCTGTTGCCGACCTGTTTCTGGAGTGCAGCTACTGCATCGGAGACGACGTGCGGCAGGCCATTGACGACGCCATCAAGACCGAGCCCTCGCCCATCGGCCGCAACACATTGCAGCAGATCAGCGACAACTACACCATCGCCGCCAATGAGCGGGTGGCCATCTGCCAGGATACCGGCATGTCGGTGGTGTTTGCCGAGGTGGGACAGGACCTGCACATTGAAAACGGCGACTTTGAGGAGGCCATCCAGCAGGGCGTGCGCGAGGCATACCTGCAAGGGTACCTGCGCAAGTCCATCGTGGCCGAGCCGCTGTTTGAGCGTAAAAACACCAAGGACAACACCCCCGCCATCATCCACACCCGCATTGTGCCCGGCGACCGGCTCAAGCTGTTGGCCGTGGCCAAGGGCTTTGGCAGCGAAAACATGAGCGCGCTGAAGATGCTGGTGCCGGCCGACGGCATTGAGGGCGTCAAGCGCTTCATATTGGAGACTGTGGAAAACGCCGGCCCCAACCCCTGCCCGCCCATCGTGATCGGCGTGGGCATCGGCGGCACCTTTGAAAAGGCGGCCATCATGGCCAAGCAGGGCACTGCCCTGCCGCTGGACCACAGCAACGCCGACCCGCGCTACAAGCAGCTGGAGGACGACCTGCTGCGCGAGGTGAACGCCCTGGGCGTGGGCCCCGGCGGCACCGGCGGGCGCACCACGGCGCTGAAGGTGCACATCCTCTACGCGCCCACCCACATCGCGGGCCTGCCCGTGGCGGTCAACATCTGCTGCCACGCCGCGCGCCACGCATCCCAAGTGCTGTAGGAGGTATGCAAATGAGCACCATTCACCTCACCTTGCCGTTGGACGAGAAGACCGTGCGCAGCCTGCGCGCGGGTGACGCCGTTACGCTGTCGGGCGCCATCTACACCGGGCGCGATGCCGCGCACAAGCGCCTGATTGAGCTGATCGACCGGGGCGAGCCCCTGCCCATCCCCCTGGAGGGGGAGACCATCTACTACGTAGGCCCCGCCCCCGCCAGCCCCGGGCACGCCGTGGGCTCGGCCGGGCCCACCACCAGCTACCGCATGGACCCCTACACCCCCAAGCTGCTGGCCCGCGGTCTGCGCGGCATGATCGGCAAGGGGCTGCGCGGCCCCGGCGTGGTGGACGCCATGAAGCAGTACGGCGCGGTGTACTTTGGCGCGGTGGGCGGCGCCGCGGCGCTGATTGCCCGCAGCATACAGGAGAGCACGGTCATCGCCTACCCGGACCTGGGCGCCGAGGCCATCCACCGCTTTGTGATTAACGAGTTCCCGGCCATTGTGGTGATAGACAGCCTGGGCAACAACCTGTACGAAACAGGGCCCAAACTATACAAAGAAGCCGGGTTGTGATAGGATGTTTTCCTAAACCTGTAAGGGGAGGGGAGGCCTTCTGCGTACCTGGCTGAAGCAAACTGCGGCGCTGCTCTTGCTGCTGCCGCTGCTTTGCTGTACCCTGCCCGCCGCGGCCACCGATGCCTATGACCCCGAGCGCCCCGAAAACCTGCGCGCCAACCAGATCACCGGGCAGAGCGCCATCGTCATCGAGGCCGAGACGGGCGACGCCGTCTTTGAAAAAAACGCCGACGACCTGCGCTACCCGGCCTCCACCACCAAGATCCTCACCGTGCTGCTGGGCATCACCATGGGCAACCCGGATGACATGGTGACCGTCAGCGAAAGTGCCCTCAACGTGCCCGAGGGCAGCAGCCTGATCGGCCTGGTGGCGGGCGAGCAGATCCGCATGCATGACCTGTTAGTGGCCACCATGGTCTTCTCGGGCAACGAGGGGGCCAACGTGATTGCCGAGCACATCTCCGGCTCGCAGGAGGCCTTTGTCGCCCTGATGAACGAAACGGCGCAGCGTATGGGCGCCACGCAGACGCGCTTTGCCAACGCCCACGGCTACCATGACGACAACCACTACACCACCGCGCGGGACATGGCGCTGATCACGCAGGTCGCCATGCAAAACCAGACCTTCCGCGAAATCGCTGCCACCACCAGCTACACCCTGGAGCGCAACGATTGGCGGGGCGCTTTGCGCGGCACAGCGGACAGCGCCTTTTTGCTCACCTCCACCACCCGCGAGCAGGATAAGTACTACTATCCCCCCGCCACCGGCGTCAAGACGGGCTACACCGACCCGGCGGGCTATTGCTTTGTGGGCTCGGCCGAAAAAGAGGGCGTGCAGCTGATCTCCGTCATGCTCAAGGGCAGCGCCATCGGCCGCTGGACAGACACCAAGCGGCTGATGGAATACGGCTTCAAGCAGTATGTCACCACCAGCATCGAGGAGATCTTCCGCAACAACCCCAAGGTGATCGAAATCTCCAGCTATGCGGTGGATGACGCGGACATGGGGCGCCTGCAGCTGGCGCTGCGCAAGGTGGAGCCCCAGGCGGATGACCGGCTGATCGGCTTTGCCGGACAGACGGACGAGTGGATGCGCGTGTACAACTCGCGCACCAGCGTTGCCTTTGACCGCACGCTGGAGGCTCCGGTAGAGGCCGGCGAGGTGATGGGCACCATGACCTACACCCCCGAGGGCGGCGACCGCCAGCCGGTGGAATACCAGCTGATCGCCAGCCGCAGCATCGTGCGGCGGCCCAGCATCGCCCCCACGCTGGACGAAATCCGCATCTACACTGAGAACGACCCCAACCCCTTCCCCCGCTTCTCGCTGGAGTTTCTGGGGTTGATACTGCTGCCGGTGGCGGCCGTCATCGGCCTGAGCCAGCTGTTCTATAAGCTGTTTACCAGAAAGAAGAAGCCAAAGATCAAGCGGCGCACCTCCTACAAGACGCGCTACTATCGCTGACACAATTAATGTCTTACACCGGTCAACTTTGATTGACCGGTGTGTTTTTTTGCCTATGGGTTCTGTGTGGGAAGCAGCTCCCTCACGCTGCGCATCGCCGCCTGCACCAGCTCCAGCGCGCGGGTCATGGCCTCGCGCTGGTTGCGGCTCATGCCCTCGGGCGCAGGCTGGCTGCTGGGCAGCACGGCAAAGCGCACCTTGTTGCCCTCGTTCCATTTGCGCACATAGGTGGGCGTGTAGTTAAGGCCGCGCAGCTGCATGCCGCCGCCCCCGGGCCTGATCAGCATATCTAGCTGCAGCACCAGGCCGGCCATGGCCTCCCGGCGGCCCCGCTCCTCGGTAAGCAACGTGCCCATGGAATAGCCGATCAGCACGTCGCGGGGGTCGCCTTCCGGCTGGTCGATCTGGTAGACCTCTACCTCCTGCACCCGTTCGCCGCCATAGCCCAGGATGATATCCGCCCCCTCCCGCGCCAGGCGGTGGGCCAGCGTCTGCTGCGCCGGGGTGGGCGACTGAGCGCGGCCGATATCCCAGTTCAGCGAGACGATCACCAGGTCGTTCTGCCGCTTGAGGGTGCTGATCGCCTGCCCCAGGGCATCCGGATCGAGGGGATGCACAAGAGCCAGGCGCCCCTCCGGCGTGGTTGCCTTGCCCCCGGCATTGCTCAGGCGGCCGCCGGCATGCAGCCACACCAGCGACAGCCCGTTCACCCGCCGATACGCCGTTCTGGTGTCGCCAAAGCCAATGGGGGTGATGAAGCGCTGCGCCATCTCCTCCGCGGTGGCCAGCGCGGGCTGGACACCCCGGTCAAACAGCCGCTCACCGCTGAGCACCAGCGCGTTCAGGCCCAGCGCGGCGATTTGATCCAGCGCAACGGAGGACACAAGCAGGTCGCTGCCGGCCTCCGCCGGCGGCACGATCAGCTGATCGAAGGCGGCGATATTGATATCGCCGGAAAAGGCAGCCGCAATGGGCGCCAATATGTCCTGGGGCGCCGTGCGATAGGTGTCCGAGGCCTGCACATCGCTGTCCCAGCGCAGCAGGCCGCCCAGGGACATCGTCAGCCCCACCGGGGGCGCAGGGGTGGCCTGTGCCTCGGCCAGCGCGGCGGGTGGCAAGGCGGTGGGCGGCGGCTGGTCGTCCCCGGAAACCGCAGGCTGCAATACACGGCCAACCGTGTGGGCGATTTCCTCCAACCCCATGGCAGCGGCGGGGCTGTCCCGCCCCACCTCACGCAAAAAAAAGGCCGTACCCAGGACTGCCGCCAGCGTCAGCAGCAATACCAGCACAGACCCTATGGACATCCTGCGCCGTCGCCTGCGCATTCTTTAAGCCCCCTTACTTGCTCCCGCAAAGCAAAGCGACACCCGTGGAGCAGTGATGATTCAGGCTAAGCCGCGGTTTTTCTCGTAGATGATCCGCAGGCCCTTGAGGGTCAGCAGCCCGTCCAGGTGGTCGATGACCTGGGTGCGCGTGGCAATGAGCCGCGCAAGGCCGCCGGTGGCTACCACCTGGGTGTTTGGCTCGCCCAGCTCGGCCTTCATGCGCTCCACAATATAGTTGACCTGCCCCACGTAGCCGTAGAGCACGCCGGCCTGCAGGTTGGTGACAGTCGTCTTGGCGATGACGGTATCGGGCATCACCAGCTCAAAGTTGGGCAGCTTGGACGTGCCGCTGACCAGCGCCTCGCTGGCTAACTTCATGCCCGGGCAGATGCACCCGCCCAGGAAGCAGCCCTTGCTGTCCACCACGCCAAAGGAGGTGGCGGTGCCAAAGTCGATGAAGATGCACGGCGTCCCATAGTGCGTATGCACGGCCACCGCATTGCAGATGCGGTCGCTGCCCAGCTCGCGCGGGTTATCGTACAGGATGTTGATGCCCGTCTTGATGCCCGGGCCGACAAACAGCGGCTCGTGGCCAAAGTACTCCCGGCACATGTGGTCGATGGTGAAGTTGATGGTGGGCACCACGGAGGACACCATGACCCCCTCCACCATGCTGGGGTTGTGCCCGGCGTGGCGGAACATGCCATCCAGAATCGTGCCGTACTCATCGGACGAATAGTTGCGGTTGGTGGACACGCGCCAGTAGTGCGCCATATCCTGCCCGTTGTATAGGGCGACCTTGATGCTGGAGTTGCCGATATCCATGACCAGAAGCATAGCGTTTACCTCAGGCTTTATGCAAAGTTTTCCTCAAAGCAAATTCGATGGGCGGCACCAGCACCGCCGACACCACGGCCTCCATGGAGCCGGCGATGACGCCGGTGCCGATGATCAGCGAGATGACCGCGGCGCTATCCAGGCCGGCCAGCTGGTAAAACAGCAGCATCAGCCCCAGATAAAACACCGTGTTGGTCAGCGAGCCGGCTGCACCCGCCGCCATGGCGGCAAAGCGCTCGGCCCTGCCCGCCTTGAGCCGGTGGTACACCAGGTGGGAGGCCAGGGGCACCAACAGGCGGGGCACGATGCACATCGCAATCGCCAGCGCGGGGCTTGCCCCCAGCAGGTTGCCCGCCAGCGAGCTGGGCGCGGTGAGCAGCTTGAAGGTGCTGATGCCGCCAAAGGCCAGGCCCAGCAGCAGGCCGGTATGCAGCCCCAGTACCAGCGTGCCGATGATGACCGGCAGCGCCAGAATGGTCACATAGATGAACCCCAGGGGGATCAATCCAAGGGGGGTGAGCCCCAGTAAAAAGATAAGCGCCACCAGGAGCGCTGTCAGGGTAAACCGCTTTGTCTTGTTCATTTCTTCCTCCGTTCAAGTTCGTAAAGATACCTGACGAAATGGGGTCCGTATCACCATGCTGTCCGACCCGGACGGTATCGGCAGATGTATTATAGCAAACAATGCCAAGGGGTGTAAAGAAGCAGGGCAATTCAGCGCGCGGCGTTCAGCTGCTGCCACTGCTTGTTCGCCTCCTCAGCGTCCAGCAGCGACAGCACCACCCGGTTGGGCAGGCAGATGATCATGTTCATCAACACGCGGTTTTCCTTGTTATTAAGGGTAACCTGCCCTTGCTGCACACAATCCTGATTGTCGCAGGTGGCGCTGTGCATCGTGATGCTATTCGGCGTGAAGGCCACCACATTGCGCTTGCCGTCGGCCTGCGTCAGCTCCAGCATATTGTCCTCCAGTAGCGGGATGGGGTCGTACACCAGCTGGTCGATCTGCACGCTGAGGTAGGCCTGGGCCGGTGCCAAGGTGGGCACCGGGAGGGCGGCATCGGCACCCTCACCATCCGCATCAGGCTGCGCAGCCTGGGGTGCCGGCGTCTGCCCCGCGGGCGGCTCAGTGACCGTTACAGCGGGCAGCCGGCCCCCCGCCTGGCCGTTTCGGCTGCCGCTCAGTTGGCCGGATACCAGCAGCAGGCCGCCCGCCAGCGCCGCCACCAGAACAATGATCAGGATGTCTTTTCGTTTCAAACAGGTAGGTCCTCCATCATTAATGCCGCCATAGTATAGCATAAGGGGGCTGCCACAAGGCAGCCCCCGCAGCGTATCAACAAACCTAAGGGAGGTGTCGGAGGGTGAAACCCTCCGACTGCAATCCGCGCCAGCGGCACGCGCGGTGGCGCGGATTGCCTTGCGTCAGCAAGGGTTACCATGCCCTCCGCCGCCCGGGAACGAAGTGACAGGCGGAGGGCCAAAGGCTTAACCATCAAGAAACCGCAGTTTCTTGATGGCGTGAAGGGGGCTGCCGCAAGGCAGCCCCCGGAAAACAGGTCGCTTACTTGGCGGGGATAAAGTCGGGCATCTCGCCGGTGGATACATAGATGCCGGAGATATAGCCAATGCCGCAGGCGTCCGCGTCGGCGTTGGAGCCCAGGCGGTTGGTGCCGTGCACGCCGCCGGTCACCTCGCCGGCCGCATACAGGCCGGGGATTACCTGGCCGTAGATGTCATACACCTTGGTGGTCTGGTCGATCACCAGGCCGCCCATGGTGTGATGCACGGAGGGGAACTGAGCCAGGGCGTAGTAGGGGCCTTCGGTCATCTTGACCATGGTGCCCGCCATCACCTTGCCAAACTCCTCGTCCTTGCCGCTGTCGATAAAGCCGTTGTGCCGCTCGATGGTGGCCTTGAGGTTGTCAGCGCTCACCTGGGGATACTGCCCCTTGATGGCGTACTCGTTCATCTTCTGGGCAAGCTCCTCCAGGGTGTCGCCCATCATGACCCGTCCGGTGGACAGGCCCAGGGCCAGCTCCTCATCCTTGGCGAAGGGAATGACTTCCTTGGTGAAGATGGAGTAGGTGGAGATGAAGCCGCTGTTGCTGGCCGCATTGGCACACACGTCGCGGCGCTCCCCCTCGTTGACGTAGCGGTTGCCCTGATAGTCAACATACACAATGCCAAAGGAGGGGCCGGTAAAGGGCCACACGGCAAAGCCGTCCAGCACGCCGTCCTCGGGGTTGGCAAAGGGATAGCGCTGAATGTTGCTCATCTGGGTGGTGTTGGCGCCGATCGCCTGCGCCAGGTAGATGCCCTCGCCCGTGGAGGCGGCCTTGATGTTGGTGGTGGGGATCTCTTCCGTCAGGTAAGGCACCTGGGTTTGGCGCATCTGCACATTGGCGCCAAAGCCGCCGGTCGCCAGAATCACGCCCTTGGTGGCCTGGATGGTCCTGTAGCCGTCGGCCGTGGCCACACGGATGCCCACTACATGGTTCGCGTCATCGCGGGTGCGGTAGATCTCGACCATCTTGGTCTCCAGGCGGATGTCCGCCATGGTGTTTTTAAGCATCTCCAGCTGCAGGTTGGTGATGTCGCTGCCCACCTGGTTTTCCGTCACATAGGTGCGATAGCCATAGTGGCCACCGGGACGGGCCAGCACGTCGCGGATCTTGAGGCCGTTATCCAGCAGCAAGTTGAAGTACACCGGGGAGGCATGCACCATGTTCTCAACCAAGGGCAGGTTGCTCATGTTATCGCCGCCCTGCAGGGTGTCCTCGATGTGCTTTTCAGCGGTGTCGGGCTCCAGGTTGAACTTCTCCTGCAGCTCCTTGGCGCGGCTGGACGTGTAGGAGGCATACTGCCCGCCATTGATGGCGCTGTTGCCGCCGGTGGTGGACAGCTTTTCCACCAGCACGGTGCTGGCGCCCTGCTCCACCGCCGCATAGGCGGCAGCCATGCCGGCAAAACCGCCGCCCACGACCACCACATCAAAGGTTTCATCCCACTGGGCAGGTACTTCAAAGGAGCCCATCACGGGGAAATAGTCAACCGCTATCTCAGCAGCCTTTTCCGCGGGCTTTGAGAATATATCCAGGTCGGCGCCTGCTTCTTCCAGGGCAAGGCGTACGCCGTTGATGATACCTTCCGAGGTGCGGGTCGCACCAGCCACGGCATCCACGCCCACGGTTTGATTGGCCACGATGGCCGCCGGGATTTTCTCCAGCGCGGGCCAACCGGGCGCGGTTTCTACGTGATCAAGTACCTTCACGGACTCAATCTTGTCCTCTGTTACAGTTACTTCCACCGTCAGGCCGTCATACATGCCCTTGACGGTCTTGGTGTAGGTGCCGGGCTTCATGCCTTCGGCCGAAGCCGCGGCCGTCAGGGTCAGCAGCATGACTGCCGCCAGCAGCAAGGCTACCAGTTTCTTGTTCATCCGTATACACACCAGCCTTCATCCGTAGTAACGGTCACCCGTCCTGCCACTCACTATAGCATGGCCAACAGGCACAATCAAGGCTTATTTTTATCAATATAAATTATTTTATTCACTTATTTTGAAATGTATCATAAAAACCGGGCGTCCGTCAGGAGCGCCCGGTTGATACAACCAATCGACTTATTTCATACTGAACGAATGAGTGAACGCACGGATGGATGAAGGATTTTTTCGTCTGCGCGAAGCTGAATGAAGGAGGCGTAGCGGCGCCTACGCTGACTTAAAGGAGCAAAGCGAAGGCGGAAAAAGACAAATCCATCAAAGCGTTCAGGATTGAGTTCAGTATTACACGGGCATCACGCCGCTTGCCTTGTCGTAGGTGGTGGGGTCGGCCTTCAGCTGGGCAGCCTGCCGCGTCTGGAAGAACTTGGTGGCCACCTGCGGGAACAGGGCGTAGCTCAGCACGTCCTCATCCTGCTGGCTATACTGGGCAATGTCCTTGCGGTAGTTGTCCAGCTCCGGCGGGATGTCGTCCGCCGGGCGGTGCTCGATCACCGGCTCATCGCCCAGGATCTTGCGGCGCACCTCCTCGTTGAAGGGGGCGGGCAGGCGGCCGTACTCGCCGCGCAGCAGCGCCTTGGACTCATTGGGCACCATCTTGTAGCGCTCGCCGGCAATCACGTTCATCACGGCCTGGGTGCCCACGATCTGGCTGGTGGGGGTCACCAGCGGCGGCAGGCCAAAGTCCTCGCGCACGCGGGGAATCTCGGCCAGCACTTCGTAGTATTTGTCCATTTTGCCGGCCTGCTTAAGCTGGCCGATGAGGTTGGAGAGCATGCCGCCCGGCACCTGGTAGCGCAGGGTGTTAACATCCACCGACAGCACGCGCTCGGGGTCGCGCCAGCCGTCCTTGTTGAGGCGCTCGGCTACGCCGCGGAAGTGCTCGGCAATCTGGCTTAGCAGCTCCAGGTCCAGCCCGGTGTCGTACTCGGTGCCGGCCAAAGTGGCCACCAGGGCCTCGGTAGCGGGCTGCGCCGTGCCGCTGCCCAGAGGGGACAGGGCGGTATCCACGATGTCGCAGCCGGCCTCAATGGCCTTTAAGTAGGTCATGTCGCCGGTGCCCGTGGTATTGTGGGTGTGCAGCACAACGGGCAACTTGGTGTTGGCCTTCAGCTTTTTGACCAGCGAATAGGCCGCGTAGGGCAGCAGCAGGTTGGCCATGTCCTTGATGCAGATGATGTCCGCGCCCATGGCCTCGATGTCCTTGGCCAGCTTGACAAAATACTCCTCCGTATGCACGCGGGAGATGGTATAGCTCATGGCCACCTCGGCCAGACCGCCGTACTGCTTGGTCGCCTTGACGGCTGCCTCCATGTTGCGCAGGTCGTTGAGCGCGTCAAAGGTGCGGATGATGTCAATGCCGTTGTCGATGGACTTTTTGACAAAGTAACCCACCACGTCATCGGCATAGTGCTTATAGCCCAGGATGTTCTGCCCGCGCAGCAGCATTTGCAGCTTGGTGTTGGGCAGGGCCTTGCGCAGCTGGCGCAGCCTGTCCCACGGGTCCTCGTTGAGGAAGCGAAGGCTGGCGTCAAAGGTGGCGCCGCCCCACATCTCCAAGGAATAGTAGCCCACCTTGTCCAGCAAGGGGCAGATGGGCAGCATCTCGTCCAGGCGCATGCGCGTGGCCGCCTGGCTCTGGTGCGCGTCGCGCAAAATGGTGTCGGTTATCCTTACTTTAGGCATGTTCTGCCCTCCTTACAATTCATCCGTTCATCAGCCATACATGCTCAGTAATACGCCCGCCGCAATGGCGGAGCCGATGGCGCCGGCCACATTGGGGCCCATGGCGTGCATCAGCAGGAAGTTGCCGGGGTTCTCCTGCTGCCCAACCACCTGGCTGACCCGGGCGGCCATGGGCACGGCGGAGACGCCGGCCGAGCCGATCAGCGGGTTGATCTTGCCGCCGGACAGCTTGTTCATCACCTTGCCCAGCAGCACCCCTGAGGCCGTGCCAAAGGAGAAGGCCGCAATGCCGATGACAATGATCTTGATGGTTTGCAGCGTGAGGAAGGTAGCTGCATTGGCCGTTGCGCCCACCGTGACGCCCAGGAAAATCGTGACGATGTTCATCAGCTCGTTCTGGGCGGTCTGGCTGAGGCGGTCCACCACAAAGCTCTCACGGAACAGGTTGCCCAGCATCAGCATGCCGATCAGCGGCGTGGCCGCCGGCAGCAGCAGGGATACCACCAGCGTCACCATGATGGGGAAGACGATCTTCTCCCGCTTGGAGACGGGGCGCAGCTGCTCCATCACAACCATGCGCTCCTTCTTGGTGGTCAGGGCCTTCATGATGGGCGGCTGTATCACGGGCACCAGCGCCATGTAGCTGTAGGCCGCCACCGCGATGGGGCCCAGCAGGTGCGGGGCCAGCTTGCCCGTCAGGTAGATGGCCGTGGGGCCGTCCGCCCCGCCGATGATGGCAATGGAGGACGCATCCGGCGGCGAAAAGCCCAGCGCCCGCGCCACAATGAAGGTGCCGAAGATGCCAAACTGCGCGGCCGCCCCTAACAGCAGGGACTTGGGGTTGGCAATCAGGGGGCCGAAGTCTGTCATGGCGCCCACGCCCAGGAAGATCAGCGGCGGGTAGATGCCCAGCTTAACCCCCTGATACAGGTAGTACAGCAGGCCGCCGGACTCGCCGGCATACTGGTAGAGCATTGTCCCCTCGGTCACCAGGCCTGCCAGCTCCCGGGGCAGCGTCAGCTGGGGCAGTATCTCCGCCGTCACCATTAGCGGCGTACCCGCCTGGCCGTTGCGAAACGCCTCCAGCGCGTAGGTGTAGCCGGGCGGGTTCATCAGCCCGGCCAGCGGGATGTTGGCCAGCAGCATGCCAAAGGCGATGGGCAGCAGCAGCAGGGGCTCAAACTTCTTGACAATCGCCAGGTAGATCAGCACCAGGGAGATCGCGAGCATGATCAGGGTCTGGGGATGGGCAATCAGCCCGCCTATGCCGGAGTCCCGGGCCAGGCCCTCAAATACTTTGATAATGTCCATCGGTTCGCCTGCTCTGCTTACTGCAGGACCATCAATACATCACCCGCATTGACGGAGGCACCCTTTTGTACCACCACCTGCGCCACCGTGCCGTCCTCCGGAGCCATGATCTCGTTTTCCATCTTCATGGCTTCCAGGATGCACAGAACAGTCCCCTTGGCCACGGCATCACCCGCGTTGACGCGGATATCCAGAATGGTCCCCGGCATGGGGCTGTTGATCTTCTGCCCGCCGGCTACGGGGGCCGCAGGGGCAGCAGCAGCGGCAGGGGCCGCAGGGGCTGCAGGCGCAGCAGGGGCCGCCGGCGCTGCCGGCACGGGGGCGGGCGCAGCCGCCGGGAAGGCCGCGTTGGTCTCCTCCACCTCTACCTGATAGTTCACACCATTCACCTTTACGTTAAATGTACGCATCGTCCTTCTCCCTTCCAACTATACCAAACACTTGATCATGATTTTATAACGGCGGTCAGACGCGCCGGATGCGGCGCACCACAAAGCCCGAGGCGCCGGTTGGCTGCCCCTGGGCCAGCATACAGGCGACAGCAGCCGAAATTGCCGCTACCAGCGCGCCATCGGCCATGGGGTCGGCCGCCTGCACGGCCACAGGGGCCGCGGCCACGGGAACCGGCTCAGCCTGGGGCGCTTTGGCGCGCGGCGCACCGCCGCTCAGCCCCCTGATCATGCGGATCACCACAATGAGCAGAATCAGGCCCGCAAAGACAATCAACATGCCCAGCAGCGCTACCTGCAGGCCCTCTATCCATACGTTCATGCCGCCCTCCTCAGCCCTTGGCCCACAGCAGCTCCAGCGCCGCGATGATGTGCTTGCGGGTCTGGGCAGGGTCGATCACATTGTCCACCAGGCCGGCCTGAGCGGCGGCAAAGGCATCGGCAGCCTCGGATGCCTCCTGCTCAAGCTCGGCGCGATCCTGCGATTGCAGGCGCTGGGGGTCAAAGGTCTGCACGGCGGCCTGCACGGTCAGCGGGGCGATGTACGCGCCCGGCCAGGCAAAGCTGATGTCCGCCATGCCCTTGCCGGCAAAGGCCACATAGGCCGGGCCAACGGCATTGCCGGTGATGACAGCCACCTTGGGCGACAGGGTGCGAGCATAGGCGGCCAGCATCCGCGCGGAGGCAGTCATCAGCCAGGCCTGCCCCTCGGGCCCCGGCAAAGCCAGGCCCTCGGAATCCACCAGCGTGATCACGGGCAGGTCATAATCGCTGCACAGCTGGACCAGCTTGGCCACCTTGTCGCAGGCGAAGGCATTCAGGCGTCCGCCCTCTTCCCCCGCGCAGCTGACGATGCCGCAGGCATAGCCGCCCACACGCGCCAGGTAGGTATGGCAGTTGCCGCCCCAGGCGGCGTACAGCTCCACAGAGGTGCCGGCATCGGCCACCTGACGGGCCACATCGGCCGCATCGGCGGCGATCAGGCGGTTGAGGTCATCCCCCTCCAGCAGCGGCACGCGCTCGCCCACGCTGGTGGGCAGCAGGTCAACCACCGCGCGCACCAGGGCAAGCCCCTGGGCCTCGCTGTCGGCCTGCAGGGCTGCAACGCCCTTGGCCGCCAATGCCTGCGCACCGCCCAGCTGGGCATCGGTCAGCTTTTCCCCATGCACGGCCCGCATCACGCTGGGTGCAAAGGGGGCGGCCAGGCAGCCCGGCTCCACCGCGATGGCGATATCGGCCACCTGCAACAGGTGCGCGGCGATGCCCACGGCTTCGCCCGCGGCCAGCGTGATCACGGGGCAGTTGCCCCGCAGCACGGCCAGCTCGCCCAGCACCTGGGCATATGCGGCCAGCAGCTCTGCGCCCTCCTGTACCTTGATGCCCTTGCTGTCGGGCATCAGGATCACAGGCGCGCCGCTGGTCTGGGCCAGTCGCAGTGTCTTGCTGATCTTGCGGGCCTGGGCCAGCGACATGGCGCCGCCCTCCTGGGTGACATCCTGAGCCGCCACATAGACGGGCCGGCTGTTGATCAGGCCGTAGCCCGTCACCACATGGCCCTGGGCAGCATAGGCCTCCACCTCCACAAAGGTGCCGGCATCCAGCAGTTGGGTCACCCGGTCGCGCGCCGTCAGCCTGCCGCCCTCGCGGTGGGCGGCCACGGCGGCCTCATCCCCCCGCAGCAGGGCGTCGTGCCGTTCAGTCAGCTTGCTCATTCGCTGTGCATCGTCCATACGTTCCTCCTGTCAGACGCCCCGCGCAGGTCAACAGCGCAGGGCATTAAAAATGTTACCAAACTTTAGCCAAATACTCCATTCGACGGGAAGGAGTCAATCTCCTTCCTGTGGTCCTGTGTTTTTTTCGTTCCGGCTTAGCGCGCCGTCCTTCAGCAGCCCTTTGAGTGTGAGCGAGGCGGCGTACACCGCGTTTTTGCGCTCCCCCTGCTGCACCAGTGCCGCCATAGCCTCCTGCAGGCTCTGCCCGCCCAGGCACAGGTCAAGCAGCCGCGCCTCAAGCCCGGCTGCGGGTGCTGCCGCCTCCTGCTGCCGGGCTGTCCCCCGCAGGTCCAGCACCAGCACATACTCACCCTTCTCCGCCTTGTCATTGGCCAGAAAATCCGCCAGCACGGCCGACGCCAAGCCCCGCAGGGTCTTTTCGTGCAGCTTGGTCAGGTCGCAGCTGAGCGACACGGGCACATCGCCCAGGGCATCGAGCACCGCCTGCAGCAGCGCCGCGGCGCGGCGGGGCGATTCGTACAGGATGACGGCCTCCTGCCGCCCGGCCAGCGCGGCCAGGTACCCGCGCAGCGCTTTCTTCTCCCGGGGAGGGAAGCCGTAAAAGGCAAAGCCGGCATGCTCGAACCCGCTGACGCTCATGGCAGCGACAGCAGCCGATGGCCCGGGCACGGCCACCACCTCAACGCCCGCCTGTGCGGCCTCCCGCACCAGAATGGCCCCGGGGTCGGACACGGCAGGCGTGCCGGCATCGGTCACCAGCGCCACAGCAATGCCCTCCTCCAGCATCCGCCGCACAATGGCGGCGGACTTGCCCTGCTCATTGTGCTCGTGCAGGCTGGTGAGGGGGGTATGGATGTCAAAATGGGTCAGCAGCTTCATGGTGTGGCGCGTGTCCTCGGCGGCGATCAGGTCGGCCTGCCGCAGGGTATCCACCGCCCGGGGGCTCATGTCGCCCAGGTTGCCTATGGGTGTCGCCACAACGTACAGCATGCCGGCTTCCTATCTCTTTTCCACCGCGCGCAGGATGGCGCTGCGGGCGCGGGGGTTGTCCTCGGTCTCCGCCTTGCCGGGCTTGACTGCCCCGCCAAACAGCACCCGGCCCATCGGCTGCCGGCCGCAGGTGCATACCGGCGCCTGAGGCGGGCACACGCAGGGGTGCTGCATGGCATGAAAGGCCCGCTTGACGATGCGGTCTTCTATAGAGTGAAAGGTGATCACACACAGCCGCCCGCCCGGATTGAGCAGCGAGACCCAGTCCTCCAGCGCCTGGCGCAGGGGCTGCAGCTCATCGTTGACGGCGATGCGCACCGCCTGAAAGGTGCGCCGGGCGGGGTGCCCCTGATCGCGCTGCCGCACGGCCTTGGGGATGGCGCGGTCCACCAGCGCCACCAGGTCGCCCGTGGTGGTCAGCGGCTGTTGGGCGCGCATCTCCATCAGCACCTTGGCGATGCGGGCTGCCCAGCGCTCGTCCGCGTAGTCGTACAGCGCCTGGGCAAATTCCTTCTCTGTCACCTGCGCCAGCCACTGGGCAGCCGTCATGCCCCGGGTGGGGTCCATGCGCATGTCAAGCGGCGCCTCCTCGTGGTAGCTGAAGCCACGCTCCGGCGTATCCAGCTGGTGGGAGGACACCCCCAGGTCAAGCAGGCCGCCATCCAGCGCCACGCCCGCCAGCAGCGCCTTTACATCGTGAAAGTTGCCGTGCATGGCGCGAAAGCCCGGCACATGGCCCAGCCTTTCCCCCGCAGCCGCCAAGGCCGCCGGGTCGCGGTCGATGCCGTACAGGGTGCCGCCGGGCTGCGCGGCATGCAGAATCAGCCCGGCATGCCCACCGCCGCCCAGGGTTCCGTCGGCGTATACGCCGCCCGGCTTCACCTGCAGGGCGTCTATTACTTCGGCTGGCATGACGGGCGTATGGGCAAAGCCCCCTGCGTGCATTTTGTCAGCCACGCAGGTCACTCAGCCGCTTTTCCAGCGTGAGCAGCATGGCGCGGTTGTCCTCCAACTTCTGCCGCTCCTGGGCCACCAATGTCTCGGGCGCCTTGCTGATGAAGCCCGGGTTGTTGAGCTTGCCTTGGGAGCGGGCGATCTCGCCTTGCAAGTTGTCGTATTCCTTTTGCAGGCGCTGGGCTTCCTTCTTGAGGTCCACCAGGTCGCCCAGCGGGATCAGCACCTCGGCCGCGGGGCACACGGCGGACACGATCTTCTCCTCCATGTCATCGGCCGGGGCCAGCAGCACCACCTCGGAGGCCGAGGCCAGGCGCAGGAAATGCGGCTCTGCCGCCCGCAGGATGTCCGCCCAGCCCTCCTGGGGCCGCAGCATCAGCCGTGCCCTGTGGCCGGGCTGTACCTTCAGGTCGGCGCGCAGGTTGCGCACCGCGCGGATGATGTCCATCACGCCCTGCATCTGGCGCTCCTCCTCGGGGAAGATCAGCGCCGCATCATCCTCCGGCCAGTTCGACAGCATGCAGGATGCCTCCTCCCGCCCGGGCAGGAAGCGGTATACCTCCTCCGTCAGGAAGGGCATGAAGGGGTGCAGCATCTTGAGCAGCACCGCCAGCACATGCTGCAATACCGCGCGCACGGCCGTCTTTCGCGCCGGGTCGTCGCCAAACAGGTCGGCCTTGGCCAGCTCGATATACCAGTCGCAGAACTCGCCCCAGGCAAAGTCATACACCTTTTGCGCCGCCAGGCCATGCTCGCAGTGCTCAAAGTGCTCGCCCACCTCGCGGGCGGCCTGGGTGGCGCGGGTAAGTATCCACTTGTCTGCCTGGCCCAGTGTTTGGCCCGCCAGGGGCTGCTCGCCATCCAGGTTCATCAGCACAAAGCGCGCAGCGTTCCACACCTTGTTGGCAAAGTTGCGCGCAGCCTCCGCCCGCTCCCGGGAGAAGCGGGTATCCCCGCCCGGGCTGATGCCCTGGCACAGGGAGAAGCGCAGCGCGTCCGCGCCGTATTCGTCAATGACCTCCAGCGGGTCGATGCCGTTGCCCAAAGATTTGGACATCTTGCGGCCCTGGGCATCGCGCACCAGGCCGTGGATGAGCACGGTATCAAAGGGCGTCTGCCCGGTGTGCTCAATGCCGCTGAAGATCATCCGCGCCACCCAGAAGAAGATGATGTCGTACCCCGTCACCAGCGTGGAGGTGGGGTAGAAATACTTGTAGTCCTCCGTCTCCTGCGGCCACCCCAGCGTGGAGAAGGGCCACAAAGCCGAGGAGAACCAGGTGTCCAGCACATCCTCATCCTGCACCAAAGAGGCGCTGCGGCAGTCCGGGCAGATGTCCGGGTCCTGCCGACTGACGATGGTCTTGCCGCAGCTTTGGCAGTACCAGGCGGGGATGCGGTGCCCCCACCACAGTTGACGGCTGATGCACCAGTCGCGGATGTTTTCCATCCAATTGAAATAGATCTTGGCAAACCGGTCGGGGATGAAGCGGGTGCTGCCGTCGCGCACGGCCTCGATGGCCGGCTTGGCCAGCGGCTCCATCTTGACGAACCACTGGCGGCTGATCAGTGGGTCTACCGTGGTGTGGCAGCGGTAGCAGGTGCCCACGCTGTGGGTGTAGGGCTCCACCTTGACCAGCGAGCCCTGGGCCTCCAGATCCTCCACCACCAGTTTGCGGCAGGCCGCCTCGGTAAGGCCCTGGTAGCGCGGGCCGGCGTTCTCGTTCATGGTGCCGTCCGGGTTGGTCACGCACAGTATCTCCAGCCCCTGGCGCTGGGCCACCTCAAAGTCGTTGGGATCGTGCGCCGGGGTCATCTTGACGGCGCCGGTGCCAAAGTCCATGTCCACATAGTGGTCGGCCACCACGGGGATCTCGCGCCCCGCCAGCGGCAGCAGCACGGTCTTGCCCACCAGGTGCTTGTAGCGCGCGTCCTCCGGGTTGACGGCCACGCCGGTGTCGCCCAGCATGGTCTCGGGCCGGGTAGTGGCCACCACCACGCCTTCGCCGCCATCGGCGGCGGGGTAGCGGATGTGCCACAGGTGGGAGTTTTGCTCCTCGTACTCCACCTCGGCATCCGACAGCGCCGTGCGGCAGTCCGGGCACCAGTTGATGATGCGGTCGCCGCGGTAGATCAGCCCCTTTTTATACAGGCGCACAAACACCTCGCGCACCGCGTGGGAGCAGCCCTCATCCATGGTGAAGCGCTCGCGCGACCAGTCGCAGCTGGCGCCCATGCGGCGCAGCTGGCGGGTGATGCGGCTGCCATACTCCTCCTTCCACGCCCAGGCGTGCTTGAGGAACTCTTCCCGGCCAATCTGCTGCTTGCTCAGGCCCTCCTGCTCCAGCTTCTCCACCACCTTCACCTCGGTGGCGATGGAGGCATGGTCGGTGCCCGGCAGCCACAGCGTGGGGTCGCCCTTCATGCGGTGGTAGCGCGTCAGGGCATCCTGCAATACGCTGTCCATGGCGTGGCCCATGTGCAGCTGCCCGGTGATGTTGGGCGGCGGCATCACGATGGTAAAGGGCTTCTTGCCGGGCACGCGCTGCGCTACAAAGGCGCCCGACTCTTCCCAGCGGCGGTAAATCGCATCCTCAATGCCCTGCGGCTGATAGGTCTTGTCCATGTCAAATGTTTTCTCGCTCATATCCGGCCCTCTCCCTCATAAAAAAGCGCCCCGATCCTTCGTGTGAAGGACGGGGCAACCCGTGGTACCACCTTGCTTTACAGCGCATGCGCTGCCTCATTGCGCGATACGGAGCGCAAGCCCGCGGCCCTCGCCGCTGCCCTCCGAAGCGACCTTCACCGGCTCTGCCCGGCGCCCTCTCAGCCTGGGGGCGCCTCTCTTGGGGGTGATGCCGGGTACTCCTCTTCTTCCCTAGGCGAAATGGAAGGCCTCAGGCCTTCTTGGCTTCCTCATCCATTTTGATGACTTCGACGCCGTTGTAATAGCCACAGTTCTTGCACACACGGTGGGCAAGCCTCATCTGCTTGCACTGCGGGCAGGCGACGATGGTGGGAAGCGCCAGCTTCCAGTGCGTGCGGCGCTTGCGACCGCGTGCGCGCGATACTTTTCCCTTTGGTAGAGCCATGATTACACCTCCTGATCCTTGTTCAGCAATTGCTGCAGTGCCGAAAAAGGATGCTGCTCGGGCAAGTCTTCCTGGTCGGCATGCGTTTCCCGTTGAAATCCCACGATGTTGTCCAGCCCCTGACATGTTTCCTTGCACAGGAAGCGCATGGGCAGATCCAGCAGCGTGAGGGTCAGCGCCAGTTGATCGACCGCCAGCTGTGGGCCATCGTAGGCCAGGCGGTCCAGCGGGTCCACATCGTCCCCGCCTTCCTCCACCAGGTCTTGCGGCCTGGTAAAGATCTCGTAGAAGGACACATCCACCGCGTAGCGGGCAGGCTCCAGGCACTTGGCACAGGCAGCGTGCGCCGCCGTGGTCAGGCGCCCCTCCAGATGCAGGCGGCCCTCTTCGATGGCAAAGTGGCCGTCCATGAGCACCGGGTCAAAGGTGACCGTCTCGCCCAGAATGTCCTGAGGCGCGATGTACTCCTCATGTTGGAAGGGGAACCGCTGCCCCGGGCTGCGCAGCGCCCTGGAAATGTCAAGCGCCACGGCCGTCCCCCCAATCGTCAACGCGCAGTATTATATCGGTCCCATCATGCTTTGTCAACGCCCGGGCCCCTTCCTGCGGGAACTTTTCAGCCCTGCTCATCGGGGGCCTCATCGGCATCCCCGCCCTGGGGCGGCGCGTCCTGGTTGATGGTGATCACCACATAGCGGTTGGGCTCCTCCCCCTCGGAGTGGGTGGCAATGCCCTCATGGTCTTGCAGCGCGCTGTGCAGGATGCGCCGCTCGTAGGGGTTCATGGGCTCCAGCGATACGCGGCGGCCGGTGCGCAGTGCGCGGTTGGCCATGCGATTGGCCAGGCGGATCAGGGCATCCTCCCGCTTGGCGCGGTAGCCCTCGCTGTCCAGCGTCACGCGGGTATAGTCGTCCTTGCCGCGGTTGAGGTGCAGCCCCGTGAGGTATTGCAGCGCGTCCAGCGTCTCGCCGCGGCGGCCGATCAATATGCCCTGGGCATCGCCCTCCATGGTGACGCGGATGTTGCCCTCCTCATCGGTCAGCACGTGCACGCTGACCGGCACGTTCATCAGGCGGGTGAGCTCCTGCAGGAAGGTTTGCACCTGCCCTTCCAGCGTTGCCGGGTCCTTCTGCTCAGCCGGGGTGGCGGGCACGGCAGGCGCCTTTTCGCGCGGCTTGCGCGCCGGGCGCGGCGCCTTGGAGGCCTTGGGGGCCGCGGCTTCCTCGGCCGGCCTGGCGGCGGGCTTGCGCGCCGGCTCTGCCTCCGCCTTGGGGGCGGCGGGCTGGGCATCGGGTTTGGCTTCCGCCTTGGGCCTTCTTGCGGCGGGCTTGGGGCGGGCAGGGCGGCTCTCCCGCGAACTGCCGGCATCATAGGTGCGCAGGGAATCCGCGAAGATAGAGGATGTATCCCGGCCCTCCGCCTCTTCCTTAACAGTCAGGCGCACGCGCGCCATCTTGCTGCCAAACAGGCCGAACAGCCCCTTGGACCCTTCGTCCAGTATGTCTACCTGCACCTCCGCAATGCTCAGGCCAAGCTTCGCAAGGCCGTCAGAGATGGCTTCCTGAACGGTCTTTCCGGTGGATTCGTATGAACTCATGTGACTGACACTTCTCCTTTGGTCGCGGCCTCCAGCTTGTCTGCCCGATCATAGTGCTTGGTAATCAGGAAGCTCAGCGCGGTGGCAATCAGGTTGCTGACCACCCAGTACAGGGCAAAGCCGGCGTTGGATGTCAGCGTGATGAACACAGAAAACAGAGGGAAGAAGTACTTCATGAAGCCGCCCATCCCAGGCGCCTGCTGCTGGCCGGCAGCCTGATCGCCCGCAGGCATGGGGGCCGCGCCCGAGGCACCGGGCGTCAGCTTGGTCATCAGCAGCTGGCTGAGGCCCGCCATGACGGGCAAAATGAGGTAGCCGTTATGCTGCACATAGACCGTGATATTGAATAGGAAGAAGTTGATGTTGTTCCATCCGGCCATGGGCTGCACATGCGCCATATAGGTAGGCGTGGCCTGCAGGGCGGTGGTCAGGTGAGGCAACAGCGCCTTCAGGGTGTCGTTGGTCGCAAAGGTAAACATCTCCGGCGCGAACTCGGGCACCAACTGGGCCACATGGCTGGTGATGGTGCTGATCTGCTCGGGGTTCAGCTTGGCGGCTACCTGCTGCCACACATCCAGCGGGATCATGCGGATGGCGTTCAGGTCGGGCGCCACAGGGGCAAACAGCGAGTCGGCCATCCAGATATTCTTGACCCACAGCCAGCCCTCGTACAGCGGCTCATGCCCGGACAGGAAGGTGAACACCTGGTTGGCAATCTGCTCGTTGGCCAGGGCACGCATCGCGCCAAACATGGCAAACAGGATGGGCATCTGGATCAGCAGCGGCAGACAGCCCGACAGCGGGCTGTAGCGCTCCTTGCGCATCAGCTCCTGCTGCTTTTGCTGCAGCTTCTGCTTGTCGTTGGCATACTTCTTTTGCAACTTGTTCAGCTCAGGCTGAATCTTGGCCATTTTGCGCATGCCCTTGCGGTTTTTGATGTCCAGCGGCAGCAGCAGCACCTTGATGAGGATGGTGAACACGACGATTGACCAGCCGTAGTTGGCGACGATGGAGTAGATCCAGTCCAGTATGGCTTTGAGCGCATTGGTGATGGCAGACACCTTGGTCAGTCCCTCCTTATTGCTCCGTCCGGCAGCTCCGGTACGGGGTCATAACCGCCCTTGTGCAGGGGGTTGCAGCGCAGAATCCTCTTGAGGCCCATCCACCCGCCCCGCAGCGCGCCCCAGCGCTGAATGGCGACGCGGGCATACTCAGAGCACGAAGGCACATAGCGGCAGGACGCGGGCAGGTGCGGGCTGATGGCCCGCTGATAAAAGGCAATGAGCCCGAGCAGCATCCGCTTCATGCCGGGTCTTTGTACAGCTTCATTCGCCGCAGTAGCTTGTCCATGTCCTGAGCCAGCTGGTGATAGTCGGCCTGTGCGGCAGGCAGGCGCGCGGTGAATACATAGAAGCCACGCTTGAGCTCCGGCATGATGAGGCGAAACCGCTCGCGCATGCGGCGCTTGATGCGGTTGCGCACCACGGCCTTGCCCACCTTGCGGGATACCGAGAAGCCTGCCTGCAACTTGCCCGCCCTGATGTAAGTCAGGCTCATCAGGGGCTGCGCCGCCGTCTTGCCCTTGCGGTACACATAGCGGAACTGGCTGTTTTTTCGGATGCGGCTGGCTTTATGCATCGTGCTTCCTTAGATTGCTTCCCTGTCCGTAAGAAAAACCCGCCCCCTCAAAACATGTATCAGCAGGGCGGGCAAGCCATGCGGTCCAAGGGGCGGCGGGCAGATCAGACGGTCAGCTCTTTGCGTCCACGGCGGCGGCGGGCTGCCAGCACGCGGCGGCCGCTCTTGGTGGACATGCGCGCACGAAAGCCGTGCACCTTGTTGCGCTGACGCTTCTTGGGCTGATAGGTACGAAACATGCTACGAACACTCCTTCTATCTGACGCATTCGGCGTCCAAACGCATGGCAACATGCAGAACACCACTTGGGGGAACTTAGTTAGTATATCCAAGTCCCTCTGGCCTGTCAAGGCCTGTTGCAGGTTGGCGGCAAAACCCCGAGTTGTAATATAAAGTGAAACAGAAAAGCTCATGAGAATCCTGTAGGATGGGAATTACTACAAACACATCGGGAG
>JAAZBU010000074.1 GCA_012513645.1 Clostridiales bacterium | reverse complement strand
CGCACCTGCTGCGCGCGCTGGACGAGCTGCACGACCTGGCCCGGGGCACCCGGCTTAAGCTGCAGTACTCCCATGCTATCTTTGTGGGCCGGCGCTCGCTGCCCTGCAAGGACGAGCTGCTGCGCATTCTGGAAGGCATGCGCGCCGAGGGCATCGACGCCATGTTTGATATCTACAACGAAACGCTGGGCACCACCGTCATCACCGTGGTGATGCCGCCCTGGTACATGGCGCAGGACGCCGGGCAAAAGCGCCAGCCGCTCAACATGCTGCGCTTTAGGGTGATGGCGCGCGCCAGCATTATGCTGCTGGGTTTTGACTTTGGCGACATGACCATCGCCTACATCGGCCCCGGCCACGAAAGCTATGAGGGCAAGACCGTGGCGCAGATTGCCCGGGAGATGGGTGTGGCCGATGTGGAGGCCTACCTGCGGCTGTGCGAGCTGTCCAACTTCCATGGCCGCATCAACATGGGCCCCTACAGCACGCCGGAGATTATCACCGAGCTGTCCCGCCATGACCAGGTGCTGTATATGACCGACGGCTGGGTGGAGGCCCACGGCGTGCAAAACCCCGCCATCTACGACTGTTTCCCCAAGTTTTTGCGCGACGCCCTGCTGGGCCGGGGCGATACGCTGCCCCGCGCCGTGCGCAAGATGACCGGCGCCACCGCCGACCGCTTTTCGCTGAAGGACAGGGGGTACATCCGCCCCGGCTGCTTTGCCGACCTGACGGTGTTTGATGAGCAGGCGCTGCGCGACGGCCAGCCCGACCAGGGCCGCGCCTTTGGCATCGAGCGGGTGTTCATCAACGGACGCCAGGTGATGCAATCGGGCGCGCTGGATGAGGCCGCGCTTACGACCAGCGGCCGCGCCATGCGGGCAGGCTAAGCGCGCTTGGGCGCGTTTGATGGGCAAAAGTTCAGGTAAAATCCGGATGAAATCTTCGCGCGCTTTCTTGACAGGGGCGGCGGTTATCTTAGTGTGAAAGGGTATGTTGGTCCGGTCTATAGGCCAGGACTTGCTGTGTGAGATGTATATGAGGAGGAAACCCCATGAGAGGCAAGTGGAAAACGCGAATCGCCCTGCTGCTGTGCGCGGCGATGTTGCTGCCTGTGGGCGGGCTGTCTGCCCTGGCACAGGAGGAGGGATACGCGGTGAATGACAAAGTCGCGGGCTTTGTGGTGCGCGAGCGCACCCGCCTGGAGCTGGTCAACGCCGATGTGACGGTGCTGGAGCACGGCAAGACCGGTGCCACGGTGATGCTGATGGAAAACGAGGATACCAACCGCGCGTTTGACATCTCGTTTCGCACGCCGGTCATCAACGACACCGGCCTGCCGCATGTGTTTGAGCACGCCACGCTGGGCGGGTCGATGAAGTACCCCTCCCAGTCGCTGTTCTTCAACCTGATCCATCAGACCTACAACACCTTTATGAACGCCATGACCACCGACCTGATTACCACCTACCCGGTGGCATCGCTGTCGGAAAAGCAGCTGCTGAAGTATGTGGACTACTACGTGGACAGCACGTTTAACCCGCTGCTGATGCAGGAGGAAAATATCTTCCGTGAGGAGGCCTGGCGCTACGCCATGGCCGATCAGGACGCGCCGCTGACCCTCGCGGGCACCGTGTACACCGAGATGCAGGGTGCCTACAGCATCGAGACGGCGGCCATGTTCAACTTCCGCAAGACGCTGTTCCCGGGCAGCCAGGCCGGTAACTCCTACGGCGGGCATCCGGCCCACATCCCCCAGATGACCTGGGATGACCTGAAAAACTACCATGATGACTATTACCATCCGTCCAACTCCCTATCGCTGCTATACGGCAAGATAGAGGATGTGCCCGCGTTCCTGACGCTGCTGGACGGCTATTTCTCCAAGTACGAGAAGAAAGAATTCGCCTTTGAGGACGCGGACTACACGCCCATCACGGCGCCAGTGCAGCAGCAGTACGACTTCGCGGTGGAGGCCGGCAGCGATACCGCCAACGGCGCCGTGGTCTACTACGGCTATGCGCTGACCGATGCCACCCAGGCGGATGAGGACGCACTTGACCTGCTGACCACGCTGCTCAACGAGGCGTCCTCGCCCTTCCAGCAGGCCATGAAAAAGCAGCTGCCCTCGGCCAACGCCAGGTGCTACTACGACAATGCCTCGCCGGAGATCAGCGTGGTATTCCAGGCGACCGGCATG
>JAAZBU010000073.1 GCA_012513645.1 Clostridiales bacterium | reverse complement strand
GTGGTGGCGCCTGTGCTCAAGACCCCGTGGCTGCTGCATGTGCAGCGGTTTTTGCTGCATTTCAGCATGATCAACCTGGGGCTGTGCCTGTTTAACCTGCTGCCCATCCCGCCGCTGGACGGCTTTCACGTGGTCAACGACCTGCTGCTTAAGGGCAGGCTGCAGCTGTCCGGCCAGGTTTTCCGTTTTGCCCAATTGGCGCTGATTGTGCTGATGTTTTCCACCAACATCATGGGCAGAATTGTCAGCGCGGGCATGGATGCCGTGCAGTCGGTGGTGCTGGGCGGCCTGCTCAAAGTGTTTGGGGTGTAGCGCATGGCCATCACACTCAAACTGAAGGATTTCAGCGGCCCGCTGGACCTGCTGCTCTACCTGGTGGGCAAGGCCAAGATAGACATCCGGGATATCTTTGTGTCGGAGATTACCGACCAGTACATCCGCTCGGTGCGCGAGGCCGAGGACCTGGACATGGATGAGGCGTCCAGCTTCATCCAGATGGCGGCCACGCTGCTGGAAATCAAAAGCCGCTCGCTGCTGCCCAAGCCGGACCCGCCGCCCGAGGAGGACCCCGAGTTGCTGCTGATCCGCCAGCTGGAGGAGTATGCCTTCTTCAAGCAGGTGGCGGCGGACATGCAAGGCTTTGAAAAGGCGGCGGCGCTGATGTACGAAAAGCTGCCCGAGGAATACCCCCTGCCGCCGCCCAGCTTTGAGATATCGGGGCTCACGCTGGAGGGGCTGCTGAGCGCCTTTGCCGATGTGCTGGCCCGTGCCCCAAAGCAGGAGGAGGAGCCCGCGCGGGATATGGCGCAGCGCATCATCCGAGATGAGCACAGCGTGCCCGACTGCATGCTGGAGATATCCCGCCGCCTCAAAAAGGGTAGCCTGTCGTTTGCGGCGCTGTTTACTGGCGTTTCCAGCCGCGAGCAGGTGGTCACCTTTTTCCTGGCGGTGCTGGAGCTGCTGCGCCTGGGCCGGGTGAGCGTGGCGCAGGACAGCCCCTACGGCGATATATTAATCAATGCATCCAGGCGGAGGAAGACATCATGACACAACCCGACCTGCACAAGGTCATCGAGGCCATTTTGTATGTCACGGGCGAGCCCGTGGCGCTGGGCGATCTGGCCCGGGCACTGGAAGCCACGCAGCTGGAGGTGCTGGGGGCGGTTGAACTGCTGGAAAACCAGTACGACGAGCAGCACCGCGGTCTGCGCCTCAAGCGCTTTGGCGAGCATGTGCAGCTGGCGACCCGAGCCGAATACGCGCCCTATATTGAGCGGCTGCTGCAGCCGGTGCAAAAACAATCGCTTACCCAGGCGGCGCTGGAGACGCTGTCCATCGTGGCGTACCGTCAGCCGGTCACGCGCCTGGATGTGGAGGCCGTGCGCGGCGTGAAGTGCGACTATTCGCTGCAATCGCTGATGAACAAAAACCTCATCTGCGAGGTGGGCCGCAAGGAAACCATTGGCCGACCTATTTTGTACGGCACCACGGATGCCTTCCTGTCCCACTTTGGGCTGCGCACCCTGACCGACCTGCCCCGCCCGCCCGAGCCTGAGGATGAGGACGCAGTGGATGACGGCCTGCCCGAGGAGCCGCCCGAGGGGATGGGGGAAGAGACACCGGTGGGAGCGGAAACCACAGCCGAATAAGTTTTCATGACACGCAAAAGCCCCGGCCGCGTTGGACGCGAACCGGGGCTATCTTCATGTTTTGCTTGAAATCAGATGGTTTTCAATGTGCTGCGCATGTGGGTGTGCACACCCATGTAGTCGTTGCTGTACTCGGCCGGGTGGCTGATTTGCAGCATCAGCAGCTTGTTGTCGGGCAGCAGCGCCATGTGCACACGGCCGCGCACGATGGTGCCGTCCACCTTCACGCCGCGGAAGTCCGCGTAGTAGCCGGGGGACTTGAGCAGCGAGCGCTCGGCGGTGTTGGTGGGCTCCCATTTCTGATAGTTGAGCTTGCCCAGGTCGGCCAGCTTGGCCCGCACGTCTGCCCGCACGTCGGTCTTCTTGTAGTTGGCGTTGACTGGGGTGAGGGTGAGCACAATCTCCACCGGGTAGTTGTCCTTCACGGTTGCAGCGGGCTCGCGCAAAATGTAGGTATCGGCGGCGCCGTCCTCCACCTCGTAGCCGGCCACGCTCTCAAAACTGAGGCCCAGCTTGTTGGCGGTGTAGGTGGCGTAGGTGAACACCAGCGGCGGGTGCTTGGTGGGGGTGGGCATGTCAATGGGATTGAGCAAAATGGGTGTGGCCCCGGCGAATACCGTGGAGGGCGCTTCGGTCACCGCGGGGGCAGCTTGCTGTCCCTGCGCGGCGGGCTGGTTTAACAGCGCCGGGTCCACATATTCCGCGTCCGTGTCCTCCTCGGCCGATGGGTCAATGCCTTCGGGCAGAGGCACGGTGGTGGGGATTTCCATCGCCGGCGCCTGGGTGTTCAGGGTCGGCAGCTCCGCGGTCGGCGTTTGCGTTTGCGGCGCGCCGCTGCAGGCGGTGAGAAGCAGCGCCGTTGCCAGCAGCAGCCCCGTGATCAGCAGTTTCTTCTTCATCATACCCTCCATCCTGTTGGTGACAGGTTCAGGAAATTGACATAATCTTTATACTATTGTAACAATCCTCAACCTTTTCGTCAAGCCGATGTTGTAACAATTGCGTCAACTGAAAAAAGGCCGGAAAACCCGGCCTTTCAATGGGCGATTATAGCAGGCCTTCATAGGCCGATTGGGCGTTGGGGCGCTCCGTACGCGCGGGCTGCGGCTCCTCCGGAGCGGGGGCAGTTTCCTCCGGCTCGCCCAGGTAGCGGGGGTGATACATCCGGCGCTCCAGCGACCAGATTTTCTCAGAGAACACACCTCTTGGCGTGCGCTTGAGCACGCTTTCCATCTCGTTCATGCGGGCGTCCATCTCGTCCAGGATGCTGAGCATCTCAGCCTCCGGGAACATGGGCGGCCGCGGGCTGCCGTGCTCGGCGATGCCATGATGGCTGATGATCATGTGCTGCAGCAGCAGCACATATTCGTCATCCTGCGGGATGTTGTGCTGCCGCGCGGCCTCGCGCACCTGGGATACGCCCACCACCAGGTGTCCCAACAGCAGGCCCTCGGTGGTGTATTCGCTCACATTGCCCAAGGTGTCCGCGCGCATCTCGGTAATCTTGCTCAGGTCGTGCACCAGCACGCCCGCCAGCACCAGGTCGGCCTCCAGAAAGGGGTAGCAGGGCAGCAGCGCCTTGGCGGCGCGCAGCATGCCGGTCATGTGGTGCATCAGGCCGCTGCGCTCCGCGTGGTGCATGCGCTGGGCGGCCGGGTAGTACATCAGTTGGTCGCTCACCTGGGCGATGAGGGCCTGGCAGAGGGTTTTGAGCACCGGGTTTTGAAAGGCGGCCACGGTGTCGTCAATCTCTTTGCGCATGGCGTCAGGCGGTTCCGGCGCCGAGGCCACCAGGTCGCCCACATCCACCCGGTCGCCATCCATGGTGGGGCGGAACTTGTCCACCCGCATTTGCAGGCGGCCATTGTACTCGGTGATGGCGGCGCGCACCTTGATGACGCTGCCCGCGTCCGGCGGCGTAGCCATCGGGTCCCACACCTTGGCGTTGATGTCGGCGGAGTTGTCCGCCAGCGTCATATCCAGGTAGTTGCCCCCGTTGTTGCTGGTGCGCTTTTGCGAGGTGCGCACCAGCAAAAAGCCTTCAAAGCTCAGCCCTTTATAAAAATCTGCAACCTTGATTTGCTCCATTATCTGTCTCCTTCGTAGCGGTCTTCAAACAGCGTGTACTCATCCAGCCAGTTGAGCAAAATGGTGTCCAACGGGCCGTTGCGCTGCTTGGCTACAATCACCTCCGCCGT
>JAAZBU010000072.1 GCA_012513645.1 Clostridiales bacterium | reverse complement strand
GATTGGGTGATGAAGTCATACAGCACCTGCTCGGACGCCTGCATGCGGCGGGCGGCGGCCAGCTGCCGGTCGTACCAGGGGTTCTTTTCCACCGCGCCGCCCAGATGCGCCGTGGCAAAGCCGCCCAGCGCGATGACCATGGCGGCCAGCAGCCAGCCGGTGCGTATTTTGGGGCGCGTATAGGCGCGGAAGGCCTTCATCCCAGGCCTCCCAGCATCAGCACTAGGCGGATGATGCCGGTGGCCAGCAGCGACATCAGCACCGTGCGCGTAACCCCCTGGCGCAGCATGTCATTGGCCAGCAGGCCGGGCACAATGTAGCCGATGACGCGCATATCGTAGGGGATGGCACGGAACAGGCCAAACACCTGCCCCAGCGCCCAGCCGGCCACATACCCAAGCAAGATGGCCGCCATGTAGCGCCGCCGCCCGAAGATGAGCACGCGGCTGGCCACCAGCCGCACCACACCCCAGGTGAGGATGGCTGCCGCGTAGGTCAGCGCCAGGCGCAGCGGCTGCTCCAGATAAAACGCCAGGTAGCCGCTTGTAATCAGGCCGCCGGTGAATACACCCAGAAACTCGCTGGCGGCGAAGCTCAGCAAAATGCTAAGAAAGATGGCCGTCTGCATGGCAAGGCTCCTTCTGTTGGTCCATACAATAGTGAATCATGTCCGCCCCCGCGCCCTTGATGTTGCCCATGCAAAAGATGGCCTGCCGGGGCGCGTAAAAGGCGGCGTCGGTCAATCGCGCGGGCGGGACCACGCCACACGGGCAGGACAGCTGTCTGCCGAAGTATCGGGCGGCGCTGGCGGCGTCCTCCCCCGTGACGAACAGCTGCGCGCCCTGCGCCAGCGCACCGCGCAGGAAGGGCAGAAACCCCTTGAGCCGATAGATGCGGTCGGCCCGATGATTGTAGAGCACCACCACCTGCCCGCGCGAAGCCATCTGCGGCAGCGCAAGCTCATATCGCGCCTGGGTGGAGGCCGGGTCGTTGGCCGCGAAGGCGTTCACAATCAGGCTGTCGCCCACCTCAAACGGCCCGGCCATGCCGATGTCCGGCTGCGCCAGCGGCATGCCGCGCAGCGCATCCCCCCTATCCACCCCGGCCAGTGCCGCCACGGCCAGCGCCAGGCGCACATTATGCTCAAACGCCGGGAAGGAGAACCTGTCCAGGTAACCATCCGGCAGTTCGTCCATATCCGGCGGCACCCTCTGCGGCCAATCGGCAAAAAACTGCTCCGAAGTCACCAGCACAGCGCCCGGGTATAAGGAAAAGGCAAGCCCCTGCGCGGTCTCCCGCTCATCGGCCCCCAATTCATCCACGTGGTCCACCACGGCGTTGGTCATCACGATGATGGTGGGCTGCACCAGGTGACGACTCAGGGCGCGCTGTGTCTCGGGCAGCACGGCCATGCACTCCACCACGATGGCCTGCGCCTCATGCGACAGCGCGCGACGCACAAAGCCAAACAGCTCGGTAATGCGCGCGCCGTGGGGCCGGGGTGTGGGCCGCTCGGTGCCATCAGGCAATATTTCCCGCGGGTCGCTGCCGGTGCACTTGGCCACCGTGGGGATACCGCCCGCGTTGAGCGCCGCCGCAATCAGCCGGGTGACGCTGGTCTTGCCCCGGGTGCCGTTGACCAATATGCGCACAGGGATGCGCCGCAGGCGGCGTACATGCGCCGCCCGCTCAGCCAGGCCGGCCAGCACCAGGGCCATCACCGGAATCGACCACCACCAGCGCATCCGTCTCCCACCTCCATGCGGTTGATATCTCGTCTATCTCAAGGGCATCTTAGCATATCGGCGTGGCCACGCCAATACAAGCTGACGATTGCAGGCGTTTCCTTGACTTACAGGCCGCGCTCTGCTATAATTTATGCTAACAATATGGATATTCACGCACGCGAAAGAGAG
>JAAZBU010000071.1 GCA_012513645.1 Clostridiales bacterium | reverse complement strand
GCCTTCAAGGCGATGGGCGGCAGCTGGGCCACGGCCCGCTGGGTGGCCCAGCGGCTGGGGCTGGAGGAGGATGGGCTGGACTTTGCCATGCTCACCTCGCCCCAGGTGCGCGAGCGCCTTGGGGGCCTCACGCTGGTCACCACCACCGATGGCAACCACGGCCGCGGCATCGCCTGGGTGGCCCAACAACTGGGCCTGCCGGCCATCGTGTACATGCCCCGGGGCACCGTGCAGGAGCGGGTGGACAACATCCGCGCCCTGGGCGCGCGGGTGGAGGTGAGCGACCTCAACTACGATGACACCGTGCGCCTTGCTGCCCGCACCGCGCAGGAGGTGGGCGGCGCACTCATGCAGGATACCGCCTGGCCGGGCTATGAGCAGGTGCCGGGCTGGATCATGCAGGGCTATACCACCATTGCCACCGAGGCCCGCGGGCAGCTCCATGCGCTGGACGCGTCCCCTACGCACCTGTTTTTACAGGCGGGGGCCGGCTCCTTCGCGGGGGCCCTGGCCGCCTGCTGGGCCACCTGGCCGGGGCAAGATAAGCCCCGCATCGCCGTGCTGGAGCCCCATGCGGCCAACTGCTTCTACGCCACAGCCAGGGCGGGGGATGGGCGGCTGCATGCCGTGGCGGGCGACCTGTCGACCATCATGGCCGGCCTGTCGGTAGGCGAGCCGTCTACCCTGGCCTGGCCGTTGCTGGCAGGCACGGCGGAATGGTTTTTGTCGTGCGAGGATGAGGTGGCGGCCCTGGGCATGCGCGTGCTGGCCTCGCCCGCGGGCGATGACCCGCGCATCATTTCGGGCGAGAGCGGCGCGGTGAGTGCGGGCGTGCTGGCCGCAGCCTGCCTGTGTGGCGGCGGCGAGGCCCTGCGCGGCATGCTGGGGCTGGACGCGCAGGCCAGCGTGCTGCTCATCAACACCGAGGGCGATACCGA
This sequence comes from Clostridiales bacterium, assembly GCA_012513645.1. GTDB lineage: Bacteria > Bacillota > Clostridia > Christensenellales > Aristaeellaceae > UBA1038. Next base: position 4,683 of record JAAZBU010000071.1, on the reverse strand, counting down.
TCAGGCCAACTGGCGCAGGGTGGTGTGGGGCTGCTGATGCCCCGCATTGACTTGCCCCCCTTGCGCACCGTATAATGAAGCCACAACTGAACAGCCTGTGCATCTGCGCGCGAGCGCCGCGGGAAACCGCGAAGGGAACCGGATGAGATTTCCGGGCTATCCCAGTAACCGTGAAGCTGACAAAGGGCCAAGCAGCCACTGCCTTCGGGCGGGAAGGCGGCCCCCAGGATGAAGCTAAGCCGGGAGACCTGGATGTGCAGAAGCGGCCAAAGGCCGCTTGCTCCTGGGGGTGGGAAAAGCTATGGGATATTAGCTTCGGGCGCCCGTGGGGCGCCCTGTTTGTATGAGTGCCTGTTCTTTTGCAGAAAGGGAACCCCATGAAAATGTACCACAAGTACCTGTCCCTGATGCTGGCCCTGCTGATGATGCTGGGCACAACGGCCGCGCTGGGCGAGGCCATGACCGACATGGCCGACCGCCAGGTCACCCTGAAGGAGCCCGCCAAGCGCGTGGTGGCGCTGACGGCCGGCGATGTGGAGATCCTCTACGCCATTGGTGCTGGCGACACGCTGGTGGGCCGCGGCGAATACTGCAACTACCCGGCCGAGGTGCTGGAGGTGCCCAGCGTGCAGTCCGGCATGGAGACCAACCTGGAGCAGATCGTCGCCCTCAAGCCCGACCTGGTGATCATGGCCAAGATGGCCCAGCCGCAGGAGCAGGTGGACGCGCTGGAGAAGGCCGGCATCTCCGTGGCCGCGACCGACGCGGCGGACATCGCCGGCACCTACAAGGCGATTGAGCTGATCGGCGCCCTGACCGGCAAGGCGGACGAGGCCAAGGCCGTGGTGGCCGACATGCAGGCCCGCTTTGACGCCCTCAGCGCCAAGGCGGCGGACAAGCAGGCGCAGCAGAGCGTGTATTTCGAGGTCAGCCCCCTGGAGTTTGGCCTGTGGACGGCCGGGCAGAACACCTTCATGCAGGAGATCGCCCAGGCGCTGCACCTCAAAAATGCCTTTGAAGACATCACCGGCTGGGCCGAGGTATCCCAGGAGCAGGTGCTGGCCCGCGATCCGGACTACATCGTTACGGTGGCCATGTACTTTGGCGAAGGCCCCACCCCGGTGGAGGAGATCATGGGCCGCGCCGGTTGGGACAAGCTGAAGGCCGTGCAGAACGCCCAGGTCATCCTGCTGGATAGCGATGAGATCTCCCGCCCCGGGCCGCGGCTGATTGACGCCGCCGAGCACCTGTACGAGCTGGTGTATGGCGAGCAGCAGGTGCAGCCCGCCGCGTAATGGGCCTGAATGGCAGAAACATGCAACCGGGGCCGCCGTCAACGGCGGCCCCGTGCACCTGAACATCAAAGAATAAGGTGATGAATTGAGTTTGAAGTCACGCCGCGAGGGCTTTTCCCTGCGGGACTACCTGCTGTTTTCCCTGGCCACGCTGGCCACAGCGCTGCTGTGCGCCTGCGCGGGCAGCGTGCCGGTGGCGCCGGGCGAGGCGCTGCGCGCCATGGCCAGCGCCTTGTTTGGCACGGCCCAGGCGGGGGATCCGACCCAGACCATCATCATGGGCCTGCGGCTGCCCCGCGTGCTGGCCTCCGGGCTGGTGGGCGCCTCGCTGTCGCTGTGCGGCGCGGCCATGCAGGGCCTGCTGCGCAACCCGCTGGCCGATGGGTCCACGCTGGGCGTGGCCTCGGGCGCGTCGCTGGGCGCGGTGATGGCCATTGCCTTTGGCATCACCATCCCGGGCCTGCCGCAGTTAGGGGTGATGGGCATGGCGATGCTGGCCGCCTTTGCGTCGCTGGCGCTGATATTGGCGCTGGCCTGGCGGATGGATGCCTCGCTGGCCACCAACACCATCATTCTGGTGGGTGTCATCTTCTCCATGTTTGCCAATGCCGTCATCAGCCTGGCGGTGGCCTTTTCGGGGCCGCGGCTGCGCACCGTCACCTTCTGGACGATGGGGTCGCTGTCCTCGTCTGGGTATCAGGACGCGCTGACGCTGCTGGTTGCGCTGGCGGCCTGCGGCGCCGTGCTGCTGCTGAGCGGGCGCGAGCTCAACGCCTTTGCCGTGGGCGAGGATAATGCCCGCAGCGTGGGCGTCAACGTGCGGGGCGTCAAGCTGCGGGTGATGGTGGCGGTATCGGTGCTGATCGGCGTGTGCGTGTCCATCGGCGGCACCATCGGTTTTGTGGGCCTGGTCACGCCGCACATGGCCCGGCTGATCGTGGGGCCCAACCACCGCCGGCTGCTGCCCGCCGTGGTGTTTTCGGGCGCCATCTTCCTGATGCTGACGGACCTGGCGGCCCGCACCATCCTAAGCCCGGTGGAGCTGCCGCTGGGCGTGGTCACCTCGCTGATCGGCGCGGTGCTGTTTGTGGTGATCTTTATGCGGACAAGGCGGGTGAGGTAGATGCTGGACGTCAAGGGGCTGTCAGTCACGCTGGGCGGCCAGCAGATCGTGCACCCGCTGGATTTCACCATCCGGGCGGGGGACTGGATGATGCTCATCGGCCCCAACGGGGCGGGCAAATCCACCCTGCTCAATGCCCTGGCCCAGGGGCTGTCCTACAAGGGCAGCGTTAATTTTGACGGGCAGGATGTACGGCGCATGAAGGCGCGCGAGCGCGCCCGGCGGCTGGCGCTGCTCAGCCAGCGGCATGGGGTGGGCTATGCCTTCACGGCGGAGGAAGTAATCCGCTTGGGCCGCTACGCGCAGACGGGCTTTTTGCGCGGCGAAAGCGGGGAGGACGAGCGCCGCGTGCAGGAGGCGGCGCGGCTGTGCGGGCTGGAAAACATATTGCACCAGAGCGTGCTCACCCTGTCGGGCGGCGAGCTGCAGCGCGTGTTTCTGGCCCAGGTATTCGCGCAGGACCCGCGCCTGCTGCTGTTAGATGAGCCGGCCAACCACCTGGACCTGCCCTTTCAGCACCAGATATTTGAGCTGATCGAAGCCTGGCTGCGCACGCCCGGCCGCGCCGTGATCAGCGTGGTGCACGACCTGAGCCTGGCCCGGCGCTATGGCAGGACGGCCCTGCTGATGGACCGCGGGCGCGTGGCAGCCCAGGGCGAGGCCGGCACGGTGTTAGGCCGCGAGGCTTTGCGGGTAGTATATGGTATGGATGTACACGCCTGGATGCAGGAGCTGCTCCGGGGATGGGAGGACAAATGATCATTGAAATGGTGCGCCACGGGCTGACCGAGGGCAATGCCCAGCGCCGCTATGTGGGCGCCACTGATATGCCCCTCAGCGAGGAGGGCCTGCGGCTGACCCGCGCCGGGCGCCGGGATGAAGGGGCGGGGCATGTATTTGTGACGCCCTTGCAGCGCACCCAGCAGACCGCCGCCATTCTTTACCCCAACGCCCAACAGACCATCGTGCCCGATCTGCGGGAGATGGACTTCGGCGCCTTTGAGGGCCGCACCTACGATGAGCTGGAGAACGACCCGGATTTTCAGGCCTGGAATGCCGACGGCGGCATGCAGCCCAGCCCCGGCGGGGAGGGGCGGCTGGGCTTTTCCCAGCGCGCCACCGCGGCGCTGACGCAGCTGATCGCGCAGGCGGCCGCCCAGGGGCAGCGGGAGATCCGCATCGTGGCCCACGGCGGCATCATCATGTCGCTGATGGCGGTGCACGCCCTGCCGCAAAAGCCCTACTACGACTGGTGGGTGGACAACCTGACCGGCTACCGCGTGCGGGTGAACCCGGCCCTGTGGGGCGAACAGCCTGTATTTGATGAGGTGGAGCGCGTCGATTACAATGCGCAAGCATCGTGACCAGCCGGGCAGAGGGGTACATGGGCTGCGCGGGCATCTTTCTGCAGAAGGGTACGCTATGAGCAGGCTGTCTGCCGTGCGCGAGCGGGTTTATGCCCTGCTGGCGGAGCATCTGGAAGGATCTTCGCTGGGCGACGCCGTTGCCCACCTGGAGGGGGTGGCCATGGCTGCCCAGCTGCTGGCAGAGCGTCGCGGGCTGGAGGGCGAGCTGCCTGCCATGGCCGCGCTGATGCACGACCTGGCGACCTATACCACGGGGGATTCCGCCGGCCATGCCAAGCGCGGCGCCATGCTGGCCGAGCAGCTGCTGGCGCAATGGGGCCTGGCCGATGAGGAGGAGACCGGGCGCATCTGTGCCATCATCGCCAGTCACAGCGCCAAGAAGCGCGTGGATAATGACCCGCTGGCCGAGCTGCTCAAGGACGCCGATGTGCTGCACCACAGCTTCTACGACCCCACGTGGCCGCTATTCCCCAAGGATGTGGCGCGCTATCGTGCGCTGTGTGATGAACTGGAGATAACCCCAAGGCCTGACACCCCGTAGACCGCCCAAGTATGCCGCAGAACGCCCGAAGCTCGGGCGTTTTGTGTTTTCTGGTCAATATACAGATCGTTTGTTTCATGCGCCCCTGTCCGGGGTATACTATACATAGACATCAAGTGATTGTGCTTTGGTGCATACCCCAAACCAAGCGGAGAGGAGCATCTATGCAAAACAAATTTTCGTTATATCAGTTTCTGGCCAAGGCGCGGGACCCGCAGCTGCCGCGCATTTCCCTGTACCTGCCCACGCACCGCGTGCAGCCGGACAACCAGCAGGACCCCATCCAGTTTAAAAACCTGTTACAGCAGGCGGAGAAGCGCCTGACCGAGGAGGAGGCATACCCCCGCCGCCAGTGGC
>JAAZBU010000001.1 GCA_012513645.1 Clostridiales bacterium | reverse complement strand
ATGAACGGCCCCTCGCTCAAAAAGTTTGAGCCCCATGTGGAGGCGGGCGGGCTGATTTTGGTCAACTCCTCCCAGGCCCCCGAGCGGGTGCACCGCCAAGACGTGCGTGCCTTCTACGTGCCCAGCATGGAGGAGGCGGGCAAGCTGGGCAACTTCAAGGTGGCCAACATGGTGATGCTGGGCGCCTACATCGCCGCCACCGGCGCGCTGAAGATGGGCACGCTGGAGCAGATGCTCTCCCACATCTTCACGGGCAACAAGGCCCCGCTGGTGACCCTGAACGTACAGGCTTTGCAGGCCGGGGCGGCGTATATAAAGTAAGCATATCGCACACAAAAACGGGCCGTGACGGCCCGTTTTTGCGTGTTAACAGATAGAGAGTTCAGTTACTGAGCGGGCACCTCGAACACCGGGATGACGCCGCCGGCGAAGTCCGGGTTGGTGAGGATATAGTCCTTCACCTTCTGGCTGTAGAGCACGGTCTTCAGGGCCTCCACAAAGTCGGCGTTCTCATTGCCGGCCTTGACGACGACATAGTTGGTGTAGGTCTTGCCGGCATCGCCCTCCGCCGGCTCCAGGAACAGGGCATCCTCGGCAGGGCTCAGGCCAGCACCGATGGCGAAGTTGCCGTTGATGACCGCGAAGGCCACATCGCCCAGGGAGGCGGGGATCAGCTCGGCGTTCAGCTCCACGATTTCCAGGTTCTTGGGGTTCTCCTTGATGTCCAGCGCGGTGACGCTACTGTCGGGTCCCACATCGTCAGCCAGCTTGATCAACCCGGCGGACTGCAGCAGCAGCAGGGCGCGGGTCTCGTTGGAGGGGTCGTTGGTGACGGCGATCTTGTCGCCCTCGGTCAGCTCATCCAGGGCCGTCTTGGTGCCGGCATACAGGCCGTAGGGCTCGTAGTGTACGGGGATGGCGGCCACCAGCTGCGCATCGGCGGCTGCGTTCTTGTTGTACTCGTTGAGGAAGGGCAGGTGCTGGAAGTAGTTGGCATCCAGCTCGCCCGAGGCGGTGGCGGGGTTGGGCAGCACATAGTCGGTAAAGGTGAGGATCTCCAGGTCAAAGCCCAGGGCCTTGAGGTCTTCCGCGACCTGCTCGAGGACCAGCACATGGGGGCTGGGGGTGGCGCCGATGACGACCTTTTTGTTTTCGGCCAGCACGGAGGCAGCCGACAGGGTGAGGACCAGAACCAGAGCCAGAGCGATTAACTTTTTCATGGGGTTTCTCCTTTCAATTTGTGTACGCTTGTCAGCGTTTTCTGTGGTCGATGGATCGGGTATACCGGTTGCCGGTGATGGTGATGAGCTGCACCAGCGCCACCAGGGCGATGGAGGCCGCGTACATGATGTCCATGCGGCGCAGGTTCAGCCCCTTGGTGATGGCGATGGCGCCCAGCCCGCCGCCGCCGGCTGCGGAGGCCATGGCCGTGTAGCCCAGGATGGTGACGGTGACAATGGCCGCGCCATTGAGCAGCGAGGGCATCGCCTCGGGGATCATCACCTTGAAGATGATCTGCGCGGTGGTGGACCCCATGGACTGGGCGGCTTCGATGACGCCGCGGTCCACCTCGTTGAGGCTGCCTTCCACCATGCGCGCCACGTAGGGAAAGGCGCTGATGACCAGCGGGAATATCAGGCTGCGGGTGCCTATGCCGCTGCCCATCACCAGGCGGGTGATTGGGATCAGCATGGCCAGCAGGATGATGAAGGGGATGGAGCGCAGGAAGTTGATGACCACGCCCAGGGCCGAGTTGAGGCGGGGCCTGGGCAGGATATGGTCACGCCCCGTGATCACAAACAGGATGCCCAGCGGCATACCAATGAGGTAGGCCAAAATGGTAGACGGGATGGTCATGTACAGCGTATCCCACAGGCCGCCCAGCAGCAGATCCGTCCATTGTGCCTGACTCATTGTATATTCACCTCCTTGACCGGGATATTCTCCTCCTTGAGGAAGCGCAGCACCGCCAGCTTGGTGCCTTCGTCCTCCGGGGTGCGGATGAGCATCTGGCCGTAGGTTTTGCCGCCAATCTGCTTCATGTCCGCCGACAGAATGTTGACCATGATGCCGTGTTCCTTGACCAGTGTCGCGATCACCGGCCGGTCTACGGAGGAGCCGTCAAACACCAGGCGCAGGGCGGGGCCGGCAGGCTCATCCTGGGGGTCCTGGGGGGCGGCGCCAAACAGCCTGCGCCCTGCCTCCGACTTGGTGTGCATAAACACCTCGTCCACCGTGCCCTCCTCGGCGATGCGCCCGCCATCCAGAATGGTCACGCGGTCGCAGATCTGGCGGATGACGGCCATCTCGTGGGTGATGAGGATGATGGTGATGCCCAGCCGGCGGTTGATATCCTGCAGCAGGCTCAGGATGGCCTGGGTGGTCATGGGGTCCAGCGCGCTGGTGGCCTCATCGCTCAATAGCACCTCAGGGTCGCTGGCCAGGGCGCGGGCGATGGCCACGCGCTGGCGCTGGCCGCCGGACAGCTGCGCCGGGTAGGCGTTTACCCTGTCCTCCAGGCCGACGATCTTGAGCAGCTCGATCACCCGTTCATCGGCCTGGCGGCGCTTGACGCCGGCGATCTCCAGCGGGTAGCGCACATTTTCACCCACGGTGCGCTGCATCAGCAGGTTAAACTGCTGGAAGATCATGCTCACCTTGCGCCGCAATTGCAGCAGGTCGGCCTTGCCCATGGTGAGGATGTCCTGCCCATGGTACAGGATGCGCCCGGTGTTGGGCGTGTCCAGCCGGTTGATGCAGCGGATGAGGGTGGACTTGCCCGCCCCGCTCATGCCGATGACGCCGTAGATCTCCCCCTTGTGCACGTTGAGATCGATATGGTCGAGCGCTACGACCTCGCCCTCAGGCGTGCTGTATACCTTGGAGAGATCCCTGATCTCAATCAGCGGCCGATCCGACAAAATACGTTCCTCCTTGGTGTGAAGGCATACAAATAGCCCGCTTCGCACTTAGTGGAAGCGGGCTTGATGTACTTGCCTATGATCAAGCGGCGCGACGCAATAAGCGCGGTGTGGAGCTGCGCATCATCATAGACATTCGCATGGTAGTCCCGGTCATGACACAGCCCTCCTTCCGCAGCTTTCGCTTGATGGGGGCATTGTAGCCCCTCCCGCGCCGCCTGTCAACCCCCTGCAGGCGCAAGTTGATGCCAAATACTGCATAAATGCAAACGAGGCACCGCCCGGCTACTCCTCCGCGTCGGCCAGCGCCTGCTCGGCCGCCTCCCACAAGGCGTAGGATTCCTCCAGCGCGGCCTTGTGCAGGCGGATATCCTCCGCCGCCCGGGCCGCTGCCTGCGGGTCGGTATACACCTCCGGGTCGGCCAGGCGGTCCTCCAGCTGCTGCATCGCTTGCTCGCCTGCGGCCACGTTCTCCTCCGCCCGGGTCAGCGCCTGGCGCAGGGCGTCGATTCGCTCCTGATCCTGGCGCTGGCGCCTGCGCTCCCTTTGCACCTCGGTGCGGGTGCGGCCATCCAGCCAGGCTCCATCCGGGTTGCGCTGGCGCTCCAGTACGGCCATGTAGTCATCGTAGTTGCCGTCAAAGCTCTTGATGCCGTCCTGCTCCAACACCAGCACGCGGGAAGCGAAGCGGTTGATGAAATATCGGTCGTGGGACACCGCTAAAATGGTGCCGTCAAATCCCTCTAGCGCCTGCTCCAGCACCTCGCGGGAGTCGCTGTCCAGGTGGTTGGTCGGCTCGTCCAATATGAGAAAATTGTTGTGCCGCAGCATCAGCTTGGTCAGCGCCACGCGGGCCTTTTCGCCGCCCGACAGCGCACTGACGGGCTTAAACACATCGTCCCCGCTGAACAAAAACAGCCCCAGCGCGCCCCGCACCTCGTGCTGCAGCAGCCTGGGAAAGTCGTCCCACACCTCGCGCAGCACGGAATTATCAGGGTTCAGGGCCTGCTGCTTCTGGTCGTAATAGCCTACGTCGGCATTTACGCCAAAGCGGGTGTTGCCCGTGTCCGGCTTGATGCGGCCCAGCAGCACCTCCAGCAGCGTGGTCTTGCCGATGCCATTGGCGCCGATCAGGGCCGCCCGCTCGCCCGAGCGCAGCATCAGCTCCACCCCTTCAAACAGCTGCCGCTCGCCAAAGGACTTGGACAGGTCCTCCACCTTGAGGGCCTCATCCCCCATGCGGCTGTAGGCCTTGAAGCTGAAGTTGATCTGCCGCTCCTCCACAGGGCGGTCCAGCAGCTCCATGCGCTCCAGCGCCTTCTCGCGGCTTTCGGCGGCGCGGATGGACTTCTCCCGGTTGAAGCTGCGGTAGCGGGCGATGATGGCCCGCTGGCGCTCGATCTCCTTTTGCTGCTGTGTCCAGGCGCGGGTTCGGGAGAGGAAGCGCTCCTCCCGCTGCTCGACGTATCGGCTGTAGTTGCCGCGATACTGCTCGCACTCGCCAAACAGCAATTCGGCCATGCCGGTGCACACGCGGTCCAGAAAATACCGGTCGTGGGACACCACCAGCACGGCGCCCGCATAGTCGTTAAGGTATTCTTCCAACCACTGCAGGGCCTGCAGGTCCAGGTGGTTGGTGGGCTCATCCAGCAGCAGCAGGTCGGGCTTTTGCAGCAGCAGGCGGCCCAAAGACAGGCGCGTCAATTCGCCGCCCGACAGCTGGCCGGCCGGCTGCTCCTGCTGCTCGCGGCTAAAGCCCAGCCCCTGCAGCACGCCCTGCGCGCGCGAACGGCAGGCATAGCCATCCGCCTGCTCAAAGCGCTCGTGCAGCCGGCTGTACTCGTTGCCCAGCCGCTGCAACGCATCCTCATCGGCATGGGCCATCTCGCCCTCAATCTCGCGCAGGCGGGCCTCCATGCGGAAGATGGGCTCGTACACCCGCTCCAGCTCCTGGCGCACCGTGCAGCCGGCGGCCGGCTGGTAGCTCTGCTCCAAGTAGCCCACCACCATGCCCTTTTGCATGGCCACCTGCCCCTCATCCGCCGCCAGGCGGCCGCTGAGGATGCGCAGCAGCGTAGTTTTCCCGCTGCCGTTGACGCCCACCAGCCCCAGGCGCTCGCCCTGGTGCAAAGTCAGGCTCACGTCCTTCAGCACAACTTCCACGCCGAAGGATTTTTTGAGGTGCGCTACCGTGAGGACAATCAATGCTTCTCTCCCTGTTCACAGAAAAAGGCCGACGCAGCGCGCCAGCCTCATGGGTTACACAGAACCGGTCAGTTCAGAAAGATCATGACCAGGGCCAGGCCCACAAAGACGCCCGCGGATACCTTGGTGATCATGGCCAGCTTGCCCTGCATGGTCTTGGCCTTGTTGCGGCCCAGGAAGCTCTCCGCCCCGCTGCCGCCCATGATGGCGCCCATGCCGCCCTCGGCATCGCCCTTTTGCATCAGCACCGAAACGATGAGCACGACGGACGCGATCACCAGGAGAATGTTGAAAATCATTTGGACAGCAGTCATGAGAAAATCCCCTTCCATTAAATCAGCAAAATGTATTATACCTCAGCCCGGCATATAATTCAAGGCTCAAAGTTCCTTCTGATAGCGGCGGTAGACCCGGTACTGCTTGCCGCCGGCCAGCAGCGTGTTGTTGATGGAGGCGATGTGGGTCTCATCCACGGTGGAGCCCTCGATGTTGCGCACCCCAATGCGCCTGGCGCCCTGGGCGGCATGGTAGTACATGGCGGCGTTGACCGCCTTGTTCTGGTACTCGGGCACCACATACTGCATCGGGCAGCGCGCGGTATCGATGTGGGCCACAGCCAGCCGCCCCAACAGCCAGGACAGCGGATCGCTGCGCCCGCCGGAGGCCTTGAGCACGCGGTTGTAATCGGGCACGCCGATCATGATGCCGATGGGGCGCGTACCCGCGTAGGCAATCACCGCCAGCTCGCTGCGGAACACGGGCTTCACCCCCTGCAGGAAGGACATGATGTCCTCCGTGGTGGGCAGGTACTGCCCCGCTTCCTCAGGCGTGGCCTCGGCGATGACGGTGGCGATATCCTGCGCCACGCGCGCGATGTTCTCGCGGTTGAGGTCGATGTTGCGCACCTTGAAGCCAAAGCGCTGCTGCACCCGCAGATTCAGCGGCGCAAAGCGCTCCAGGTTCATGCTGTCCACCTCGATGAGGTAGGCCAGGAAGTCCCTCTCCTTGGTGAAGCCGTAGTCCTCCAGCAGCCGCTGGTAGTAGGGCGGGTTGTAGGGGTTAAACAGCACCGGCGGCCCATCAAAGCCCTCCACCAGCAGCCCGCGGTTCAAGTCCGTATAGTACGGCGCCACCGGCCCTACTACCTGCGTGATGCCATGCTCCTTGAGGAAAGCCGCCGCCGCGTCCAGCACGGCGCTGGCATAGTCCATGTTGTCATAGCTTTCAAACAGGCTGAAGTATCCCTCGCTGCGCCCGGTCTGGGCGTTGCGGCGCAGGTCCACCCCGGCCAGCACGCGGGCCACGGGCTTGTCATCGTCATACGCCAGGAAAAACCGCTGAATGCCCTGGGCAAACAGCTCGTTGTCCTTGCCGGTCAGCAGACGGGTCATCTCCCGCCTTGGCTGTCTGATCCAGTTGGGGTCAGCGCCGTTGATCTCATCCGCCAGGCGGATAAAGGGCTGCATGGCACTGGCCGTAGGCTTGACGATTTCTACATGAATCATCGAGCATCCCCCTTTGCGGTTCAATCTTGTGCGGAGTATAGCATATTATGCGCAGGTATCACAAGGTCGGCAAGCAGGCACATGCGTGCCGCATCAGCCCGTCCCTACCCATGCATCATGTCGCCAGCGCGGCCTCGATGGCGTTCAGCAGCGCGGGGCGGCCCTCGCCGGTCTGGCTTGAGTAGGCGATGATATCCTGCGGCTGCACCTGCAGGCTGAAGCTGATGGGCAGCAGGTGGCGGTGGCGCTGGGCGCGGGACAGCTTGTCGGCCTTGGTGGCCACGGTGATGAAAGGAATGCCCGTCTGGCGCAGAAAGCTGACCATCATCAGGTCATCGGCGGTGGGCTCGTGGCGGATGTCCACTAACTGCAACACCGCCCGCAGCTCCCGTTCCTGGGCAAAGTAATTCTCCATGCGCTTGCCCCACTGGGCCTTCTCGCGCTTGTCCACCTTGGCGTAGCCGTAGCCGGGCAGATCGATCAGGTGAAAGGCTTCGTTGAGCAAAAACACGTTGATCAGCCGGGTTTTGCCCGGCGTGCCCGAGGTCTTGGCCAGGGCCTTCTGCCGGCACAGGCTGTTGATCAGGCTGGATTTGCCCACGTTGCTCTTGCCGGCCACGGCGATCTGCTTCAACCCCCGGCCGGGGAAGGTGCCGTACTCGGCCAAGCTGGTGATAAAGCGGGCGGAGATAATGTCCATCTCAGCCCTCCAGCAGCGCCAGCTCGGCCACGCGGGCGATGCTGTCTACATACTCAATCTGAAAGCGCTCGCGGATATAGGCCGGGATTTCGCTGACATCCTTGGCGTTTTCCCGGGGCAGCAGCAGGGTGCTGATGCCCGCGCGGAAGGCGGCCAGCATCTTCTCCTTCACGCCGCCGATGGGCAGCACGCGCCCGGCCAGCGTGATCTCCCCCGTCATGGCCAGGTCCTGGCGCACGCGGCGGCCCGTCACCGCCGACAGCAGGGCCGTCGCCATGGTGACGCCGGCGGAGGGGCCATCCTTGGGCACCGCACCCTCGGGCACGTGGATGTGGATGTCCTGCCTGGTGTGGAAGTCGTCGGCCAAGTGATACTCCTTGGAATGGGCGCGCAGCCAGCTGAGCGCCGCCTGGGCGCTCTCCTTCATCACGTCGCCCAGGCTGCCGGTGAGGGTGAGCTTGCCGGAGCCCGGCATCACCATGCACTCCACCTGCAGCATCTCGCCGCCCACCTCGGTATAGGCCAGGCCGTTGACGATGCCCACCAGCGGGTCGCGCCCCGGCTTGTCGCGCAGGTAGCGCTCGGCCCCCAGGTACTCGCGGGCGGTCTTGCGGTCGATACGCACGGTATCTACATCTTGGTCCAGCATGGTGACGGCCGTCTTGCGCGCCAGTTTGGCCAGCATGCGCGACAGCGTGCGCACGCCCGCCTCGCGCGTATAGCCCTCGATGACAAAGCGCAGCGCATCCTGGGTAATCCGCACCTTTTTGGGGTCCAGCCCATTCTCGGTCAGCTGCTTTTTCATCAGGTGGCGCTTGGCGATCTGCAGCTTTTCCTCCTCGGTGTAGCTGGGCACCTCGATGATTTCCATGCGGTCCAGCAGCGGCGCCGGGATGGATTCGCGCGTGTTGGCCGTGGTGACAAACATCACCCGGGACAGGTCCACCGGCACATCCAGGTAGTGGTCGCGGAAGTGCATGTTCTGCTCGCTGTCCAGCACCTCCAGCATCGCGCTGGCCGGATCGCCGCGGTAGTCGTTGCCCATCTTGTCAATTTCATCAAACAGGAACACCGGGTTCATGCTGCCGGCGCGCTTGATGCCGCTGATGACATGCCCGGGCATCGCGCCGATGTAGGTGCGGCGGTGGCCGAATATCTCGGATTCATCGCGCACGCCCCCCAGCGACATCTGCACAAACTGGCGCCCCATGGAGCGGGCCACCGCCTTGACGATGGAGGTCTTGCCCACGCCGGGAGGGCCTACAAAGCAAAGCACCGGGCCCTTCATGGCGGCGTTTTTGTCCGCCCGCTGGCGCAGCCCAAGGACCGCCAGGAAGTCGATGATGCGCTCCTTCACCTGCTCCATGCCGTAGTGATCCTCATCCAATATGCGGCGGGCACGGTTCAGGTTGAGGTTGTCGCGGGTGTGCTTATCCCAGGGCAGGTCCAACAGCCAGTCGAGGTAGTTTTCGCTGACGGTGGTTTCCGGCGTGCCGGGTGCCATGCGGCTCAGGCGCTCGATCTCCTTCTCGGCCTTCTCCTTGGCCTCGGCGTTCATGGACGTCTTCTGCAGGCGCTTGCGGTAATCCTCCAGCTCCTCGTCCTCTTCCTCGCCCAGCTCCTCCTGCAGTATGCGCATCTGCTCGCGCAGGTAGTAATCCTTCTGGTTTTTGTCCATCTGCATGCGGATGCGCACCTGCACCATGCGCTCAAGCCCGGCAAAGCGCGTCTCCTTCATGAGGGCGGCGGCCAGGGCCTCCAGGCGCTCCATCGGGTCCTTGATGCTGAGCAGGTGCTCCTTCTCCTCCATGCGGCCAATGGCGTTGCCTGCGATCACGTCGGCCAGCTCCTCCGGGCTGGTGATGGCCTTGACCGTGCGCAGCGCCTCGGGCGAGATGCGCTGGCTGGCCTCCGAGTACTCCTGAAAGTGCTCGTGCACCACCCGAACGGCGGCGGCCATCTCGGGCGAAATGTCCTGCTCCTTGAGCAGGGGCACGGGCTTCACCCAGGCCACCCAGGCCTCCTCGGCCACAGCCAGGCGCTGCAGCTGGGCGCGCTGCTCCCCCTCCACCAATACGCGCAGCATGCCGCCGGTAATCTGCAGCACCTGCTTGATGCGGGCAATGGTGCCCACGGGGTTGAGGTCTTTAAGCTTGGGGTCTTCCACATCGGTGTTCTTCTGCGTGACGATAAATATGCGCTGGTCGCGCTCCATCGCCTTTTCCACCGCCTTGATGCTGGGCGGCCGGCCGACGTCAAAATCCATCGTCGTGTGGGGAAAGAGAATCATTCCGCGCAGCGGCATCAGCGGCAACACGCGGGGCGATGCGGTGGTCTTGGTTCCTGCCATAATAAGGGCCTCCTGTTGATAAACGCCTCTCCTCGCTCGGATGGGCGGGAAGAGGCGTTCATCCTGTTCTTACGAGTGGTTGATGGGGCGGGCGGCTACGAAGCGTCGCCTGCCAATTTGTCGGCCGCGGGCTGAAGCGCCGCGCGCTTGGCCTTGCCGCGGGCGGGCACCTCGCGCATGATCTCGGGCTGGTCGCCCTGGGTGATCACCTCGCGCGTCACGGTGCAGCTGCGCACGTCGCTCTCGCCGGGCAGCTCAAACATGGTGTCCAGCAGCGCGGACTCGATGATGGCGCGCAGGCCGCGGGCCCCCGTCTTGCGCTCGATGGCCAGGCGGGCGATGGCGCGCAGGGCGTCCTCGGTGAAGCGCAGCTCCACATGATCCAGCTCGAACAGCCGCTGATACTGCTTGACCAGCGCGTTCCTGGGCTCGGTGAGGATGCGCACCATGGCCTCCTCATCCAGGCTGTCCAGCGTGAGCATCACGGGCAGGCGGCCCACCAGCTCGGGGATCAGGCCATACTTGACCAGATCTTCCGGCCGCATGTGGGACAGGGTGCGGCTGCTCTCGTGTTCATCCTGGGTGATCAGCTCGGCGCCAAAGCCCAGCGTGCGGTTGCCCAGCCGGGTGGCGATGATGCTCTCCAGCCCATCGAAGGCGCCGCCCACGATGAACAGGATGTTGGTGGTATCGATGCGCAGCGTCTCCTGCTGCGGGTGCTTGCGGCCGCCCTGGGGCGGCACGTTGGCGTGGGTCCCCTCCAGGATTTTGAGCAGCGCCTGCTGCACGCCCTCGCCCGATACATCGCGGGTGATGGACACGTTCTCGCTCTTGCGGGCGATCTTGTCCACCTCGTCGATATAGATGATGCCCTGCTCGGCGGCCTTGATGTCGCCATCGGCGGCCTGTATGAGCCGCAGCAGGATGTTCTCCACATCCTCGCCCACGTAGCCGGCCTCGGTCAGCGAGGTGGCATCCGCGATGGCGAAGGGCACGTTGAGGATGCGGGCCAGCGTCTGCGCCAGGTAGGTCTTGCCCGTGCCCGTGGGCCCGGCCAGCAGAATGTTGGACTTTTGCAGCTCCACGTCGTTCTTGCGGCTGTTGCTGCGGATGCGCTTGTAGTGGTTGTATACCGCCACGCACAGCGCGCGCTTGGCCTTCTCCTGGCCGATGACATACTCATCCAGCGTCT
>JAAZBU010000070.1 GCA_012513645.1 Clostridiales bacterium | reverse complement strand
TGCAGCCCAACATCGGCTGCGGCATCTGCGACCGCTGCGTGGCCGGCAACCAGCACCTGTGCGACGACTACAAGGCCTTCGGCATCAACATGGACGGCGCGTTTGCCGAGTATGTGCGCATCCCGGCTACCGCCATTGCCCACGGCAACCTGATGGTGCTGGCCGAGCATGTGCCCTTTGACCAGGCCTCGGTGGCCGAGCCGTTTTCCTGCGTGTACAATGGCTTTACCAAGTGCTTTGTCAAGCCGGGCGATTATGCCCTGGTGGTAGGCGCGGGCCCCATCGGCCTGATGCATGCCATGCTGCTCAAGATGGCCGGCGCCACCGTCATGATGAACGATCTGTCCGACGAGCGGCTGGCCATTTGCCGCGAGCTGGTGCCCGGCGTGCTGACCTACCGGGGCGACGACCTGAAGGGCTATGTGATGGAGCAGACCGGCGGGCGCGGCCTGGACGTGGCCATCACGGCCAACCCGGTGCCCCAGGTGCAGTCCGCCATGCCCGGGCTGATGAACTACGGCGGCCGCATCAACTTCTTCGGCGGCGTGCCCGAGAGCAAGCAGCCCGTGCCCATCAACACCAACCTCATCCACTATAAGGAGCTGTACCTCACCGGCTCCACGCGCTCCAGCATCGCCCAGTTCCGCAAGACGCTCAACTTTGTCGAGCAGGGCCTCATCAGCCTGGCCGGCATCGTGACCGACCGCTACCCCCTAAAAGATGTACTCAGCGCCTTTGAAAACGCCAAGGCGGCCCGCGGGCTCAAGCACACGGTGGTGTTTGATTGACGGACGGCCCGGCCACAGCCGGGGGTTCATGAATGGAGGAGGAACGACCATGAAAGGGAAAATGATGGGCGCCATTCTGCCGGGCAACAGCACGGTAGAGATGAAGGAGTTTGACATCCCCACCCCCGGCGTGGGGCAGGTACTGATCAAGACCATGGCATCGACCATCTGCGGCAGCGACATCCGCGCCATCTACCGCGAGCATGTGGGCAAGGGGGCCGAGGGGTACATCCCCGGCACCATCGCCGGGCACGAGCCCTGCGGCATCATCGTGGAGGAGGGCACCCACCTCAAGCGATTCAAGAAGGGCGACCGGGTGGTAGTGTACCACATCTCGGGCTGCGGCCTGTGCCACGACTGCCGGATGGGGTACGCCATCTCCTGCTCCAGCTCGCAGCGCGCGGCCTATGGCTGGCAGCGGGACGGCGGCATGGCCCCCTACGTGCTGGCCGAGGAGAAGGACCTGGTGCTGCTGCCCGACGAGCTGAGCTATCTGGACGGCGCGCAGATCGCTTGCGGCTTCGGCACGGTGTATGAGGCGCTGGAGAAGATCTCCGTTTCCGGCAACGATGCCGTGCTGGTGGTGGGCCTGGGCCCGGTGGGCCTGGCCACATTGCAGCTGGCCAAGGCCATGGGCGCCAACCTGACCATCGGCGTAGAGGTCAAGGAGGACCGCCGCCTGATGGCCAAGGAGTTGGGCCTGGCAGACCATGTGTTTGCCCCAGGTGAGGAAACGCTGCAACAGATCCTGGACCTGACGGGCGGCCACGGCGTGGAAAAGGCGGTGGATTGCAGCGCCAACGAGGGCGGCCGCACGCTGGCCATCCGCGCCACCCGGCCCTGGGGCAAGATTGCCTTTGTGGGCGAGGGCGGCACGGCCCACTTTGCCCCCAGCCCCGATATCATCC
>JAAZBU010000069.1 GCA_012513645.1 Clostridiales bacterium | reverse complement strand
GGTGTTCTTCTTTGACGAGGCGCACCTGCTGTTTGAGGATTGCCCCAAGGATCTGCTGGACAAGATTCAGCTGACCATCCGCCTGATCCGCTCCAAGGGCGTGGGCGTGTTCTTCATCACGCAAAACCCCACCGACGTGCCCAGCAGCGTGCTGGGCCAGCTGTCTGCCCGCGTGCAGCACGCGCTGCGCGCCTTCACCCCGCAGGAGCAGCGCGTCATCCAGGCCGTGGCGCAGACCTTCCGCGTCAACCCCGCCTTTGACACCCAGGAGGCCATCACCCAGCTGGGCACCGGCGAGGCGCTGCTGAGCTTCCTGCAGGAGGACGGCTCGCCCTCCATCACCCAGCGGGCCATCATTTTGCCGCCCCAGTCGGCCATCGGCGCGATTTCTACCCAGCTGCGCCAGGACCTGATCGACGCCAGCGACCTGAAGGGCAAGTACGATACCATGTTTGACCGGGAGAGCGCCTACGAGGTGCTGTCGGGCAAGTTCAACACCCACGGCGTCACCCAGACGGCGGTGGTGCAGCAGATTCCCGTGCAGCAGGACCTGTCCGAGTCGCCCCTGGCGCCCGAGCAGCCCACCGTGCAGGCCATGACCTTCAAGGTGTTCGACCCTGCCACCGGCACCTATGTGGAGCGCGAGATGACGCCGCCCGCGGCCTATGCGCCGCCGCCCAGCCAGACGGTGTATGCCCCGCAGCCCCAGGCTCAGCCGCCGGCCGTGCAGCAGCCCCAGATGCCTGCCATGCCCCAGGGCACCCCGCCCGTGCTGGTGTACAACCCCAAGACCGGCCAATACGAGCCGCAGGAGATCACCCGCGCTGAAAAGGCCAAGGCCGAAAAGCCCGTCAAGCAGCAGCCTACCACGCTGGACCGCATGCTGCAAAGCTTCACCCGCTCCACGGCCTCGGGCGCCGGCTACGCGGTGGGCCGGTCGATTACGCGCAATATTCTGGGGGTATTTGGGATCAAGTAACTAACGACATATAAAGGTTTAATTCGGAATTCGGAATACGGAATTCGGAATCAATGGACCGAGCGTGTACAAGTCAGGACATGGGAACGGAAGCAGGTTCAGGACATGGCCTTGAAACGGGACAGTTGCGGCGTGCCATATTCCGACATCCGAATTCCGAATTCCGAATTTTGGTCTAAACCAACAATTGGAGGCAAAACTGTATGAAAAAGCGCATCGGCATCCTGACCGCGGGCGGCGACTGCCCCGGCCTCAACGCGGCCATCCGCGGCGTGGTCCGTGCCAGCTATCACCTGTTTGACGCGGAGATCATCGGCATCCGCGGTGGGTTTCGCGGCCTGATCGAGGGCGACTACCAGCCCATGGAGGAGAGCCAGTTCTCCAACATCCTCACCCGCGGCGGCACCATCCTGGGCACCAGCCGCACGCCCTTCAGCCAGATGCGCAGCAACGGCGACGGCCCCGACAAGGTGGCCGAGATGAAGAAAAACTACCGGGCCATGCGCCTGGACTGCCTGGTATGCCTGGGCGGCAACGGCACGCACAAGACGGCCAACCTGCTCAGCGAGGAGGGCCTCAACGTCATCGGCCTGCCCAAGACCATCGACAACGACATCTACGGCACGGATTTTACCTTTGGCTTTCACACCGCGGTGGACATCGCCACCGATGTGGTGGACCGCATCCACACCACGGCGGCCAGCCACGGGCGCTGCATGGTGATTGAGCTGATGGGCAACAAGTCCGGCTGGCTGACGCTGTATGCCGGCGTGGCCGGCGGCGCGGATGTCATTTTGCTGCCGGAGTTTCCCTACGACATCCAGAAGGTGGCCGAGGTGGTGGAGACCCGCGCCAACCTGCGCAAGTCCTTCTCCATCATCGCCGTGGCCGAAGGCGCCATGGACAAGGATGAGAAGGACATGAAGAAGAAGGACCGCGAGGCCGCCCGCGTGGAGAGCCCGTACAACAGCATCTCCCACCGCATCGCCACCCAGCTGGAGCAGATGGTGGGCGTGGAGTGCCGCACGGTAATCCCCGGCCACATCCAGCGCGGCGGCACTCCCTGCGCCTATGACCGCGTGCTGTCCACCGAGTTTGGCGTGCACGCGGCCCACCTCATCCGTGACGACATCTACGGCGTCACCGTGGCGGTGGACGGCCGCAGCATCATCCACAACAAGCTGTCCGACATCGCGGGCGTAGCCAAGCCGGTACTATGGGACGGCCCCATGGTGCGCTCGGCGATGGGCCTCAACGTGTCGTTCGGCATCTGATCTGAATACTGAACTCAATCGTCAATGCTTCGCTGAACTCGTCTTTTTCCGCTCCCGCCTTGCCTCTTTCAGTCAGCGTAGCGCCGCTACGCCTCCTTCTTTCGGCTTCGCGGGAACGAAAAAATCCATCGTTCATCCTTGCATTTACTCCTTCGTTCAGTATCATCCGCAAAGATAATAAACCAGAACAGTGCTGCCGCGGGAAGTCCGCGGCAGCACTGTTTTGAGTAAAAGACTACGCTGTTATTCGGCAGGCGCCAGGAAGGCGAAGCTTTCCGCCGTAACGGGCTCCGTTTGCTGCTCCACCAGCTTGGTTACCAGGCCGCTGGAGGCGGGGTTGCGCATCTCAATTGTGGTGCCGGGCAAAATGCCGACATCGTGCGCCATCGAGGTGGTGATGGTCAGCAGCTTGCCATCCTTGCCGCGCAGCACGCTGATTACCTGCACGTCATACGCGGTGGCGGCGGTTTTGTTTTCAATCTGCACGGTGACGCGGCCCTCGTAGCTTTTGCCCTCATCGAAGTAGTTGGGCACCTCCTCCTGGGTATAGGCGGAGGTGACGGGCAGCTCGGCGGCCTGCGCCGGCTCCTCATCATACGCGAAGCCGTTGATGGTGGCCTTGTAGGAGGCGACGCGGGCGGCATCCTCCTCGCTGAGGGTGATGTAGTCCTGAATCACATAGGCAACGCCGCCGGGGGCAACCTCATAGGGGGTGCTGCCATACAGGGCGATGGTGGAAACGACGGCCCCATCCTTGTCCAGCAGCTGCAGCTCGCCCTTGCTTACCGATGCGGCGGTCGTGCCCGGGTTTTCGATGATGGCTGCGTATTGCGCGCCGGGGCCCAGGATGTCAGAAAACGCGTGGAAGGCATCCTCCTTGATGGTAAAGGTGACGGGTTCGCCTTGACCGGCATACAGGGCATCCATCAGATCGGAGGGAATCTGTACGGCAAGGGCACTGGTGGTGAGCATGAGGGCGGCCAGCAGGAACAGCATCAATTTTTTCTTCATGATTGTTTCCTCTCTTTAAGTGGGTGCAGCTTGTACGGGCGCATGCCCGCCGCGGCCGCAGTGCCGCGGAACGTGAGGATTATACCACGACATGGGTACAAAGAAACCACCCCCCGCACAAAAACACAGCTGGCACAGAGGCGATCGCCCAGGCCGATTAAATGCAGGAGGGCCGAGGCCCTCCTGCACCTCCCATCAGGTAAATTGACAGTCCGGGTAGGGACATATCCCGGTATTCAGCTTGTGTCCAATGGGAAGATCGTGTTTTTGTATACAATGCGTGACGGCGCGGATTGCAGTTTCAAGTTGACAAGTGAGGCAAACTATGCAAAAATATCGTTAATAAGCCGCTATAGCGATATGCACAATGAATGCGGCTAGATTTAAAAAGGGGGAGACCAAGCATGAAGAGAGCGCTTGTAATGCTGCTCGCACTGATCCTGACCCTGTCCCTGGCCCTGCCCGTACTGGCGGAGGCACCCAAGTACAAGATCGCCATCATGACCGGCACCGTATCCCAGGGCGAGGAAGAATACCGCGCCGCTGAGATGCTCAAGGCCAAGTATCCGGACATCGTCGTCACCGACACCTATCCGGACCGCTTCGCCGCCGAGGTGGAGACCACCGTGGGCAAGCTGCTTGCCTTTGCGTCCGACCCCGAGGTGAAGGCCATCATCATGGTGCAGGCTGTGCAGGGCGCGGCCGCTGCCTTTACGCAGATCAAGACCGATCTCAAGCGTGATGACATCCTGCTGATCGCCGGCGTGCCCGCCGAAGACCCGCAGACCATCACCAGCGCGGCTGACTTTGTGATGGGCGTTGACGAGATCAACGGCGGCGTCCAGATCGCCCAGACCGCCAAGGATTGGGGCGCGGATGTGCTGATTCACTATTCCTTCGCGCGCCACATGGGCTATGAGACCATCGTTGCCCGCCACAACATCCTCAAGGAAGAAACCGCCCGCCTGGGCATCGAGCTGGTCGACCGCGATGCGCCCGACCCCACCGGCGATGCGGGCATGTCCGGCGCCCAGAACTTCATTCTGGAAGACGTGCCGAAGGTCATGAAGGAGTACGAAGGCAAGAAGGTCGCCTTCTTCTGCACCAACTGCGGCATGCAGGAAGCCCTGCAGGCAGCCGTGCTCAAGGAGCCCAACGCCTACTATCCCCTGCCCTGCTGCCCCAGCCCCTTCCACGCCTTCCCGGCGTCCCTGGGCGTTGCGGTGGAGGAGGCCGACTGGGGTGACATCGATGCCTACATCAAGAAGGCCGCTGCCATCCTCAAGGAGAATGACGCGCTGGATCGCTTCTCCACCTGGCCGGCACCCGTCAACTACTCCATGATCACCGGTGCGTTTGAGTATGCCACCAACTACATCAACGGCAAGTACGCTGAAAAGGGCGTGTTCGCCGATGTGAAGGCCGCGCTGGACGTAGCTACCGGCTACGACGTGCAGCTGTCCAACTACGAGGACGGCGACGGCAAGCTCTACCCCACCTACTTCATGCTGTACTTTGACCGCGTGAACTTTGCCGAGTTTGTCGACTGATTAACCCACACCCGGCCCCGCGCTGAGCGCGGGGCCGGCCATTCTTATATGCCGGCGCGCGGCGCCGATTGACACGCCAGGCTGCTGGCGATTTGTTTGAAAAGAGCCCGAACAGGCCCCATAACCCCATACCAATACCTTGCATCCGGCAGCGGGAGGCCGTGGCCCCTGCGCCCGGAACACAGCGCCGCGTCGGGCGGTTGCTTTGCAGTGCAAGGGGGATTGGCGGGCAGGAGGCTGCGGGCGGACAGGGGTGATTCCTATCAGCGAATACGTGCTGGAAATGAACCATATCAGCAAGCTATACGGGGACAACCAGGTACTGAGCGATGTCAGCCTCAAGGTGCGGCCCGGCGAGATCCACGCCCTGCTGGGCGAGAACGGCGCGGGCAAGTCCACCTTGATGAACATCCTGTTTGGCATGCCGGTGATCACTGAGACCGGCGGCTTTCAGGGGGAAGTGCTCATCAACGGGGAAAGGGTAAACATCAAAAACCCCCACCAGGCCATCGAGCACGGCATCGGCATGGTGCATCAGGAGTTCATGCTGATCCCCGGCTTTTCCGTGACGGAGAACATCAAGCTCAACCGCGAGATCTCCCGGCCCAACCTGGTCAGCCGCGTACTGGGGCGCGACCTGGAGGTGCTGGACAGCGAGACCATGGAGCAGCATGCCCGTCAGGCGCTGGACAAGATCGGCATCGCCATCTCCGAGGCGGAAAAGATACGCAACCTGCCGGTAGGCTACATGCAGTTTGTGGAAATCGCGCGCGAGATTGACAAGTCCGGCATCAAGCTGCTGGTATTTGACGAGCCCACCGCCGTGCTGACCGAGTCGGAGGCAGACATCCTCATCGGGGTCATGCAGGCGCTGGCGGACGAGGGCATCGGCATCATCTTTATCACCCACCGCCTGGCGGAGGTGATGAAGGCCACCCAGGGCGTCACCGTGCTGCGCGACGGCAAGCTGGCCGCCTATCGGCAGACCAGCCAGACCACGCTGTCCGAATTGGCCGCGCTGATGGTGGGCCGGGGCGGCGCTGACGAGATCGACGACAACTCGCGGGTATTCTCTGAGGATGCGCCCCTGGCCATGGTGATCCGCAACCTGCATGTGGACATGCCCGGCGAGGCCGTGCGCGGCCTCAATCTGTCGGTCTACGACGGGGAGATCCTGGGCGTGGGCGGGCTGGCAGGGCAGGGCAAGATTGGCTTGCCCAACGGCATTATGGGCATCTATCCGGCCGAGGGCCAGGTGGAGCTGTTTGGCGAGCCGCTGCCGCTCAACGACCCCAAGGGCAGCCTCAAGCGGGGACTGGCCATGGTGTCGGAGGACCGGCGCGGCGTGGGCCTGCTGCTGGACCAGAGCATCGAGGACAACATCGTCTTCTCCGCCATGCAGGTCAATGGGGATTACCTGGGCGCCGCGCCCTTCCGGCTGAAGAATGTGCGCCAGATCCGCCAGACGGCCAACAACATGATGAAGGAGCTGGACGTGCGGGCCACCTCGTCCCTGCAGCCGGTGGGCACCCTGTCGGGGGGCAACCAGCAGAAGGTATGCATCGCCCGCGCGCTGGCGCTCAACCCGCGCTTTCTGTTCGTGTCCGAGCCGACGCGCGGCATCGACATCGGCGCCAAAAAGCTGGTGATCGATACGCTGCTGCGGCTCAACCGCGAGCTCAAGCTCACCATCGTCATGGTGTCCTCCGAGCTGCTGGAGCTCAAGAGCATCTGCGACCGCATCGCCATCGTGACGGAGGGCCGGGTGTCCGCCATCCTCAAGCCGTCCGACAGCAACGAGAGCTTCGGCCTGGCCATGAGCGGCATCGCCGTTGAGGGAGGAAACGGATGAAAATCGCAAAAAGTCAGAAAATCATAGCCAGCCTGGTCTTTGTGATCATGCTGGCGCTGCTGGCGGCGGGGGCTGTTGGCCTCATGTCCCGGCAGCAGGCCAGCACCTTCAACACGCTGGACGAGATGCGCAGCTACTCGGTGATGTCGGCCGCGCACCAGCCGCTGGTGGACCAGTACGGCAAGGAGGCCAACGCCAAGGCCTATGAGCATGCCCAGGCCAGCGGGTTCAGCCGCAACCAGCGGCGCGACTACGTGCTGGAGCAGGAGGCCCTGGCCCGCAAGGACGCGCTGGAGCAGCTGCGCCCCGGCTTTGCCAAGGATTCGCCGGGCTATGAGCAGGCCATCCTGGCGCTGGATACCAAGTTAGAGGAATACTACCTGGCCCTGCACGCGGAGGAGCAGGCCTTCCTGGCCGACAAGGGCAAGGAAGCGCCGCCCGTGGCAGAGCCGGCCCCCGAGCAGGCCGCGCCCGCGGAGGGCGCCGAAGGCGCTGTGATGGAGGCCCCCATCTCGGAGGACGATGCCATGCGCCCGGTCATCGACGACCTGACCGGGTTTGAGCCGTCCGCCGCCCTGACGGCCCAGAAGGAAGCCATCACCCCCTATGCGGATGCGCTGCTGGCCGAGATATCGCTCATTCACCCCAGCCTGACGCCCGAGATGCTGGCGGGCGCCCGCCAGCAGGTGGTGGACGCGGTGCGCGCCAAGGGCGACAATTTTAAAACCATCTACGACCGCGCGGTGGCGGCGGGTGCTGACAGCCTGCTGACCGGGCGCGATCCGCTGTTCATGCGCATGGTGCGCGAGGCGGAAAACCTGCTATACCTGGCCTTTGGCGCGCTGGCGCTGGGCCTGTCCATCCTGTTTTACAAGCAGATGGTCAAGCGCATGGGCACGCCGCGCTTCATTATCCTGCTGTTCTTCATCCTGCTGATCGTATTGGCGGGGCTGTACAACATCGCCATCCCGGGCATGATCACCAACATCCTGCAGCGCCTGGGCATGTACGGCGTGCTGGCGCTGGCCATGCTGCCGGGCATCCAGTCGGGCATCAGCCTCAACATGGGCATGCCCATCGGCATCATCTCGGGGCTGCTGTCTACCGTGATTGCGCTGGAGATGAACATGACCGGCTGGGGCGCCTTGGTGTTCGCCATGGTGGTGGGCATTCTGATGGCCATCCCGGTGGGGTATGCCTATGGCCTGCTGCTCAACCGCATCAAGGGCAGTGAGATGACGGTGTCCACCTATGTGGGCTTCAGCTATGTATCGCTGTTTTGTATTGCGTGGATGCTGCTGCCCTTCCGCAACCCCAAGCTGACCTGGGCGCTGGGCAGCGGCCTGCGCCTGATGCATAACATGACGGGCAATATCGGCGGATTGCTTGATAACTTCCTGCGCTTCAACGTGCTGGGCGTGTCGGTGCCCACCGGGCTGCTGCTGTTCCTGGGGCTGAGCTGCCTGGTGATGTACCTGTTCGAGCGTTCGCGCAAGGGCGTGGCCATGATCGCCGCGGGCAGCAACCCGGCCTTTGCCAAGGCCAGCGGCATCAATGTGGATCAGATGCGCATCATCGGCACCACGCTGTCCACCGTGATCGCCGCCGTGGGCATCATCGTATATTCGCAGAGCTTTGGCTTCATGTCGCTGTACATGGGCCCGCAGCAAATGGGCTTCATCGCGGCCAGCGCCATCCTCATCGGCGGCGCCTCGGTGTCCAAAGCCAAGGTGTTCCACGTGATATTGGGCACCTTCCTCTTCCAGGGTGTGCTGGCCATGGGCATCCAGGTCGCCAACGCCATGATTGACGTCAGCGGCCTGAGCGAGGTTATGCGCATTCTGATTTCCAACGGCATCATCCTGTATGCCCTGACACAGGCGGGAGGTAAGGGACGTGACTGAGTTGAACCGCCCCGGCATCAACATCGGCAAGCACCTGAAAGAGTATGTGGTGACCTATGTGTTCCTCATCCTTTCGGTGATCTTCATCATCGTATCCGGCCGGCCCATGAACGACATCCTCTTCCAGATCATGAGCCGCCTGGTGCGCAACCTGTTCATCGTCCTTTCCCTGATCATCCCCATCATCACAGGCATGGGCATCAACTTTGCCATCACCATCGGCGCCATGGCGGCGCAGGTGGGCATGCTGCTGGCCATCAACTGGAGCCTGACGGGTATCGTGGGCATTTTGGTATCGGCGCTGATCACGGTGCCGCTGGCCAGCGCCTTCGGCTTCCTGATCGGCTCGCTGCTTAACAAAATGAAGGGGCAGGAGACCATCGGCTCCCTGATTCTGGGCTACTTCGCCAACGGCGCGTACCAATTGTTGTTCCTGTTCGTGTTCGGCATGATTATCCCGCTGAGCGAAAAGGTGACCATCGTGGGCGCCACCGGCGTGCGCAACACGCTGGACCTGACCATCAACAAGCTGCAGGGCGCCATTGACGGCGTGATGCGCATCCACTTCAGCACGGCGCTGT
>JAAZBU010000068.1 GCA_012513645.1 Clostridiales bacterium | reverse complement strand
TACACCACGCACAGCACGATGGTCAGGCCCAGCAGCAGGTCGCTTTGCGGGGCGAAGCCGATCAGCAGCAGCATGGGCGCGCCAAACAGGATGGCCGTGCCGCTGCCGATAACCAGCTGATCGGCGGCGGGCGTCTTGTACAGGGGGTCGATCTGGCGCAGCAGCAGAATGCCCGAGCTGATGGTGCCCGTCAGCATGCCGTACATGGCGACAAAGCTCTCCTCGGCAAAGTCCGGCGTGAGGCGCTGGCACAGCCGGCGCACGAAGAAATAGGTCACCACCGCGCCCAGCACGGCCAGGATCAGGAAAGGCACCAGCAGGCCGGACAGGTCCTCCATGTTGATGGAAGCGATGCCGGCCACGATCATCAGGTCAAACGCCAGGCCGGAGATGCGGTTGAGCAGGTAGTTGTTCTGGTACTGGCGGCTCATGATCTTCTTTTTGCGCAGCTTGTGCAGCACGCTGCGCAGGCCCATGGCCACGACGGAGCCCGTGATGAAGTTAAAGCCCCACAGCAGCGGCGACAGCGTGCGGGCAAAGCCCGGGGCCAGCGCCTCCACCAGGCTGGTCAGCCCCAGCGTCACCAGAAAGGTAGCCAGGTAGGTGACCAGCACCAGCGCCACCTGGGTGGAGAAGCGGTCGACTGATTCCTCCAGCGGCACCTCGTTCTCATCCTCAAAGATATCCACCGTCACCGAGCCGGATACCGTGCTCACATCCTGATGCAGCAGCCCCCGGCGCTTGATCAACCGGCGGGTGTACCACAGGCCCACCAGGCAGGCCGACAGATAGCCCGCCGCCGCCAGCGACAGGCCGAAGCTGCGCCCGCCGATGAAGCCCAATACCTCGTAGCTGCTGCCCACATTGTTGGCCTGGCCGGGCCCCTGCCCATAGGCCATGGGCAACAGCAGACCCGCCGCCTTGAACATGCCGGGCATCACCGTCACCCCCAGCAGCACCGTGACCAGCAGGCCCACGATGCCCTGGATGAGGTAGGTGGACACGATCAGCGCCCCCGACTTCATTGCGTAGCTGCCGCTGACCGCCTCCTTGGTGGTGCGCAGCGAAAGAGCAATAAAGCCCAGCGCGATGCCGTGGTAGGTGATCATCTCCAGGATATCCATGGGGATGTCGAGCAGCCCGGTGTTGCGCAGGATCAGCAGCAGAAAGCCGGCCAGCGCCGATACCGGCAGCAGGCTGTTGCGCACCACCGCCACCTTGCGGTTGAGCACATTGCCCAGCAGCAGCAGGCCGGCCATGACGCCCAGGTAAATAAACACATTCCACAACCCGGTATTGGCGGCTGAATAATCCATACGCTTATTCCTCCTTCAACAGTTCAAACATATCCTTATACTTCAGGGCGCTGCGCACATGATCGCTGGCAAAGTCGTAGCGTAGGCCCTGCGCATCGGTCAGCAGCAGGCGGTTTTTGCGGAAGATGGCCACGCCCCGCAGTTGATCCATGGGCAGCGACCACTCCCCCACGCGGATGCCCAGGCGGTCCATGCGCAGCGTGCCCCGGGCCACCTCGACCACGCTGTGGTCCTCCTGCACGCGCCGCAGTGTCTGCCCCTCGTCGCTCAATGCAAAACCGGCCTCCGCCATCATGCCATGCAGCGCCTGCCGCTGCCAGACCACCCAGTCGCGGATCTGGCTGTGGCCAAAGGCCCCCTCCAGCGCGCCCAGCGGCGTGTACACGGCCTGGGTCCCGCAGGCTGTGCATCGCAGTTGGCTTCCCTCGCCCCGCAGGCTGTCAAAGGCCCGGCAATGAGGGCACAGGTACAGGGCGTTCTCCAGCCCCTCGGCCGGCCTGCGGCCGCGGTAGGGCACGGGGTTTGTCTGCTGCTCCTGCGCAGCATCGATATACAGGTCCCGGGCCAGCAGGGTGGCGATCTGTGCATCGGTCATGGCTTTCAGTTGCTCGGGGCCATAGACGCCGGCCACCTCGCCCCAGGTGCGCCCGCGGCGAAACCCCCTGCCCCAGCGGGGGGCGGTGAAATACCCGCCGCCCACCCGGTAGGTGACCAGCGTGGCGCCCGAGCTGCGCGCCAGCGTGGCCGTGCCCCGGGGGATGGGGCCGGTGACGCCGTCAAAGCAGGTGTGCCCCTCGGCAAACAGGCAGATGTTCTCCCCCTTGCGCAGCCGGTGCAGGATGGACAGCACGGCCCGCATGTCCGTGCCCCCCTTGCTGAGGGGCACCGGGTTGTGCAGGCCGTTGATCAGGCCGCGCAGCAGCTTATATTGCAGCACCGTGTCCCCCAGGACAAAATGCATCAGCCGCGGGAAGGCCCGCACCAGAAAGGTGAAGTCCAGGTCCATCGTGTGGTTGGCGACGACCAGGTAGGGCGGCTGTATGTCCCCCACCGGCTGGGAGCGGAAGCCCAGATACCGCACGAAGGGGGCGACCAGCAGCGCCCGGCCGATGCGGTACACCAGATCATAGCGTCGGGAAGCATTGCTCAACTTGTTGATCCTTCCTGCATGGTGCGCGCACTTGACGCGGCTGCGTCCCACCGGCACCGATGCGGACAGTATACCACGATTTGTTCATATTATGCCGGTTTTTGCAAGAAGCACACCACTTCTCCTGCCGGCTGTATAAATGTTCAATAATGCTTGCCTTTTCCCTTCCGTAATGCTAAATTGATATCATATCAAAATGCCTGCGGGCAACATATGAAGGAGGGGTAGTCGTGTCAACGGACCAGACCGGCAAGAAGAAACTGTCCCTGGCTGCGTGGATATTCATCGGCATGTTCCTGGGCATCGTAGCGGGCATCGTCTTCAACATGCTCAACATGGCCAGCTTCACCACCAGCTACATCAAACCCTTCGGCACCATCTACATCAACCTGCTCAAGTTCCTCGTGGTACCGGTGGTCCTGCTGTCCATCGCCAATGGCGTGGTATCGCTCAAGGATCTGAGGCGTGTAGGGTCCATCGGTGTCAAAACCTTCGTCTACTACATGCTGACCACCGCGCTGGCCATCGTCATCGGCCTGTTCTTTGCCAACCTCTTCAAGGGGATGAACTGGTTCCCCAAGCTGGAGACCACCGACCTGGTTTATGAAGCCAAGAGCGCCGACATCATGTCCACCATCGTCAACATCTTCCCCAGCAACGCCATGGCCCCGCTGGTGAATGCCGACATGCTGCCGCTGATCGTGAG
Source organism: Clostridiales bacterium (assembly GCA_012513645.1). GTDB lineage: Bacteria > Bacillota > Clostridia > Christensenellales > Aristaeellaceae > UBA1038. Next base: position 2,215 of record JAAZBU010000068.1, on the reverse strand, counting down.
CGCGCTGTTCCTGGGCGCGGGCATACTGGCGGCGGGCGATCATGGCCAGCGCATCGGCCAGTTTGTCACGGATGCCTACGAAGTCACCATGAAAATACTGATGATGATTATCTGGCTGTCGCCCATTGGCGTGTTCTGCCTGATGGCGGATGTGATCGCCGTCAATGGCGCGGCCATCGTGGGCTCGCTTGCATTGGTGATATTGGTTGCGTTCATCGCCTACTTTGTGCATGTGCTGGTGGTATACAGCACCAGCGTCAAGTTCCTCACCAAGATGAGCCCGCTGGCCTTCTTCAAGGGGCTGGCGCCGGCCATGATCTGCGCCTTTACCACCACATCGTCCAACGCCACGCTGCCGCTTAACATCGAGAGCTGCAACAAGATGGGCGCAGACCCTGAGGTGTCCTCCTTCGTGCTGCCGCTGGGCGCCACCATCAACATGGATGGCACGGCCATCTACATGGGCGTCACCAGCGTGTTCATCGCCTCCTGCTATGGCGTGTCCCTCACCCTGGGCCAGATGGCCACCATCGTGCTGACGGCCACCTTGGCCTCCATCGGCACGGCGGGCGTATCGGGGGCGGGCATGATCATGCTGGCCATGGTGCTGGAGTCGGTCAACCTGCCGGTGGCGGGCATCGCGCTGATCGCCGGCGTGGACAAGATATTCGACATGGGCCGCACCACCCTCAACGTGACCGGCGACGCCACCTGCGCCATGTGGATCTCCCGGCTGGAGAAGATCAAGCGCGGCGCGCCCATCCCGTGGGAGAAGAAGCAGTAGCGCTGCTGCACCCCTTGCCGGCGGCTTCCGCGGGAGGCCGCCGATTTCGTACCATCCGTGCCGTCTTTGCTTGACAGAATCTTAAATGCCATTTATGATACTTTTTACACATCCGATGCCGCCGCTGGCGGAATTTTCAATATTTAAGGAGGTCTTTCCCCCGATGAAGCGATTGCTCCTGTTGTTTGCCCTGTGCAGCCTGCTGCTGGCCCCCGCGCTGGCGGAGCAGCCCCTGCCATTCACCTTTGACCCCGATGCCGGCGTGCTGACCGCCTACACCGGCCCGGGCGGCGAGGTCATCATCCCCGGCCAGGTGCTGGGGCAGCCGGTATACAAGCTGGGCGATGCGCTGTTTAATCAAAACAAAGCCCTCGCCTCCGTTGTTGTCCCCGAGGGCATCACCTACATCGGCCACGGCGCCTTCTACTTCAATGAAAACCTGCAAAGCGTCACACTGCCGGACAGCCTGCAGGCCATAGATGCCTATGCCTTTTTCAGCTGCACCTCGCTCAAGGAGCTGCGCCTGCCGCCCAACCTGGCCGTTATCGGCAAGCAGGCCTTCGCCTTCCTGAGCGGGCTGGAGCGGCTCACCTTCACCGGCCCGCCGCCGCTGCATGTGGGGCAGGATGCCTTCAAGCTGGCGCAGGACGCCCCCAATGTGATCATCACCGTGCCGGCCAACCATCAGGCCGCGTATGAGCAGCTGCTGGGCCTGCCCTGCCAGCCCGGCCCAGATGCCCAACCGCTGAACATCCTGGCTGACGAGGGCGAACTGGAGGTGGATGCCGCCACCGGCACGCTGACCCGTTACAGCGGCCGCGCCGCCGCGGTGGAACTGCCCCAACAGACGCATGGCGTGCCGCTGCGCGCCATCGGCCCCGGCGCCTTTGACATGAACCGCAGCCTGATGTACCTGGCCGTGCCTGAGGGCGTGGAGGCATTGGGCGAAAAATCGCTGCGCAGTACCTCGCTGATGGCCATCCGCCTGCCCGACAGCCTGCGCCGCATCGACAAGGAGGCGCTGAGCAGCAACAGCAAGCTGGCGGCTCTCACGCTGCCCGAGGGGTTGCAGGAGATCGGCCCGCGCGCCTTTTTCCAAACACAGCTCAAGGAGATCCGCCTGCCCCTAGGCATTGCCAGCGTGCCGGAGGGGGCCTTTGCCAACTGCACCTGGCTGGAAAACGCCCTGCTGCCCGGCACGGTGGAAGCCATCGGCCCGGCGGCCTTCAAGGGTTGCTCTGCCCTAACCTACCTGGTCATCGACCGGGAGACTTTGCCGCAGATCGCCCCCGATGCCCTGGAGGGCACCAAGATAGCTGATGTGGACATCGCGGCCACCGCTACCAAAGCACAGGAGGATGCGGCCCGCGAGGCGCTAAATGCCATGGGCATCCAAACCAATGTGTGGCGCGCCAACGAGGCCGACCAGGC
>JAAZBU010000067.1 GCA_012513645.1 Clostridiales bacterium | reverse complement strand
TCAAACAGCAGGTGCGCCTCGTCAAAGAAGAACACCATCTGCGGCAGCTCCTTGTCGCCGCGCTCAGGCAGCAGCTCGTACAGCTCGCCCAGCATCCACAGCATGAAGGCCGAGTACAGCGCCGGGCGCAGGAACAGCTTGTCCGCCGCCAGGATGTTGATCATGCCGCTGCCGTTCTCATCGCGCACAAACCAGTCGTTGATGCTCAGCGCCGGCTCGCCGAAGAAGTCGTTGCCGCCCTGGTCCTCCAGCACGGCGATGGCGCGCTGGATGGCGCCGATGGAGGTCTTTGAGATGTTGCCGTAGCGCAGGGTATAGTCCCCCGCGTTTTCGCCCACATAGGCCAGCATGGCCCGCAGGTCCTTCAGGTCGATGAGCAGCATGCCCTCCTCGTCCGCGATGCGGAACACCAGGTGCAGCACGCCCGACTGGGTGTCATTGAGCTGCAGCATGCGGGCCAGCAGCAAGGGGCCCATCTCGCTGACGGTGGCGCGCACCGGGTGCCCGGCCTGGCCGAACACATCCCAGAACGTCACCGGGCAGGCGCGGAAGTTGAAGTTGGTCACGCCCACCTGTTTGAGCCGGTTGGCGATGCGCTCCGTCTGGTCACCGGGCTTGGCCAGGCCGCCCAGGTCGCCCTTGACGTCCGCCATGAACACCGGCACCCCTAACTGGGAGAAGCCCTCGGCCAGCACCTGCAAGGTGACGGTCTTGCCGGTGCCCGTGGCACCCGAGATCAGCCCGTGGCGGTTGGCCATCTGGGGCAGCATGGATACCGCGCCCTCGTTGCTTGTTCCTACCCAAATCTTGTTGTCCAGCAGCATGTGTTGTTCCTCCTCAGATTCAATATCGATCGATTAAATGTACTCAGTCAGCCGGCGCGGATCAGCGCCACCGCCCGGGCGGAGATGCCTTCCCCCCGGCCTTCAAAGCCCAGCTCCTCGGTGGTGGTGGCTTTGACGGACACCCTGTCCGGCGGCAGGCCCATGGCCCGGGCCAGGTTGGCGCGCATCTGCGGCACATGGGGCAGCAGCCGGGGTGCCTGGGCTGCTATGGTGATATCTGCATTATAAGGGTGAAAGCCCTTTTCGCCAAGGGTGCGCACGGTATCCCTGAGCAGCTCGACAGAGTCCGCCCCCCGCCAGCGCTCGTCCGTATCCGGGTAGTGCTGGCCGATGTCGCCCAGCGCGGCCGCGCCCAGCAGCGCGTCAATCAGCGCGTGGGTCGCCACGTCCGCATCGCTGTGGCCCAGCAGGCCCTTTTCGTGGGGGATGTTCACCCCGCCCAGCACCAGCAGCCGGCCCTGCACCAGGCGGTGCACGTCAAACCCCAGGCCCACCCGGGGCTGCCTGCGCCCCTCTAACAGGGCCTCGGCGCGCTCCAGGTCGCCGGGCAGCGTCAGCTTGATGTTGTCCATGTCGCCCTCCACCAGGTGCACGGGGATGTCCAGCTGCTCAACCAGCGACGCGTCGTCCGACGCGGGGCCGATCACCTCCCGGTGGGCGTTGACCAGCAGCTTGCGGTGAAAGCCCTGGGGCGTCTGCACGGTGCGCAGCACGCTGCGCTGCAATGTTTCCACGCCCAGGCCCTGCACGTTGACGCGCTTGACCGTATCGGTGACGGGTAGCGCGGGCACGCCGGAGCCGTACTTGGCGGCGCTGTGCTTCACGCGCTCGATTAGCGCGTCGCTTACCAGCGGCCGCGCCCCATCGTGCACCAGCACCAGGTCGCAGTCCTCCGGCAGGCTGTTGAGGGCGTTGCGCACGCTGTCGCGGCGGGTCAGGCCGCCCAGCACATAGCGATCCACCCGCAGCCCGGCCTCCTCCACCGCCTGGCGGTAGGCCGGAATGTCCTCCTCCCGCGCGCAAAGCATCACCCCATCGCAGGCGCGGCCCAGGCGCTCCACGCTGTAGCAGATCACCGCCCGGCCCTGAAGCTTCTGCAATGTCTTCACCGTGTCGCCGCCCATGCGGCTGCCGCTGCCCGCCGCCGCAATGATGGCCCAACAGCTCATTGCTTGTCCCCCTCCCCGGCCAGGCGGCCGATAATGTATTCATAGATATCCTGCGCCGCGCCGACCCAGCGGTCGCGAAAACGCGCCGCCAGCTCGGCCGTGGGCAGGCTGACATCAATGCTCATCAGCGGCATGCGCTGCTCGACGATCTGCATGTTAACGTGGTACTCGTTGCCCTCGTCGTGCACGATGCGGGCGGGCATCTCCCGCTCGCGGTGAAAGCGCTGGCGAAAGCTGGGGGCCGCCGCGTCCACCCGCTGCATCAGGCTGGCGGGTGCCCGGGGCAAAAACATGCGCAGCGCCTCCTCGCCAGCGGGGGTGATCTGGTAGAGGTAGTCGGCCTCCACAGGCGTGCGGGCGGCCTGGCCCGCGTCGCGCAGGTCGCCCAGCGCGGTTTGCAGATCAAAATAGTTCATGATGTCATTTTCCACCATGAAGCTGATCAACTGCAGGTTGCCGCACTCGCCCAACGTATGCAGGCTGTGGAGGGTCAGCACCTTGCGCTCCACCTCCCCCAGCCTGTGCCGCGGGATGTCCGTCACGGCGCCGCCCTCCCTTCTGCCGATGCATTTTTCTGTACTCCTTAACCATTTCTGCATCGGGCACGGTTTTCCTGCCGCATGGGCAGCAATTCCTCGGCATGTTTTTTTCTGTCAGAGGGGCCGGCGGGGTTGACAGCCCTGTTTCACTGTGGCAAAATTGACGATATCAACGCGATCACAGAGGTGCGGTCCCGCGTGTAAGCCGCCGATGCAAACGGAACGGGCTCCGGATGCGGCGGGTGAATGGCGGCATCGCCGATGGAATGTCCGGGTCCGTCCGGCCAGATCCAGGTGCGCAGGCCAATGTCTGTCCACTGCCATGAGATATGGAGAGCTGTTATGACCACAAGGCATGACGGCTCTTAATTTTTTGCGAGGAGGACGGACACATGCAAGGCAAATCGATCGGGGAACTCAAGGTAGGCGACAAGGTGAGCGTAACGCGCGCCTTTTCCGAGCAGGACGTGGCGGCCTTTGCCCAGGTGTCGGGCGACCACAACCCCGCCCACATGGATGAAGAGTACGCCAAGGGCACCATGTTCAAGACCCGCATCGTGCACGGCATGCTGGTAGGCTCCCTGTTCAGCGCGCTGCTGGGCACCGAGCTGCCCGGCGTGGGCAGCATCTACACCGGCCAGACGCTCAAGTTCACCAAGCCTGTGCACTTTGGCGAGGAGATCACGGCCTCGGTCACCGTCAAGGAAATCATTGCCGAAAAGAACCGCGTGATTCTGGACTGCCTGGCTGTCAACCCCCAGGGCGAGCCCGTCATTTTGGGCGAAGCCACCATCATGCCCCCCAGAAAATAATACGCCCCTTGCGGGAGGAAAGAGAGCACCCAGATGAAAACGATGCTCAGGCTACGCATGTCCCAAGCGGACGCGCACTACGGCGGCAACCTGGTGGACGGCGCGCGCATCCTTGCGCTGTTTGGCGATGTGGCCACCGAGCTGCTCATCCGCCACGACGGCGATGAGGGGCTGTTTCGCGCCTACGACCAGGTGGACTTCCTGGCCCCGGTATACGCGGGCGACTTTCTGGAGGTGGTGGGCGAAATCACCCACGCCGGCAGCACCTCCCGCAAGATGACCTTCACCTGCCACAAGGTAATTACCGCCCGGGGGGATCTCTCCCCCTCGGCGGCCGACCTGCTCAGCGAGCCGGTGCTGTGCGTATCGGCCTCGGGCACCTGCATTGTGCCCAAGGCCCAGCAGCGCAGGGGAGGGCAGGCATGAACCCGCTGATCATCACCTGCGCGCTGTCGGGGGCAGAGGTCACCAAGGCGCAAAACCCGGCCATCCCCTACACGGTGGACGAGATGGCCCGCGAGGCCCGCGCCGCGGTGGACGCAGGGGCCAGCATCCTGCACATCCACGCCCGGCATGACGACGGCACCCCCACGCAGGAGGCCCCCCGCTACAAGCAGATCCTGGACGCCATCCGCGCGGCCTGCCCGGAGGCCATTTTGCAGGTATCCACCGGCGGCGCCACCGGCATGAGCCGTGAGGAGCGCATGGCGCCCCTCACCCTCAACCCCGAGATGGCCACGCTGGACTGCGGCACCCTCAACTTCG
>JAAZBU010000066.1 GCA_012513645.1 Clostridiales bacterium | reverse complement strand
CGAAGGGGGCGCAGGCGAGTGCCCGCAGTGCGGGGCGAAGCGAGCCGAAAGCCCAGTGAACAAGGAAGCCCGCAAACGGTAGTGCGGCGGGCGCCCATTGTGAACTGATATCAGGGCGCAGCCCGTGGGTCCTTCTGCCCCTGCCAGATCCCGTCCGCGCAAGCGGGTGGGATTTTTTGTGCGCATACAGATGTTTATTGTCCGAGCAGCCTGTGGTATAGTGGAACAGGTTTGTTTATCCCATCACATGCGATGAATGTATAAAGGAGGCGTCATGCCGGCATCCTACGCGGTGTTTATTGGCCTGATTTTGATTGTTTTGCTGCCGGTCATCTATCTGGTGGCGAAATGGGTGCAGGACAGGCGCCTGCGCCGCCTGCTCAGCGCGCAGTGGGGCAAGGTGGAGGCGCTGCGCCGGCCGGATACCGAGCAATCGCAGGACATCGCTGCCTACTGGCAGGCCGCGCAGGCAGCAGCTCCCCAGCCGGGCGCGGTGGACGACACCACCTGGAACGACCTGGAGCTGGACCTGCTGCTGCGGGGCATTGATTGCTCCCGCTCCATCGTGGGCAGCGAGGTGCTGTATGCCCTGCTGCGCGAGCAGGGGGTGGGTGGGGATACATTGACCGCCCGCGAGGCCGTGGCCGGGCTGTTTCGCCGGGAGGAGCCCCTGCGGCTGCGGGTGGAGATGATCCTCAGCAATATCGGCTACCGCGGCTTTCACGGTGCGTGGCGGTACCTGTACAGCCCGGATTATCAGATGCCGGACAAGCCCTGGCGCTACCGGGCGCTGGCGGCGCTGCCCACGCTGTTTGCGCTGCTGGGCTTTGTATACAAGCCATTGTTCATCGTGGCCATTCTGGCGCTGATGGTCAACGCCTTTGTCAACTACCGCACCCAGGCCATCTGGGAGAAGGAGTTGATTGCCCTGCGCCATATCTCCACCGTGCTGCACGCGGCGGGCAGATTGAGCAAGATCGACCACCCGGACCTTGCCGCGCAGACGGAGGAGCTGCGCGCCCTGTTTGGGGCGCTGCGGCCCATCCGCTTCTGGCTGTCGCTGTTTGGCAGCGAGCAGGTACATGAGTTGGATGTGATTACCCCCTTTCTCAAAATGCTGTTTATGCTGGATATGCTGAGCTTCACGGCCATCGTGCGCGGGCTGGAGCGCCATGGCGGGCAGGTGCGCCGACTGTACCGGATGGTAGGCGAGATGGATGCCGTGCTGTCCATCGCCCACCTGAAGGAGCGCGTACGTGCGCTGTGCACGCCTGCCTTTGACGATGCGCTGCATGTGCGGGCGCAGGGCGTGCGTCACCCACTGGTGCGCGATGCCGTAACCAACGATCTGGACTGGCAGCGGCACCTGCTGATCACCGGTTCCAACGCCTCGGGCAAATCCACCTTCATCAAGGCGGTGGCCATCAACTGCATCCTGGCGCAGACGCTGCACCTGTGCTTTGCCAGGCGGTTTTCGCTGTGCCGGGCCCAGGTGCTCACCTCCATGGCCATCCGCGATCAGGTGCTGGCCGGGGAAAGCTATTTCATCGCCGAGATCCGCAGCATGAAGCGCATCGCCGATGCCGCGGACGAGGGCCGGCGGGCGCTGTGCTTTGTGGATGAAATACTGCGGGGCACCAACACCATTGAGCGCATCGCTGCCTCCTCGTCGCTGCTGCGCTCCTTTGAGGGCACCAACATGCTGTGCATGGCCGCCACCCATGATATCGAGCTGACGCGGATACTGGCCGACGTGTATGACAACCGGCACTTCTCAGAAACCGTGAGCGAGGACGGCGTGTCCTTTGACTACCTGCTGCGTCAGGGGCCCACCCGCACGCGCAACGCCATTTTGCTGCTGGCGCAGATGGGCTTTGAGCCGGGCCTGGTGGCGCGGGCCCGGGAGCAGGTGCGCCACTTTGAACAGACGGGCCTGTGGACGGACGGTGCGGGGCAAACCGGCCCGGAAGAATAGTTGCGGACGATGGCCGGAACAGGTAGAATGGAAGCAATAGAACGCATATCACCGGAGGGAAATACATGTCCACTGAATATGAGCAATTTGATTGGTTGACGGGGCCGCTGCCGGAGCAGCCGCCCTTTGAGCCGGGCATCCGCCGCGCGCCGCGGCGCGAGGCCCATCTGAGCCGGGCGGATGAGGAACTGGCCATCCGCAACGCGCTGCGCTACATCCCGTCGCAGTACCACGGCGTAATGGCGGCGGAGTTTGCGCAGGAATTGCGCGAGCATGGCCGCATCTACGGCTACCGCTTCCGGCCGGCAGGGCGCATCTGGGGCCGCCCGGTGGAGGAATACCGGGGCAACTGCCTGGAGGGCAAGGCCCTGCAGGTGATGATTGATAACAACCTGGATTTTGAGGTGGCGCTCTATCCCTATGAGCTGGTCACCTACGGCGAAACCGGCCAGGTGTGCCAGAATTGGATGCAATACCGCCTGATCAAGCGCTACCTGGAGGCGCTCACCCACGGGCAGACATTGGCCATGATGAGCGGACACCCGCTGGGCCTGTTCCGCTCGCACGAGCTGGCGCCCCGTGTGATCACCACCAACGCCATGATGATCGGCATGTTTGATGACATCGAGGGCTTCAACCGCGCGGCGGCCATCGGCGTGGCCAACTACGGCCAGATGACGGCGGGCGGCTGGATGTACATAGGCCCGCAGGGCATCGTGCACGGCACGTTCAATACCCTGCTGGGGGCCGGACGGCTCAAACTGGGCGTGGGCCCGGGGGAAGACCTGAAGGGCAAGCTGTTTGTGTCCTCCGGCCTGGGCGGCATGAGCGGCGCGCAGGGCAAGGCGGCAGAGATCGCGGGCGCGGTGGCCATCATCGCCGAGGTGGACGCCTCGCGCATCCGGACCCGGCACAGCCAGGGCTGGGTGAGCGCGGCCACCGACTCGCTGGAGGAGGCTGTGCGCCTGGCCCGGGAGAAGCTGGCTGCCGGGCAGCCCTGTGCCATCGCCTACCACGGCAATGTGATTGACCTGCTGGACTACCTGCTGATTAAGCGCGTGCATGTGGACTTGCTCAGCGACCAGACCAGCTGCCACGTGCCCTATGGCGGGGGTTACTGCCCCCAGGGCCTCACCTTTGAACAGCGCACCGACATGCTGGACAAGGACCCGGAGGGCTTCCGCCAATTGGTGGACAGGTCGCTGCGCCGCCACTACGAGCTGATCTGCCGGCTGCACGAGGCGGGCACCTACTTCTTTGACTATGGCAACAGCTTTTTGAAGGCGGTGTTCGACGCCGGGGTGACCGCTATCTGCCGCAACGGCGTCAACGACCTCAATGGCTTTGTCTTCCCCTCCTATGTGGAGGACATTTTGGGCCCGCAGCTGTTTGACTACGGCTACGGCCCTTTCCGCTGGTGCTGCCTGAGCGGCAGGCCGGAGGACCTGGAGCGCACCGACCAGGCCGCCATGGCGCTGATCGACCCGGAGCGCCGCTATCAGGACAGGGACAACTGGGCCTGGGTGCGCGATGCCGGCAAAAACCGCCTTGTGGTGGGCACGCAGTGCCGCATTTTGTATCAGGATGCCCTGGGCCGCATGAACATCGCCCTCAAGTTTAACGACATGGTGCGCCGGGGGGAGATTGGCCCCGTGATGCTGGGGCGTGATCATCACGACACCGGCGGCACGGATTCACCCTTCCGCGAGACCAGCAACATCAAGGACGGCTCCAACATCATGGCCGATATGGCCACTCAGTGCTTTGCGGGCAACTGCGCCCGGGGCATGACGCTGGCCGCGCTGCACAACGGCGGCGGCGTGGGCATCGGCAAGGCCGTCAACGGCGGCTTTGGCATGGTGCTGGATGGCAGCGAGCGGGTGGATACGGTGCTGCGCATGGCCATGCCGTGGGATGTGATGGTGGGGGTGTCGCGCCGCTCCTGGGCAGGCAATGAAAACGCGCTGGACACCGTGCGCGAATATAATGAACAGCATGCCCAAAGCGACCACATCACGCTGCCCCACCTGGCCGATGAGGCGCTGGTGCAACAGGCGCTGGACGCCGCGGGGGGCAGGGCATGAACCTGCTGATTCATAACATCGGCCTGCTGGCAACGCCGCTGGGGCGTGCCGCCCGGGGCGGCGCCGCGCAGGGGGATATATTGACCATGGAAGGCGCCTATGTGCTCATCCGGGATGGGCGCATCGCGGCCGTGGAGCAGGGGATGCCGGCCGACCATGATGGCGACAGCCTGGATGCGGGCGGCCGCCTGTGCACCCCCGGCCTGGTGGACGCGCACACCCACCTGGTGTTTGGCGGCTGGCGCGAGCACGAGCTGGCGCTCAAGCTGCAGGGAGTGCCCTACCTGGATATCCTGGCCCGCGGCGGCGGCATCCTGTCCACAGTGCGCGCGACGCGCGCCGCCGGCGAGGACGAGCTGGCCGATAAGGCGCTCCGGCAGCTTCAGCACATGCTGGCGCTGGGCGTTACCACCTGCGAGTGCAAGAGCGGCTACGGCCTGGATACCGAAAACGAGCTCAAGCAGCTGCGCGTGACCCGGACCCTGCAGACCAGGCAGCCCATCACGCTGGTATCCACCTTTATGGGTGCGCATGCGCTGCCCGAGGAATACAAAGGCGACCGAGAGGGGTACATTGATCTGCTCATCCGCGAGATGCTGCCGCAGGTGGCGGCGGAGGGGCTGGCGGATTACTGTGATGTGTTCTGCGAGCAGGGGGTGTTCAGCGCGGAGGAATCGCGCCGCATCCTGACGGCGGCGCAGGCGTTGGGCATGGGGGCCAAAGTGCACGCGGACGAGGTGGAAGCCATCGGCGGCAGCCGTGTGGCCGGGGAGATCGGCGCCATATCGGCCGAGCACCTGATCGCGGCGGACGATGCGGGCATCGCGGCGCTCAAGGCGGGGGGCGTGATTGCCTGCCTGCTGCCGGCCACCTCGCTGTACCTGGGCAAGCCCTATGCCCGCGCGCGCGACATGATTGCCGCCGGCGTGCCCGTGTGCGCGGCGACGGACTTCAACCCCGGCAGCTGCCCGGGCGGCAACATGCAGCTGGTGATGAACCTGGCCTGCTGGCAGTACCGCCTGCTGCCCCGGGAGGTGCTGACCGCCGTCACCCTGAACGCCGCCGCGGCCAGTGGCCAGGCAAAAGAAACCGGCACGCTGGAAAAGGGTAAGCGTGCCGATGTGCTGCTGTGGGACAGCGATAACCTGGATTATATCTTCTACCGCTTCGGGCAAAACCTGGTGCACACCGTCATCAAGGACGGAAACATCGTGGTCAAGCAATAAGGCTTAATCGAAATCCGGGACTTCCTCCCACACGATCCGCAGGATATCATCCCTGCGGATCAGTTCGTTCATGTGTTCAATGTCCAGCCGGATCTCGCGGTCTTTGTCATAATGGGGCACCTTTTCCCGCACCAGGGCCAGCAGGCGCGCGTGCACGGGGGAGGGCTTTTCGTCGATCAGGTCCAGCGCCTGGCAGGCCACCATCAGCTCCATCGCCAGCACGGACAGCGTGTTTTCGACAATCAGGCGGCACTTGCGCGCGGCGGTGGTGCCCATGCTGACATGGTCTTCCTGGTTGGCGGAGGAGGGGATGGAATCCACGCTGGCTGGGTGGGCGTACACCTTGTTTTCCGACACCATGGAGGCGGCGGCGTACTGCACAATCATCAGGCCGGAGTTGAGGCCGCCCTGGCGCACCAGAAAGGCCGGCAGGCCGCCCGACAGCTGGGGGTTGACCATGCGCTCCAGCCTGCGTTCGGATATGCTGGCCAGCTCCGCCGCGGCGATGCCCAGATAGTCAAACGCCAGGGCAAGCGGCTCGCCGTGGAAGTTGCCGCCCGAGAGGACGGCGCCATCCTCCTCAAACACCAGCGGGTTGTCGGTCACGGCGTTCAGCTCATCCTGCACCACCTCGATGACGTGGCGCATGGCCATGCGCACCGCGCCGTGCACCTGGGGGATGCAGCGCAGGGTATAGGCGTCCTGCACCCGCAGGGAGGCTGCGTTTTCCAATATTTCGCTGCCCGCGCACAATAGGCGCATGTTGCGCGCCACCGTGGGCTGGCCCTTTTGCGGGCGTACCGTCTGCAGGCGCTCTTCAAAGGCGCTGGTCAGGCCGCGCAGCGCCTCCAGCGACATGGAAGCGGTGATATCCGCCAGGCGTGCGGCGCACATGGCATCGTGCAGGGCCAGCGCGCCTACGGCGGTCATGGCCTGCGTGCCGTTGATCAGCGCCAGGCCCTCCTTGGCCAACAGCGAGTAGGTGGGCAGCCCGGCCAGCTTCATGGCCTCGCCGCCGGGCATGCGCTGCCCATTGTAATCGGCCTCGCCCAGCCCCAACAGCACCAGCGCCATGTGGGCCAGGGGCGCCAGATCGCCCGAGGCGCCCAGCGAGCCCTTTTCGGGCACCACCGGGTGGAGCCCGGCGTTGAGCATGTCGGCCATGGTCTCGACAATCTGCGGGCGAATGCCCGAATAGCCGCCGCACAGGGCGTTTGCCCGCAGCAGCAGCATGCCGCGCACCACCTCCTGGGGGAAGGGGTTGCCCATGGCGGTGCAGTGGCTGAGGATCAGGTTGTTTTGAAGCAGGCTGGCATCCTCCTCGCTGATGGAAATGCGCGAGAAATCGCCAAAGCCGGTATTGATACCGTAGGCGGGGCGGCCGCTGCGTATGATATCCTCCACCACGGCGCGGGAGCGCTCCATGCGCCGGATGGCCTGGGGGCATACAGTTACCCTGGCGCCTGAGCGGGCGACTGCGATGAAGCTGTCGAGGGTCAGCTGGGCGCCGTCAATGGTTACGGTGGTCAGTAGGTCATGATGCTGCATGGTGGCTCCTTGCATACTCACAATGTATATTCACTATGCTCAGAATACCATGTTTGTGATGGGATATCAATCACATTCCATTGGTCTGACGCCATTCTTTTGTATACATTGGCCGCGTTTTTTCTTGGGATTTCACGCGGATATGGATTGACAGCATGGCAGGGGCGTGGTTTAATATATTTGGCTTGGAAGTTTAGCGGGGGTAAACTCGCCGGTTCCGGGCAGAGGCTTTGGGCATGGAGGTTGTATGGACATCGGGGCCAAATTGCGGGGGCTGCGGATCGGGCTCAACCTGACACAGGAGGAGCTGGCGGACCGCGCTGAGCTGAGCAAGGGCTTCATCTCTCAGGTGGAGCGCAACCTCACCTCGCCCTCCATTGCCACGCTGACCGATCTGCTGGAGTGCCTGGGCAGCAGCCTGAACGCCTTTTTTGCCGAGACCGCCAGCGAGAAGCTGGTCTTTTCCCGCGACGACCACTTCGTCAAGGAGGATGCCGACGGCCTGCGCGGGCGCATCACCTG
>JAAZBU010000065.1 GCA_012513645.1 Clostridiales bacterium | reverse complement strand
CCTATGAGTTGCCGGCGGCAGCCAGCGTGGCCAAAATACTGGGCCTGTCCATGGAGCAGCAGGTGGGGGACGCCACAGTCTACATCTCCATCGCCTGGGTGATGACGCTGGGCATCCTCAGCGGCATTCTGATCATCCTGTTCTTTCAAAAGCGCATGGAGCAGCGCTTGCACCGGGTCAAGGAGAAGGACGCCAAATGGAGCGCCATCCTGATGGACGCGCTGTTCATGGGCATGATCGCCGCCTTCCTGGGCATGGTGTTTGCCGACATCCGCATGGGGCTGCCCGGGTGGATCCCCGTGTTTGTGATGCTGTTTTCCGCGCTGATCATGGCGATATGCGGCCTGTTGGTGAAAAAGCTGAAGCTGACTTGGTTGGAGAACTACGCCATGCCCATCAGCATGCTGGGGGCCATGGCCTTCGCCATCCCCCTGACCCGATGGATTGGAGGCGCCTGATGAAACCATCCCTGTATGAAGCCCGCGTGCACACCTGGGGCCGGGTATCGCTGGTGCTGGCTATCTTGATGTTCATGTCCTATCCGCTGCTGGCCTCCTTTCTCTTTGGCGCGGCGCCCGATGCCGGCCTGGTGTTTCAGGGGCTGTTGGCGGTGGCTCCGGTGTTCTGGGTGGTGGGCGCCATCGAGGCCTTTACCTTCGGCCCCATGCTGGGCTCGGGCGGGGCGTACCTGGGCTTTGTCACCGGCAACCTGACCGCCATGAAGGTGCCCGCCGCCCTGCGGGCCATGCAGGTGCTGGGCGTCAAGCCCAACACGCCCGAGGGGGAGGCCGTCTCCACCATCGCCATTGCCGCCAGCTCCATCGTGACCACGCTGGTGCTGCTGCTGGGCATGCTGCTGCTCAACACCCTGCGCCCGGTGCTGGAGTCGGACACGCTGGCCCCGGCCTTTAAAAACGTGCTGCCCGCCCTGTTCGGCGGCCTGGCGGTGGTGTTTGTGGCCAAGAACTGGAAGATTGCCGTCGCCCCGGTGGTGCTGATGCTGGCCGTGTTCCTCATCCAGCCCCGCCTGTCGGGCGCCATCAGCCTGCTGATTCCGGTGGGTGCCCTGGTGGCCATCTTGGCGGCGCGCTGGCTGTACAAAAGCGGCAGGCTGTGAGTCGTTGACCCCTGTCCCATTCCCCCGGGCGCCTTGCTGTGGTATAGTAAGCCCATTGGCGAAATGGGGAGCAAGCGATGAATCTGACGTTGTTGTTGGTCGTCTTCGGCGTGATCGTGGCGGGCGTGTGGCTGAAGCGGCCGCTTTACCAGTCCATGGCGGCGGCCACGGTGGCCGGCATTGTGCTGTACGGTGTGCCCTTTTCAGCGCTGGGCGGTATCTTGCTGCGCGGGCTGACGGGCCCTGCCACGGTCAACATGGTGCTCTCCTTTTACACCATCACATTTTTACAGCGCATGCTGCAGCGCCGCGACCGCCTCACCCAGGCGGAGGCGGCGCTGTCGCGCCTGGTGGGCAACCGGCGCATCAACCTGATGCTCACGCCCTTTGTGATCGGCATGATGCCCTCGGTGGGCGCGGTGCTGATTGCCGCCCCCATTGTGGACCGCCTGGCCGGGCAGGAGCTGGGCCGGGACGAGCGCATGTTCGTCTCCAGCTACTACCGCCACATCTCCGAGGCCTTTTTGCCCACCTACACCACCATATTGCTGGCGCTACAATTGTCCGGCCAGCGGGCGCTGCCCTTTCTGGCGGCCATGCTGCCCATGGTGCTGGTGCTGTTTTACCTGGGGCACCTATTCTATGTGCGCAAGGTGAGCCGCGGGGAGCACGGCCCCGCCACCCGGGCGGCCCGGCGCGCCGCCGCAGCCGCGCTGCTGCGCAGCCTGTGGAGCATTTTGCTGTCGGTGGTGCTCATTTTAGTGGTGCCCCTGCC
The DNA here is from genome assembly GCA_012513645.1 of Clostridiales bacterium. Classification (GTDB taxonomy): domain Bacteria; phylum Bacillota; class Clostridia; order Christensenellales; family Aristaeellaceae; genus UBA1038. The sequence continues at coordinate 296 of JAAZBU010000065.1, read as the reverse complement.
CATCTACCTGATTGTGGTGGGCATCATTCTTTTCAATGTATGGGTGGACCGCTTCACCTGGCAGGAGCTTAGGCCCATGTTCCGAAGCGCCTTTGAGAGCAAGCTGATCATCAACACCTTCGTCATCATGATCTTTAAAGAGCTGCTCACCTACGCCGGCGTGCTGGATCAGCTGCCCCAACTGTTTGCCGGGCTGCCCATCCCGGCCGACCTGCTGCTGGCGCTGACCATGCTGTTTGGCACCATGGTGGCGGGCACGCAGGCCATGGTGGCGGTGATGATTCCGCTGGCCTTTG
>JAAZBU010000064.1 GCA_012513645.1 Clostridiales bacterium | reverse complement strand
TTTGCCACGCCGGATTTTAAATGGGATGAGTGCAAAAATCGCCTCGGGGCGCCCCGAGGCAGCCTGAGCGGGCTCAAGCCCGCTCCCATCCGAAGGCTCTTGTTTCACTTACTGTTGCAATTCAGGCGGGAAATTTGGCAGCGACGGGCCGCCGCGCTTGTCATTGCGGGGGGGATTGCGTATAATGGCAGGCGTTATCAAGCAATCCGGGACAACCCGGCGGGAGGAAGCATGGCGAAGGAAGCAAAGCAGGATTTTGTACAACACATCACGCCCAGGAGCGAGAACTTTTCGCAGTGGTATACGGACGTGGTGCTCAAGGCGGAGCTGATGGATTATGCCCCGGTGCGCGGCTGCATGGCCATGCGGCCCTACGGCACCCGGATTTGGGAGCTTATTCAGGCGGCGATGGATAAGCGCTTCAAGGAGACTGGCCACGAGAACGTGGCCATGCCCATGCTGATCCCGGAATCTCTGCTGCTCAAGGAAGCCGAGCATGTGGAGGGCTTTGCGCCCGAGGTGGCCTGGGTCACCCAGGGCGGCTCCGAGGTGCTGACCGAGCGCCTGGCCATCCGCCCCACCAGCGAGACCATGTTTTGCACCATGTACGCCCGGTGGATCCAATCCTGGCGCGACCTGCCCATGAAGTACAACCAGTGGTGCTCGGTGATGCGCTGGGAAAAGACCACCCGCCCCTTCCTGCGCACCAGCGAGTTCTGGTGGCAGGAGGGCCACACCATGCACGCCACCGCCGAGGAGGCGCAGGAGGAGACCCTGCAAATGCTGGAGGTCTACCGCGAGGTGTGCGAGGATGTGCTGGCCATGCCGGTATTTGCCGGGCAGAAGAGCGACAAGGAGAAGTTCGCCGGCGCCCGGGCCACCTATTCGGTGGAGGCCATGATGCAGGACGGCAAAGCCCTGCAGGCGGGCACCTCCCACAACTTCGGCACCAATTTTTCCGAGCCCTTTGAGGTGCAGTTCCTGGATAAGGACGGCACCCTCAAGCACTGCCACGAGACCAGCTGGGGCAGCTCCACCCGCCTGATCGGCGCCGTTATCATGACCCATGGCGATGAGCGCGGCCTCAAGCTGCCGCCGCAGATTGCCCCCTTCCAGGCGGTCATTTTACCCATCGCGGCCCACAAGGGCGGCGTCATCGAGCGCTGCGAGCAGGTGTATCAGCAGCTGCATGAGGCCGGCATCCGCGTCAAGCTGGACGACCGGGACAACCTGTCGCCGGGCTGGAAGTTCAACGAGTGGGAGCTCAAGGGCGTGCCGCTGCGGCTGGAGATTGGCCCCCGCGACATCGAAAACGGCGTGGCCAGCTATATGCGCCGCGATACCTTTGAAAAGGGCACCTTGCCGCTGGACAGCCTGGCCGAGGGCGTGAAGGAGCTGCTGAATGACATTCAGCGCAGCATGTTTGCGCAAGCCAAGGCCTTTATGGATGAGCACACCAAGGATGTGCACAGCTACGAGGAGCTGCGCCAGCAGGTGCAGACCGGCTATGCCCGCGCCATGTGGTGCGGCAGCCGCGCCTGCGAGGACAACATCAAGGAAGAAACCAGCGCCACCAGCCGCAACATGCCCTTTGACCAGACGCCCATCGGGGACAGCTGCGTGTGCTGCGGGCAAAAGGCCGACAAGGTCATGTATTTTTCAAAGGCATATTGATTCCGGGACACGCGCCTGTTTTGCCACATCTGCCCGCCGTTTTGCCCCGGCGGGCAGATGTTTCAGGTTGTCCCTTTGTCGCGGCTATGTTAGAATATATACAGGACATCCAAAGGAGGGATCCACTTGCGCAGATTGATTAGCTGGATCATGGCCCTCGCTTGCATGCTGGCGCTGCTGCCCGCCCAGGCGGAGCAGATCAGCATGTCGGGGCTGCCGGGCATCCTGTCCCTGCCCGATGGCGTGTACGCGCCGGTGCTCACGGCGGACACCCTGCAGGCCAATGAAAGCTTCATCCTCAACCGGGGCGGCACGGTGGCCACCTGGCAGGAAGAGTTTAAGCAGCAGGGCATCGTGCTGAAGGCCTATGACGAGAAAAACAACCGCGTGCTGGTGGTGTCATCGCTGGGCGATGCGGACGGCCAGCGCTATGGCGACATCGACATGCAGTCGGCGAATGTGCGCGCCGAATACCGCGCCCTGCACCAGAAGGACGGCCCCTTTGCCGCCCAGGGCTACCGGGTGGAAAGCGCCGAGTGGAAAAACTTTGACGGCATCGGCCGCTTCCTCATGATCCGCTACAACTACCGCGTGGACGGTGAGGTTCACCACCGCGGCTTCGCGCGCCGCAGCGTCAAAAACGGCCGCACCGTCATGATCGACATGCAGGTGTATGGACGCAAGCTCAAAAGCGGCGACAACACCGCGCTCAACAAAATCTTTGACACGCTGGTGTTCACCGGCGATGTGGGGGACGGCGTGTCCATGCCCGTGTTCCTCAACGAAAGCGCCGGCGCGCCCAGGGAAACCTACGAATCCACCTTCACCATGAAGGGCGTCACCCGGGCGGATGCCAAGCTGACCGCCACCACCATTGCCTTTACCAGCAACAAGGCGGAGAACTTTACCGCCGTGGCCGACGCCAAGGGCAACTACAGCCTGCCCGTCACGCTGCCCGCCGAGGGGATCTACCTGCTGACCCTGACTGTGGAGGCCGAGGGGCTGGAGACGCTGGAAAAAAGCTACTCCATCACCTACGACAAGGGCATGCTGCCGGTGGAGTTTACCTCCGAGCTGCCTGGGGAGCTGACGCAGGACCAGTACAAGATCATGGGCAAGACCGAGCCGGGCGTCAGCGTGCAGATGGTCATCGGCGACAAGGCGACGACCAGAAAGACCAACAACAACCGCAGCTTCTCCTTCACGGTCAACACCAAGGAGGAGGGCAGCTACCATGTGCGGCTCACCTTCTCCAAGAAGGGCTTCAACTCCCGCAGCTTTGAGTGGCTGGCCACCCGCGGCGCACCGCAGCCTGCGGCGGCGGTATCCGAGCAGCCGGCGGCACAGGCCGCCCAGCAGGCGGGGGACGAGGCGCTCAGCCCGCCCTACACCGACCTGATTGCCAAGGCCGAAACCTATGACGGCAAGCTGCTGACCTATGACGGCTATGTAACCAAGACCGAGCACATTGTCGGCGAGTACGTGGTGAGCCTGGCGCTGCGCAAGGCAGTCACCGGCTACGCCGATACCATCGTGCTGGTGACCGACAGCGACCCCAGCCTGGCAGTGGACAGCCATGTGCGGGTGTGGGGCGTGCTGGTGGGGATCAACACCCCCGAGGCCGAGGCCGCGGACCCCGGCTACCCCAAGCTTCAGTTGCAGCGCGTTCAGGCGATTGCGCAGGATGACCAACCGGCCGGCGAATAATATCATCATCTTGTTGACAGGAGGGCGGACATGGCGGCTTCAGTGATCTCGTGGGTGAAGGATCTCAACGAGGTACCCTTCGGGCCTTTGGGCATCATCGCAATGAACGGCTGCGAGCACATGGGGGAACAGATTAACTCCTGGCTGCTCAAGTGGCACGATCTGGAGGGCGGTGAGGAGGACGGGGATTTCTTCACCGTACCGGGCAAAAACCGCGACAACTTCCTCATCAAGGCCTACTGCCCGCGCTTTGGCACAGGCGAGAGCAAGGGCGTGCTCAAGGAGAGCGTGCGTGGCCTAGACATCTACATCATTGTGGACGTGCTCAACTACTCCGTCCGCTACAACATGTACGACCAGGAAGTGCCCATGTCCCCGGACGATCACTTTCAGGACCTCAAGCGCATCATCGCCGCCATCGGCGGCAAGGCCAAGCGCGTCAACGTCATCATGCCCTTCCTGTATGAAAGCCGCCAGCACCGCCGCACCTCGCGCGAAAGCCTGGATTGCGCCATGGCCCTGCAGGAGTTAGAGAGCATGGGCGTGCAGAACATCATCACCTTTGACGCCCATGACCCGCGCGTGGTCAACGCCGTGCCGCTCATCGGCTTTGAAAATGTAATGCCTACCTACCAGATGCTCAAGGCCTTGTGCCACGAGGTGAAGGACCTGAACATCAACAAGGACAGCATGCTCATCGTCAGCCCCGATGAGGGGGCCATGGCGCGCAACATCTATTACTCCTCCGTGCTGGCGCTGGAGCTGGGCATGTTCTACAAGCGGCGCGACTACACCACCATCGTGGGCGGGCGCAACCCCATCATTGCCCACGAGTACATCGGCACCAGCGTGGAGGGCAAGGACGTCATCGTGGCAGACGACATCCTCTCCTCCGGCGAGAGCATGCTGGACCTGGCGCGCGAGCTCAAGCTGCGCAAGGCCAACCGAATCTTCTGCGTGGCCACGTTTGCCTTCTTTACCAACGGCCTGGACGAATTTCAGGCGGCCTACGAGCAGGGCATCATCACCAAGGTGCTGGCCACCAACCTCAACTACAACCAGCCCGAGCTCAAGCAGGCCAAGTGGTATGTCGAGGCCGATATGTCCAAGTATGTGGCCTACCTCATCGCGACGCTGAACCACGACCGCAGCCTCAGCGCGCTGCTCAACCCCTACAATCGCATCAAATCGCTGCTCAACCGATATGCCGACGAGCAGGCGGCCAATGGCCTGCGCTTCGTTTGATATGACCCACCCCCCCGAGGAAAAGAAGACCAACCTGGTGCAGCGCTCCCGCGAACTGCTGGACACCGCCGTGCAGGGCATCAAGGGGCGCGACTTGGGCACGCTGGTGGACGAGTTTACCAGCGAGATGACGCTGGTGGCCGAGGGCCTCAGCGAGGACCTGAGCCGCGCCCAGCAGGACCTGGCCCAGCTGAACGCCGCCCACACCATCGATGAGGAGGGCCGCCGCGCCCTGGAGGAGCGGGTGAACGCCTTGCAGCGCCGGGTGGACGCGCTGGAAAAGAAGCAGGACAGGCAGCAGCAAAAGCGCGGCACGCTGACCTCAGTGCTGCGGCAGATGACCATCATCGCGGCCATCCTGGCAGGCGCCTGGGTGATCACCGCGCTGCTCAAGACCTTTGGAGGATCATGATGGCGAGCTTTCAGGAAATCGTCGATAAATACAAGAAAAAACAAAACACCACGCTGATGGACAGCATCGCTGTCGGGCTCAGCCTAGCGGATGAGGTATCGGTCGATCTGGGGCTGCTGGGCGACAGCGGCCTGCTGGACGACGCGCTCAACGTGGCCAGCTTTGGCCTGCCGCTGGCGGTGATCGCCGTCACCGAGGGCAGCCGCGTGCTGCTGGGCCGCAAGACGGGCACCGCCGCTATGCAGGATTCGGCCTATCGCGCGGCCAAAACGGGCGCGGCCATGGGCGCAGGCGCGCTGGTGGCCGGCCTGGGGGCGGGGGCGCTGCCGGCGATTCCGGTGGCGGTGGGCGTGCGTGTGCTGATGGATAAGTACCGCAGCCAGGCTATGGCCGGCCGGCGGGTGGAGCAGCGCATCAAGCGCCTGCGCGCCCTGCGGGCGCAGGGGCCTGTATCCACCGTGTGGGAGGCCCTGCCCGAGGGGCGATAGGATATCCGTTAGGGCAATTAAATCGCTGCTATTTCAAACAGCTGATCGCCCGTCCCCAAATAGTGCATCCGATCATACCCGGCCTTCCGCATATGCAGGAGGCCTTCTTCGTACCCGGCATCGATCTGGTGGGCGGCATGGCAGTCGCTGGATAAAATCACCTCGCCCCCCAGCTTGCGCCAGTGCGTCAGCAGCTTGAGGCTGGGGTAGGGCTCGGGCGCGCCGCTGCGGGCCAGGGCGCCGGTGTTGACCTCCATCAGGCGGCAGCCCTCAAAGGCCTCCTCCATCGCGTCCAGCGCCGCGCGCCATACGGCGGGTTCCTGCGGGTCAAACAGTTCGTGGCGGCGGTTGTGCCTCATCACCAGGTCAAAGTGGCCGATGATGTCGGGCTTCGCCTTGCGCACATAGCTGCCCAGCATGCCATAGTAGGCCACAGCCATGGCGGCGCCGCTGCCCCCGTAGTGCCGGTCGATGCCGGCGCGCAGCCGATCAATATCTCCATCCACGCTGAAGGTATCGGCATCATGGCGCAGGTAGTGCACCGAGCCGATCACATAGTCATACCTGCCGGCATCGGCGATGGAATACACATCCCGCTCGATGCCCAGCCACAGGCGGATGCTGCCCGCGTACCGCTGCCCAAGGGCGCGGATCTCCCGGATATAGTCGTCCTCCAGCGCGGGGTCGATGCAGTAGCCGGGGTCGAAGTCCTGCGTGGCATGGCTGGAGATGCCCAGGCTGACAAAGCCGCGCCGGATGGCGGCCTGCACCATCTCCTCCGCGGTGGACCGACCATCACAGTACTGGCTGTGCACATGGGGCGAGGACAGCGGGATATTCACAACGCCTCCAGCCGGCCTTGCTGGGCCTGGCGCAGGATGTCCAATACGGGCTGGTAGCAGGCCGGGTTTGCGGCCAGCATGCGCGATGGCTTGCCGTAGTCGATCTCCTCATGCTGCGGGTCGCACAGTTTGCCGCCCGCCTCCTCAACCAGCAGCGCGCCGCCGGCAAAGTCCCAGGGGGAAAGCCTCATTTCAAAGAATGCGTCCGTGCGCCCGCAGGCCACCCAGGCCAAATCCAGCGCGGCCGAGCCGCTGCGGCGGATGTCGCCCGCCTGGCGCAGCACGGCGTAGGCCGCCTGCATGCCCAGGCGCATGAGCTCGGGCTCGTAGGGAGTGGTGCCCACGGTGATCAGCGCCCGCTCGTAGGGCGTGTCCGCCACATGCACGGGCTGGCCGTTGAGCTGGCACCCTTCTCCTGCCCGGGCCGTGAACATCTCGTCGGCAAAGGGGTCGTATACCGCGGCCAGGGTGGGCCGGCGGCCGTGCAGCAGCGCCACCGATACCGCCGAGCAGCGCCTGCCCCGCATGTAGTTGATGGTGCCGTCGATGGGGTCCACAATCCAGGTGGGGGCATCGGTCAGGCCCTGGTTGTCCTGCTCCTCGGAGAAGAAGCAGCTGCCCGGCAGCAGCGCGGCCAGGCGCCCGCGCAGGAACTCCTGGATCTGCAAATCCCGCTCGGTGACGAAGTTGAAGTGCCCCTCCTTGCGGTGAACGGCGGCCTCCTGCCGGCTGAGCATCATCTGCCCGGCCTCCCTGACCACTGCTTCCAGCGCCTCGCGCATGCCGTGCTCCTTCCCTGGGGACAGCTGCCCCACAACACAATTTCGACAGGCAGATTATAGCATAGCCGCTGCGGGTATGCTATAATTCGCCAGCAATCAACAGAAAGGGAGCATGTATTGGACAGCCTGTCGCAACGGGTAGAGCACGCCATCACCACCACCTACCGCAAGACCATCTGGCGGTACTTTGTCTGCGCGGTCAAGGAGTACCGGCTCATTCAGGCGGGTGACCATATCGCGGCCTGCGTGTCCGGCGGCAAAGATTCCTTCTTGCTGGCCAAGTGCCTGCAGCTGCTGCACCGCTACAGCGAGATTCCCTTTGAGCTGTCCTTCCTGGCGATGGACCCGGGCTTTACCCCGGAGAAACGCCGCACCATGGAGGAAGCGGCCCGGCAGCTGGATATCCCCCTTCATATCTTTGAAACGGACATCTTTGCCAGCATTGAGGACGCAAAGAACTCTCCCTGCCATGTATGCGCGTCCATGCGCCGCGGGCACCTGTACAAGCAGGCGCAGATGCTGGGCTGCAACAAGATTGCCCTGGGGCACCACTATGACGATGTGATTGAGACCACGCTGCTCAGCGTGCTGTACGGGGGCGAGTTCAAGACCATGATGCCCAAGCTGCGCAGCCGCAACTATGAGGGCATGGAGCTGATCCGCCCGCTGTTTCTGGTGCGGGAGGAGCAGGTGCGGGCCATCGCCGCGCGCTTTGAGCTGCCCGTGATGACCTGCGCCTGCCGGGTAACCCGCCAGGCGGATGGCGGCAAGCGCAGCGAGGTCAAGCGCCTGATACAGGACCTTAAGCGCACCAACCCCAATGTGGAGGGGTGCATCTTTTCCGCAGCGGAAAAGGTGAGCCTGGGCGCTGTGCTGGGCTGGCGGGTGCGCGATGAGGGGCCCTTCACCTCTTTTTTGGATCAATATTGACAGATTTTTGTGCTTTTCAAGGCGGGTATACTTGACAGCCATTTTACGAGCCAGTACACTGATACTGCATCATCAAGGAGGATAGGATGAACCCGAATCAAATAGCTATTTTGGTGGACTCCTGCACAGACGTACCCGAGGCGAGTCTGCAGCAGCATGGCATTTACTGGGTCCC
>JAAZBU010000063.1 GCA_012513645.1 Clostridiales bacterium | reverse complement strand
TCGCCCCCATCGGTGCCGATGCTGATGGCGGCGTTGCTGTTATCGGATACCATGGTGGTCTTGAGCTTGTTGATGGCCTCGATTACCGTGGTTACCAACGGCTGCATGCTGGCGTCATCGGCGGGCAGGGCGCCCATCATGCCCAGCAGGCCCATGGCGGTCTGCGCGTCCAGGCGCACGTCCATCACCGTCTTGAGGGAGTTGCCGCGCTCATAGACAGCCATCACCGCGGGCTGCTCCAGGGGCGTGGCAGGGGCCTCGGCCAGGGCGCTCAGCCCGGTCAGCATCATGGCAAGGGCAAGGAGCAATGCGCTCAGCCGCTTCGTCAGTTTCATCATATGGGTTCCTCCTCTTTTCCTCATGGCATTATACCGGATCATATTAATTATACCAGCAAAGAATCCCCCCAGACAAGCCGAGGGATAGGGAAAGTGTAAAGTTTTCGTAAAAATGTGAACTTTGTGACGCGATTTTTGTGTTCTTTGTGTTTTTACGGCTGGACGTTGGGCACCGGCAGGCTGGTCACCATGCGGGTTAGGGCGGCGGCCAGCGCGGCCTGCAGCTGTGTTTGCTGCAGGGTGAGCTGCTGCTCGGTCATGCGGTCCAGGCGGATGGCATCCGCGGTATCCACCGAGGGGATCACCCAGGGGGGCGCCGAGGCGCCGCTGATGTCCGCCGTCACCGCGCCTTCGGTGGACAGGTCCTGCCAGACCAACTGGCCGTTGAAGCGGGTGGCCGAGCTGGTGGCGCGGCCCGAGTCGATGCTCACGTTCAGCTTGATGGACTGGTCGCCCACGCCGGGCATGTTCTGGGGCTTGAGCAGCAGCGTGATCTCGTGCTCGCGCTTGAGGCGGCTGGTCTGCGCATCCACGGTTTCGGCCCCATGGTCCATGTAGAGGTTGAACTGCCACTCGTGCTGGATGGGCTTGGCGGCCTCGTTGACGGTGAAGGCCTGCTGCGTGCCGGGCTCGGGCTGCAGCGTGAGGGTACCTGTGTAGCTCTGGGTGTCGGCGCCTTCCTGCGCATCGGCCACCGGCCCGCCGCGCATATCCAGCGTGTAGATGCTGCCCTGTTGGCCGGCAGCGGTGCCCTTGGGCATCATGGTCACCTCCACCAGCGTGCTGCCCTCGCCGCCGGACAGCAGCTCGTAGCGGTAGTGCACCTGGCGGATGCCCCGGGTGCCGCCCATGGGCAGGCGGATGTCGTCCAGCGTCAGCCGGCCCGTGCTGTCATACTTGCGCTGCACGGCGAGGCTGCCGTCCAGCGCCAGCCGGTCGATGGCGGTGTGAAAGCCCGTCAGCATGGTGGGCTCCAGGTACGCGCGGGCCTCAGCACCGGTCATCTGCTCGCGCAGCAGGGCCATCATGGCCTGGTTGGCGTACAGCTCGCTCATCATCGCCTTAAGCTGCTTTTTAAGCTCGGGCGCCGGCACCGTGATGGTGTTGACGGTAATTGCCTGCCCGCCGGCATCGCGCTCGGTGGTCATGTTGGTGTAGCCCTGCAGCCACAGGCTCAGCTTGTCGGTGATGGGCTTGAGCTGGGCCTCGGCCTGCTTGCGCCACTCCAGATCGGCCGTGGCCATCGCCCAGATGGGGCGCTCAACGCCCGGCCAGGTGGCATCCTGCTTCAACAGCAGTGCGGCCAGCAGGCCGTCGCCCCGGGCGGAGGCATAGGGCTTTGCGCCCAGCAGCGTGGAGGAAACGGACTCGAGGAAACCGTCGCTTAAGTACTTGAGGTCGGCCAGCTGCACGCCGCTGCGGGTGAGCTTGAGCGACAGGTCCTCCTTGCCGCGGCCGCCGGCATTGGCGCCGCGGATGTGGCGCAACTCCAGCGCCGCGCCCGGCAGCAGCGCCGCCAGCATCACGTTGTCCGTCTCGCTCAGCACAGACATTTTCAGGTTGGGCGTTGTGCTCAGGGTGGCCGTGGCCGTCAGGCCGGAGCCGTTTTGCAGCTGCAGGGCCAACTTCTGGTCCAGCGTGTCGTATTCCGCCGCCATCGCGGGCATCAGGCCCAGCAGCAGGAGTGCCGCCAGCAGCAGCGCGGTCATCTTTTTCATGGGGTTCCCTCCTCGGTTGACAGTGGGTCGGTTACAAGGTAGCGGTTTGTTTCGTGCCCCGGGGTGTGCGGGGCGGGCATATCCTGGGTGCGCAGGTCGCGGCCCATCAGGTGGATGAGCAGCAGGCGCTGGGGCTCGGGCAGGTCCATCAGCAGGCCGCGCGTGGCGGAAAGCAAAGCGGCGGTCAGGGCCTGCCGCGCGGCGGGCAGCTGTGAGTCCGCGGCATCCCGCAGGTCAAAGCTGCGCTGCGGGGCAGGCGGCTCGGGCATCGCGCCCGGGGCCAGCAACAGGTGCCAGGTAAGGTCCAGCGCCGTTTTGCCGCCGGTCTCCTGCTTCATGCGCAGGCTGCCCTCCATCCGGCCGTCTGCCAGCACCAGGTCGGGCTCCAGCGTGAGGCGGCTGGCCTTGCCGCCCGCCGGCTTGTGGGTGATCCGCACGCGGCCGGTCAGCGCCTCGCCCTGTGGCGTATCCTTGCTGCGCAAGGTAAGGATGCCCTGCCGGGTATCGCCCTTGCCGTCCAGGCGCCGGGTCACGGTCCAGTCGGCGGTCAGGTTGCGCTGGGGCGCCTTGCCGGTCAAGGCGGCGGTGAAGGCGATCTCCAAAGTGTCCCGGCCGGCCGCCTGCGGGGCCTTGAAACTGAGGTACAGGCCCTGGCCGGGCTGATAGCCCACCAGCAGGGTGACCCGCCGCTCATTTTTGCCTGCTGCCGACAAGCCCCCTTCAAACCGCAGGCCGATGTCCCGCCCCTCGCCGTCCAGCAGCCTGCGCAAGCTGCCCTCGGTGGTGAAGCGCAGCGAGCGGACAACATCCGCCGCCGTCCCTTCGCCCAGGGCCTGCGCCAGGGCGGGCGCTGCCTGGGGCCACAGGGCGTTCCATTGCTGGGCGCTCAGCGTGTGCTCCACGCGGCTGGCGGCCGTGCCCACGTTGTGGATGGTCTGGCGCTTGTCCGCCTGCACGGCGTGGGGGGCAAGCAGGGCCCACAGGCCGGGCAGGGCACCGGTCAGCCTGTCCGGCAGGCCGGCCAGGGCGGCCCAATCTGCCGAGGGCTCGTGCCCCAGCAGCAGATTAAGCGGATCGCGCTCGGGGTTGCCCAGGAAGGCCGTGGCCGGCGGGCCCATGATCAGCTGCGTGTCCTGTTCCAGGGGCGTCTGCGCCGCGCGCAGGGCCTCCCGATCGCCGTGCAGCAGCGCCATGTCCCAGCGGTCCTCGGCCAGGGTCAGCCGCAGCGACAGCCCGGCAAGCCAAGCCGATACCACGGGCAAGTCATCCGCGGGCAACTCCTGCCAGGCATCAAGCTGGGCGCCCAGCGTGAGGGTCATGGGCTGCCCCTGCTGCCAGCCGTCCGCCAGCTGCTGCCCCTGGGGCGAAAATACCGCCTGTGCCGGGCCTGCCATCAGCATCAGCGCCAGCAACAGGGCCACCAGACTTCTTGCGCGCATCCCTACTCCTTCCAACCATAAAACGCGGGTTGCACCTGCTTTCATGCAAGGGGTTAAAATATCAGGCATCCTGCGGCCCGCCCTCGGGGTGCAGCGCGGCGTACAACGCGCGGGCCGTTTCCGCGGTCATGCCCTTTACCTGCGCCAGTTGGGCCTCATCGGCCTCGCTGATGGCCTTCATGGTGCGAAAATGCGCCAGCAGCGCCCGCCGCCTGGCGGGCCCGATGCCGGGCACCTCCTCCAGCCGGGAATGCACCGATGCTTTGCCCCGCAGCTTGCGGTGGTGGGTGATGGCGAAGCGGTGGCTCTCATCGCGGATGCGCTGCACCAGGTGCAGCGCGGGGGAGCGGGCGGCCAGCCGCACCGGCTGGCTGCGGTCGGGCAGCCAGATCTCCTCCAGCCGTTCCGCCAGGCCGAACATGGGCACCTCCTCGCCTGTCTCCAGCATGGCGGCGCGGGCAAAGCGCAGCTGCTCGGGCCCGCCGTCCACCAGCACCAGGTCGGGCCGGGGCCAGCGGTCCTTCTCGTTTTCAGCCTGCACGCGCGCAAAGCGGCGGCGCAGCACCTCGTTCATGCTGGCAAAGTCGTTGGCCCCCTCCACCGTCTTGATGCGGAAGTGGCGGTACTCCTTCTTGTCGGGCTGCCCGTCGATAAACACCACCATGGAGGCAACGGACTGCGCGCCCTGGGTGTTGGAGATGTCAAAGCCCTCTATGCGCCGGGGCACAAAGTCCAACCCCAGTGCATCGGCCAGCTCCTTGACCGCGCCGGTGGTGCGCTCCTCCCGGATCAGCTGCTGGGCATTGCGCTTTTGCAGGGCGTCAGCGGCGTTTTTTTGCGCGGTGAGCACCAGCGCCCGCTTGTCCCCCCGCTGGGGAATGGTGAGCGTCACCGCGCCCTCCCGGCGGCTGCGCAGCCAGCTCTCCAGATCCTCCGGCGCGTCGGCGGCCTGCGCCAGCACCTCCCGGGGGGGCACTCTGTCGGCGTAGTATTGCAGCAGGAAGGCCCCCAGCACCTCGTCGGGCGGCTCGTCGCCCTCCCGCGGCAGGGCGTAGGCCTCAGCACCTATCAGCTTGCCGCCGCGCACAAACAGCACCTGCGCCATGGCGTCCAGCCCATCCTGCGCCAGGGCAATCACATCCTGCTCGGCCCGGTTGGCGCGCTGGGCGTTTTGCTGCTCCATCAGGCCGCGGATATCGCGGATGCAGTCGCGCAGCTCGGCCGCGCGCTCAAACTGCATGGC
>JAAZBU010000062.1 GCA_012513645.1 Clostridiales bacterium | reverse complement strand
TTTGCCACGCCGGATTTTAAATGGGATGAGTGCAAAAATCGCCTCGGGGCGCCCCGAGGCAGCCTGAGCGGGCTCAAGCCCGCTCCCATCCGAAGGCTCTTGTTTCACTTACTGTTGCAATTCAGGCTGCCGCGCGGGGCCGTTGTCCCCCGCGCCGCCGGGTGGTATGATGGCCCCATGAATGATGGCAAGGAAGGGCGCCCGATGGATCCGTTTTTTGAGCAGGTGTACGCCGTAGTGGCCCGCGTCCCGCAGGGGCGCGTGGTTGCCTATGGGCAGATTGCGCGCATGCTGGGCTTTCCCCGGTCTGCCCGGCAGGTGGGGCGCGCCATGCGCCACTGCCCGGATTATTTGCCCTGGCAGCGGGTGGTGATGGCCAATGGCGATATCACAGGCGGCCTGTACGCGCCGCTGCGCCGCGCCATGCTGGAGCAGGAGGGCGTGCTTTTTCTGCCCGACGGGCGGGTGGATATGGCGCGCTGCCGCTGGCAGGGTGATACCAAACTCAAACCTTAATGCTTTGATAGGACTTGTCTTTTTCCGCCTGCGTATTGCCTCCCTCGGTCAGCGTAGCGCCGCTATATTTCCCTCATTCGGCTTCACGCAGCCGAAAAAATCCCGCGTCCATCCTTGCATGAACGTTTTCGTTTAGTATGAGCCGGAGCCGATTGATATAATATGACCGGGCCGCAAGGCCCGGTCATATGTGTTTGATTCTGTTTACTTCACCCGGGTCAGCGAGATGCTCTCACCGGTGCCGCCGGGCAGGGTCAGCTTGTCGCCGTCCAGCTTGAACTCGCCGCCGTCCTCGGTCACCGTCTCGCCCATCTTGGTGGTCAAGGTGATCTTGTTGCCGTCCACCTTGTAGATCATCTCGGGCGCATCCTTCATGGCGGCGTCGATCTGATCATCGGGCAGGCCGGCTGACTTCATCATCTCCTTGGTGAATTCCACCATGCTCTTGCCGCCGATGGTGATGAGCACCTTGCCATCCTTGGTGAACTCATACACCACCTGGCCTGCCTCGGCGCCCAGATCGCCCATGCCCATCTGCTGGGCCAGGTCGGGGGCGGTCCACTTGCCTTCAATGGAGGCCTTGCCCCCACAGGCGGTCAGCAGCACGGCCACCACGGCCAGGGAAAGATCATCATCAGGGTTTTCTTGGTTTTCATCATTTTTCTCCTTCGTTCCACATGATTATTTCTTCCTGCCGCCAGAGGGTGTGGCAGGTAAAGAATGCGCAAAAGGATTGACCAATAATATCACATAATTCGCCTGGACCAACCCCGCTTCTGTACATTTTCTGTGCGTACTGAAATTAGGCAGCGTCAGTCAGCCGGCCCCCGCATCAGGGGTAGCCCCAGCGCGATCAGCTGCTGCGCCACGGGGTCATCGCTCTGCCCGACGCACGAGCCATCCTCCTGCAGCAGCGTCAGCCTGTCGCTGCCATCCCTGAGGTAGGGGGCGTAGAGCAGCTGTGCGCCGGCGTCTGTTTTGTCAAATCGGGGCTCGAAGCTCTGCTCGGTCAGCAGGGGCAGCAGGTCTGCTATCGCCTGGGCCTGATCTGCGGGCATGGCCGGCAGCTTGGTGGGCGCGGGCACCTCCTGTGCAGATTCTTCGCCATTTAGGCCATGGGTGCGCAGGAAGGCCAGCAGCAGCGCAGGGTCGTTCCTGAGGTCGCCCGGCAGCTCCCGCACATCAAACTGTGTGCGGCTGCCGTCCCGCTCCAATGTGATGATGATGTCCGTGTATACCCACGAGCCCACGCTGCGGTACACAAGCAGAATGTCCCGACCATCGACCGCGCGGGCGGGTGCTATGCTGATCAGAAGCAGCAAAGCGGACAGCAGCGATATCAGGCGCTTGATCATGTGCATTCTCCTTTCTCAACCATCTTCCTCCCTGTGACGCCGGTTGGGACGAAAAAGTTCCGCCTTGGATGATGAAAAACAATCATGAAACAATAAGAACGCCCCACATGCGTGAGGCATTCGCAGAGTATCAAGAAGCCTAAGGGAGGTGTCGGAGGGCTCTGCCCTCTGACTGTAATCCGCGCCAGCGACATGTGCGGTGGCGCGGCAGGTCTTGCGTAAGCAAGGGCTACCATGCCCTCCGCCGCCCGGGAACGAAGTGAGAGGCGGAGGGCCAAAGGCCTGACCATCGAAAAACCGCGGTTTTTTGATGGCGTGAAAACGCCCCACATGCGTGAGGCGTTCGAAGTCGTGTTGTCAGTTGGAAGCGATCAGGCTGCCGCCGGCCTCGGCTGGTTGCGCACCTGCATCTTCTGCCAGAGGATGACCAGCACGACCAGGCCGATGCCGATGAGGTCGGTGATGGCGGCGGGGTGAATCAGCATCAGGCCGCCCGCCAGCGCCATCAGCTGCTGGAGGACGTTGAGCTTGGTCACATAGAAGCGCTGCAGCGCCATGGATACGCCAAACATGCCGATCA
>JAAZBU010000061.1 GCA_012513645.1 Clostridiales bacterium | reverse complement strand
TTCCTGGGTTTCAAAGCTGCCGCCGTGGTAGCGGAACACCCGGTCGCAGGTCTTCAGGCCGATGTTGGTGCTGTCGTGTAGCGCCCGGTCGCCGGCGATGCCGTTCTCCACGCGGATGACCGCCTGCTGGCCGTCCCGCCCGCAGGAGACCCATACCTCGGCCTGTTTGTCTGCGTATTTGCGGATGTTGCTCAGCAGGTTGTCAAAGGCGCGCAGCAGCAGCGAGGGGTTGGCCAGCATGCTTCCGCCCAGTTCATTGAGGCTGCTTTCCGCCCGCATGCCCAGGCTGTCCAGCTCCATCAAAAACTCCTGCAGCATCTGCCCCAGCAAAATGTCCGCGTCCTGCGGGGCAAGCTCGGCGTCCTCCTGGCGGGAGTACACGTAGAAGTAGTCAAACAGCTTGTCGGACAGCTCCTTGATCTGGTAGGCCTTGGTGCGGGCGCTGGTGAGAAAGTGTCGCTGCTCCTCCGGGCTTCGGTACTTGCCGTCGGCCACCAGGTCCATATAGCCTATCAGGCTGGTCAGCGGGGTGCGCAGGTCGTGGGATACGGCGGTCACCAGTTCGGCATTGGCCTGCTGGGCATCCTCGCGCTCGCGCTGCTGGCGGATGAGCGACAGCCGCATCTCCTCCAGACCGCGGGCCAAATCGTACAGTTCGTCCCGGCCGCGCAGGGTGACGGAATAGTTGAGGTCGCCGCCCTCCAATATCTTCAGCTCTTCGCGCAGGCGGCGGATATAGGCAGCTTGCGGTTGATGGGAATCATCAGCAGCAGCACAAACAGCACAAAGGCGCCGGCGCCCGTGCCTGCGGTGATGAGGGCTTCGTAGCGCACATCGTCGGTGTGGTAGAAGAATACACCCGCCTGCCCATCGGCAAAGCGCAGCGGCAGGGCGCCGGTCATCAGGTCCAGCGTGCCTTCGTCTTCCTGGGGCAGCATGTCGCTGGGGCCCATACCGGTGGAGTACAGCAGCCGGTTGGCGGTACTGACTGTGGTGATGGTCCAGGGGTGGCTTTTCTCCCACTCCTGCAGGCCGGCCACCTGACTGATGCACAGATTGTTGTGATCAATATACGCTTGCAGGCTGGCCAGCGCTTCCTCCGAGCGCTGCGCCTGATAGCCCTCGCTCATCACCCGTTCGTACATGCGGTTGGTAAGCGCGCCGCGCACGCCCACAAACAGCAGTGCTGCCACGCCCAGCGCAAACATCACGCAGACAAACAGGTACACGGCCAGGCGGCTGAAGGCGCGGGGCTTAGTCAATGCGGTATCCCCTTCCCCACACGGTCTTGATGACCTCGTTGGTGTCGCCGGTATCGCCGATCTTTTTGCGCAGGTTGCGCACATGCACCATCACGGTGTTGTTGGCGCTGTAATAATAGGGCTCCTGCCACACGCTCTCGTAGATGTTTTGCACCGAGAAGATTTTTTTGCGGTTCTGAGCCAGCAGCAGCAAAATGCGGTACTCGGTCTCGGTGAGCTGCAGCTCCGGCCCCTGGCGCAGCACCTGGTTTTGCCCGGCATCGATGGTCAGGTCGCCCAGGATAATCTGCTCATCCCCGGCGGGCGCTGCCTTGGCGCCGTAGCTCAGGTAGCGGCGCAGCGCGGCCTTCACCCGGGCCAGCAGTTCGCTGGCCGAAAAGGGCTTGGCCAGGTAGTCATCGCCGCCGGCGGCAAAGCCCATGGTCTTGTCCGCGTCCTGTGCCTTGGCCGTTAGAAAGATGACCGGGGCAAGCGAATGCCTGCGTATTTCTGCACAGGCGCTGTAGCCGTTCTGCCCGGGCATCATCACATCCAATATAATCAGGTCCACCTGTTCATCCGCCAGCGCAATCGCCTTTGCGCCGTCCTCGGCCTCCAGCACGCGGTAGCCCTCGTTTTCTAGCAAAATGCGGACCACCTCGCGGATTTGCGGGTCATCGTCGGCAATCAGTATGGTACGCGGCTCCGGCATGCCCTCACCTCCTATACAGAGTGAGTATACACGGGTGCGCCCGCTTTGTCATGGCCGGCCGTTCTTAAGAATTCTTAAGCACTGCGCACGGGTTTTCTTATGCTTTGCGCGATACCATGACCGTGCAAGGAGGCAGACATGAGTGAAACGCCGGAAACCCGGGCCAAGCCGCTGATCCGCGTGCGGGACCTGCGCAAGGTATACGCCGTGGGGGAGGAGCGTGTGGTGGCGCTGGACAAAATCAACCTGACCATCATGCAGGGGGAAACCTGCTGCATCTTCAGCACCTCGGGCTCGGGCAAGAGCACGCTGCTCAACCAGCTGGCCGGTATGGAAAGGCCCAGCGTGGGCGATGTGTTCATCGGCAACTCGGCCATCTCCCGCATGCCGGAGTCCGACCTGGCCATCTTCCGCCAGCGGTACCTGGGGTTCATTTTCCAGTCGTACAACCTGCTGCCCCAGCTGACCGCGGTGGAGAATGTGGCGCTGCCGCTGGCCTTTCGCGGCATCGAAAAGCGCGTGCGAGACCGCATGGCGGTGGACCTGCTAAAGCGCGTCGGCCTGCGCCACCGCCTGAGCCATTACCCCGGCCAGATGTCCGGCGGCCAGCAGCAGCGCGTGGGCATTGCCCGCGCCTTCATCAACCGGCCCAAGGTGGTATTTGCCGATGAGCCAACGGGCAACCTGGACACCCGCACCACCGGCGAGGTGCTGCACATGATGAAGGAATTCGCCGCCGAGTTCAACGAGACCCTGATTTTGGTCACCCACGACCCCACCATACAGGAGTATGCCGACCGCGTAGTCACCCTGCGCGACGGCGTGGTGATCAGCAACATCAAAGGAGGCAAAGCCGATGAAACAATATAGACAACGCGCGGCCCTTTTGCTGGCGGTCCTGCTGCTTTTGCTGCAAGGCCTGCCCTTCTCATCCGTGCTGGCGGAGGAAGCCGCCGGGGAAGCCGTCGTGGCCGCCGCTGCACCGGCGGCCGAGGTGACGCCTGAGCCCACGCCCGAGCTGACGCCGGTGCCTACCCCGGAGCCGACGCCGGTGCCCACCCCCGAGCCCACCCCGGAACCGACGCCGGAACCTACCCCCGAGCCGACCCCGGAACCCACGCCGGAACCGACCGCAGAGCCGACACCGGAACCCACGCCCGAACCGACGGCAGAGCCGACAGTGGAACCCACGGCGGCCCCGGCCACGGATGCGCCCACGGTGCAGCCCACCGAGTTGCCGGCGGGCGCCACGCCCGAAATCATGCCCCAGAGCAACCTGCTGCGCCTGCAGGAGGGCAGCGGCTACCAGTTTGAGGATGCTTCGGGCACACTGCTGCGCCGGGTGGGCAGGGGCGACCTGGTCAACATCCGCCTGTACTATCAGGATACGGTGAAGGCCAAGTTCGTCAAAGGCACTGTGGCCGTGCAGATGTCGGACGGCAACAGCTTTGTGGGCGAGCCGGACGGCGATACCCCCTGGGCGCAGACCGTCCGGGTGGAAAACATGTCGGGCGATGAATCCCCCGCGCGCTTTGAGGTGCTGCTGCCCCGCATGCGCTACGACGGCACCGAGCCCGTGCTGCGGCTGAAGGTGTATTACCGCGGCCTCAGCCTGGATGGGTACAACACCGCCTTTGTGAACAACCTGCACGAGTGCGAGGTGTACACCGGCCCCGAAAGCACCGCCACGCCCGTGCCGGGTGACGCCACCCCCGCCCCGGCAACTGATCAGCCGGTCGATACCACCGACCCCGATGCAACCGACGCACCCGACGCCCCGGCCGCTACCCAAGCACCCGAGCCCACCGCCACGCCCGTGATGGAGGTGCTGCCCGAGGACGGCATCATCCGCGCCACCGGCACCCCCGGGGCCATCAACCTGTCCCCAGTGGATGGGGCCACAGCCTGGCCGACGGCCTCGGCAGGCGCGGCCACGCGGCCCCCGCAGGGGAACGCGCCCGCCGCCCCCGCTGTGAATGATACAGGCACCGCCGCGCCCACCGCCGACCCCAAGGGAACGGCCGGCCCCACCACACCGCCCGCCAAGGTGACCACAGGCCCGACGGACAGCCCTGACCCCGGCGACGAGCAGCCGACCGCCACCCCCCAGGCACCCGCGCCCATGGTGTACATCACCCGCGGCGATATTTTGCCCATCGTGCCCGGTGCCCCCTTCCTGCTGGATGTGATCTTTGAAAACAAGGGCCAGGTGGCGGTAGAGATGCCGCTGGCCAGCTTTGCCCCCGGGGAGGGCCTGCTGCTGGAGGAGCGCAGCGCCTCGGTGCTGCTGGAGCGCATTGAGCCGGGCGAATCCTACCAGATGCGGCTGCACCTGCGCGCGGCAGAGGCGCTCACCGTGCCCCAGCTGTCGGTGGAGGTGACGCTCAAGCACGAGTATACGGTGGCCGAGCAGGTCGGACAGGCCACCGTGACCGAAAAGCTGCTGCTGCCCACCGCCGTGAAAGCCAATGAGGTCAAATCCGCCTCCATGTTCATCGGCCGCGCCGACTTTCCCACGCTGATTGAGGCGGACGCCACCCGCGAGGTCGTTGTCTGGTTCAAGAACACGGGCAACGTCGAGCTGAAAAACCTGGTGGCCTCCTACTCGCCCTCGGAGGGCATCCTGCTGCAGGGCAGCTCCAGCTCGACTGCCATTGGCGACCTGGCGCCCGGTGAGGTCAAGAGCGTCGCCCTGGCGGTGCTTGGCAACCGGGAGATCACCTCCGCCCAGCAGAGCATCCAGGTGGATGCCAAGTATGAGTATGTCACCGACAAGACGCCCCAGCAGGGCACAGTCAACGAAAAAATTCTGCTGCCCGCGGCCATCAAGGTGAAGTCCGCCGGTGGCGGCGGCGGTGGCGGCGGCAAGAAGCCGCGCCCCGACATCTCGGTGCCCAACATCATCATCAGCAGCTACAACTTTGGCGCCGAGCAGGTGGCCGCGGGTGCTGAGTTCCCGCTGACCATCCGGTTTAAAAACACCAGCGCCATCGTGGAGGTGGAGATCATCGTGATGAGCATGGAGGCCAGCGAAGGGCTGACCATCATCAACGTCAGCCCGCCGCCGGCCAACGTGAAGAGCGTGCCCGCCATGGACGCAAAGCTGCTTAGCACCTTCCGCCAGATCCCCGGCGTGGTGTTCGCCACCCCCAAGCTGACGGCGGATGACATCACAATCAGAGTGGTGGCCGGCAAGGACAAGCGCTTTGTGTGCGACTTTGCCACCGTGGTGGGTATGCAGCGCGACGCGCCCGAAAAGCTGAGCTACAAGCTGCTGGCGGGCGGCCAGCTCACCGAGCGCAAGGGCAGCGTGCTGCTGGGGCAGAACTTTGCCTACATGTTCCGCGATACAAAGCGCCCCGAGGGCCACAACAGGGTGGATACCAGCAGCCTGTACATGGATGACGGCGAGCAAACAGACAAGCCCAAGCCCTACTTCGACCCCATGCAGATGCCGCTGGAACTGGTGGTGGAGACCACCGTCAACGGCAAGACCCAGACCAAGGCCTACCCCCTCAAGCCGGAAGGCATCATGAAGGAGGACTATGCCAAGGGCGGCGAGACGGCGGACGGGCTGCTGCTCTACGATGAGGAGCTGAACCGCATCCTCAAGGAGGCCCGGCGCGGCACCGAAGCAGCCAACCGGCGCACCAAGGGATACCCCCAGGTCATCGTCAAGGTGGCGGGCATCGCCCAGGTGGCCGAGGCAGAGAGCCAGATCAAGCAGATGGGCTATGTGACCAGCTCGATGGAATCCATCCGCAAGCCCATGGAAAAGGAGGCCCAGGAGAAGCAGATGATGCTGGGCGGGCTGGGCGCCATCTCGCTGTTGGTGGCGGCGCTGGGCATCACCAACACCATGATCATGTCCATCTCCGAGCGCACCAGGGAGATCGGCATCATGAAGGCGCTGGGCTGCAAAATTGACGACATCCGCACTTTGTTTCTGCTGGAGGCGGGCAGCATCGGCCTGATCGGCGGCTTTGCGGCCATCGCGGCCAGCCTGCTGATCTCCTCCATCCTCAACGTGGTGCAGAGCAAGCAGACGCTGGAATCCCTGGACCAGCTGATGCAGATTCTGTCCACGCCGGGTAGCCGCATGTCGGTGGTGCCCATGTGGCTGGTGGGCTTCTCCCTGATATTCTCGGTGTTCATCGGCCTGTTCTCAGGCTTCCACCCGGCCAACAAGGCCGTGCGCATCCCGGCGCTGGAGGCAATTAAGTCAGAGTAGATATGGAAAAACCGAAAAAATGGTCATGTTTTGACCTGATGCCATGCATTGCTTAACCCTTCATTTTGGGGTATAATCAATCGGCTGAATCCTGCCTTCAGGGCCAAAGCCCCGAAGGCAGTCATTTTAAGGGAGGAAAAAGCGCCTATGACCAAGTACGTCTATCTGTTCCGTGAAGGGGACGCGTCGATGAAAAACCTGCTGGGCGGCAAGGGTGCCAACCTGGCGGAGATGACCAACATCGGCTTGCCGGTGCCCCAGGGCTTCACCGTGACCACCGAGGCCTGCACCCGTTACTATGCCGATGGCAAGACCATCGCCCCCGAGATCGAGCAGCAGATTTACGATGCACTGGCCATCACCGAGAAGGAAGCCGGCAAGAAGTTCGGCGACATGGAGAACCCCTTCCTGGTGTCGGTGCGCTCGGGCTCGCGCGCATCCATGCCCGGCATGATGGATACCATCCTCAACCTGGGCCTCAACGACGTGGCCGTGCAGGGCCTGGCCCGGCTGACCGGCAACGAGCGCTTTGCATACGACAGCTACCGCCGCTTCATCCAGATGTTCTCCGACGTCGTCATGGAGGTGGACAAGCAGAAGTTCCACCACGCGCTGGAGGCCGTTAAGCAGGAGCAGGGCGCCAAGGGCGATACCGACCTGACGGCAGACGACCTCAAGGAGGTTGTGCGCCGCTACAAGAAGATCTACCGCGATGCCAAGGGCGAGGATTTCCCGCAGGACCCCAAGCAGCAGCTCATGGGCGCCATTCAGGCGGTGTTCCGCAGCTGGGATAACCCGCGCGCCATCTACTACCGCCGCATGAACGACATCCCCGGCGATTGGGGCACGGCCGTCAACGTGCAGGGCATGGTGTTCGGCAACATGGGCGAGGATTCGGGCACGGGCGTTGCCTTTACCCGCAACCCCTCTACCGGCGAGAGCAAGCTGTACGGCGAGTACCTCATGAACGCCCAGGGCGAGGACGTGGTGGCCGGCATCCGCACCCCCCACCCCATGGCCGACATGGAAGTGGATATGCCCGAACTGTACAACCAGTTTATTGAGTACGCCACCAAGCTGGAAAAGCACTACCGCGACATGCAGGACATGGAGTTCACCATCGAAAAGGGCAAGCTCTACATGCTGCAGACCCGCAGCGGTAAGCGCACCGCCGCCTCCGCCGTCAAGATTGCCGTTGACCTGGTCAACGAAGGCATGATCACTGAGGAAGAGGCCGTGCTCAAGGTGGAGCCCAGGCAGCTGGACACCCTGCTGCACCCCAACTTTGACGCCAACGCCCTCAAGACCGCGGAGAACATCGCCACCGGCCTGCCGGCATCCCCCGGCGCCGCCGCAGGCGAGCTGTACTTCACGGCCCACGAGGCGGCCGCCGCAGGCAAGGCCGGCAAGGCCGTCATCTTGCTGCGCGATGAGACCACGCCCGAGGACATCGAGGGCATGGACCTGGCCCGCGGCATCCTGACCGCGCGCGGCGGCATGACCAGCCACGCGGCCGTTGTGGCCCGCGGCATGGGCCGTCCGGCCGTCGTCGGCTGCGGCGCCCTGATCATCAACGAGGAAAAGAAAACCCTGACCGTGGGCGGCAAGACCTACCACGAGGGCGACAATGTATCGCTGGACGGCAGCACCGGCAAGGTGTACGCCGGCCTGGTGCCCACGGTGGAGACCACCGTCACCGGCGACTTCGCCACCTTGATGGGCTGGGCGGACAAGGCCCGCACCCTCAAGGTGCGCACCAACGCCGACACCCCCCGCGACACCCAGCAGGCGGTGGACTTTGGCGCCGAGGGCATTGGCCTGTGCCGTACCGAGCACATGTTCTTTGAAGCCAGCCGTGTCAAGGCCATGCGCGAGATGATTCTGGCCGACAACGCCGAGCAGCGCAAGGCTGCCCTCAACAAGATTCTGCCCGTGCAGCAGAAGGACTTTGAGGAGATGTACATCGCGCTGGATGGCCGCCCGATGACCGTGCGCTATCTGGATCCGCCGCTGCACGAGTTCCTGCCCAGCAAGGATGAGGAGATCGTCGAGCTGGCCGAGGAGCTGAACATCACCGTCGAAGACCTCAGGGAAACCGTGGCCTCCCTGCACGAGTTCAACCCCATGATGGGCCACCGCGGCTGCCGCCTGGCCGTCACCTATCCCGAGATCGCCGAGATGCAGACCGAGGCCGTCATCTCCGCCGCCATCAACGTGAACCGCAAGCATCCCGAGTACAACATCGTGCCCGAGATCATGATTCCGCTGGTGGGCGAGGTGAAGGAGCTGAAGTTCGTCAAGGACGTCGTGGTCGCCACCGCCGACCGCCTGATCGCCGAAGCCGACGTGAAGATGGAGTATCACGTGGGTACCATGATCGAGATTCCGCGCGCCGCAGTGACCGCCGGCGAAATCGCCAAGGAGGCCGAGTTCTTCTCCTTTGGCACCAACGATCTGACCCAGATGACCTTCGGCTTCAGCCGCGACGACGCCGCGAAGTTCCTGGGCGCCTACTACGATCACAAGATCTA
>JAAZBU010000005.1 GCA_012513645.1 Clostridiales bacterium | reverse complement strand
GTCCTCCCCGCTGGGCAGCACGCACATGGCCTCCTGCTCCTCGAGGATCTTCATGAACTCGTCGCCGGTGATGGTTTCCTTCTCATAAAGGTGGCTGGCCAGGGCATGCAGCACGGGCTCCTTCTCCCGCAGGATATCGCGGGCCTTCTGGTGCTGGCGCTTGACGATATCCACCGTCATCTGGTCGATGCGCGACGACGTCTCGTTGGAGCAGGTGGCCATGCCGCCGCCGCCCAGGTAGCGGCTGCCCTCCTGTTCAAAGGCCACCATGCCAAACTCATCCGCCATGCCAAAGCGGGTGATCATGGCGCGGGCCAACTGGGTGGACTTTTCAATGTCGTTGGCGGCGCCGGTGGTGATGGAGCCAAAGACGATCTCCTCGGCCGCGCGGCCGCCGGTGAGGGTGGCAATCTTGTTCTCAATCTCCTCCCGGCTCATCAGGTAGTGCTCGTCCTCCTCCACCTGCATGGTGTAGCCCAGGGCGCCCGATGTGCGGGGGATGATGGTGATCTTGTGCACCGGGGCAGAGTAGGTCTGGCTGGCGGCCACCAGCGCGTGCCCCACCTCGTGGTAGGCCACGATCTTCTTCTCCCGGTCGGAGAGCACGCGGCTCTTCTGCTGGGCGCCGGCGATGACGGTCTCCACGCTCTCCTCCAGGTCCTCCTGGGTCACGGCGTGGCGCCCCTCGCGCACGGCGCGCAGCGCGGCCTCGTTGATGATGTTGGCCAGGTCGGCGCCCGAGGCACCGGCGGCCGTGCGGGCAACGCTGTCCAGCCGGATGCCGGGCTCGGTCTTCACCTTTTTGATGTGCACCTCCAAAATGGCGATGCGGCCCTGCAGGTCGGGCAGCTCCACCGGGATGCGGCGGTCAAACCGGCCGGGGCGCAGCAGCGCCGGGTCCAGCACCTCGGGGCGGTTGGTGGCAGCCAAAATGACCACGCCCTTGCGGCCGTCAAAACCGTCCATCTCGCTTAACAGCTGGTTGAGGGTCTGCTCCCGCTCATCGTTGCTGCCGGGCAGGCCGCCTTGGTCGCGGCGCTTGCCGATGGTATCGATCTCGTCGATAAACACGATGCAGGGCGCCTTTTCGGCGGCCTGCTTAAACAGGTCGCGCACCTTGGCCGCGCCCATGCCCACAAACATCTCCACAAACTCGCTGCCCGAGATGGAGAAGAAGGGCACATTGGCCTCGCCAGCCACGGCCTTGGCCAGCAGCGTCTTGCCGGTGCCGGGCGGGCCCACCAGCAGCGCGCCCTTGGGCATCACAGCGCCGATGGCGGTGTACTTCTCCGGGTTGTGCAAAAAGTCCACAATCTCCGTCAGCGCTTCCTTGGCCTCGTCCTGCCCGGCCACGTCGCCAAACTTGATGCCGGTCTTGCTTTCGATATATATCTTGGCGTTGGCCTTGCCCAGCTGCATGGCGTTGGTGCCGCCCATGCGCTGCATCATGCCCTTCGATAGGTACTGCCCCAGCACCACGAAGATACCGATGGGCAGCAGCCAGGTGAGCAGAAAGCTCATCAGCGGCGACGCCTGCTGGATGATGGGCGAGCCGAAGGCCACCTTGGCGTCTTGCAGGCGCTGCACCAGGCCCGGGTCATCCATCAGGCCGGTCTCATAAAAGGCGGGCGTGGCCTGCTTGTCGCGGAAGAGCAGACGGTTTTGCTCCATCTCCACGGCGTCCACCTTGCCCTCCTCCAGCATGGCCAGGAACTGGCTGTAGGGCACCTCGGTGACGGTGGGCTTCATCAGCGTGGGAAACAGGAAGGTGTTCAGCAGCATCAGCGCCACCATGGCGATGAGGTAGTAGAAAATGAGCGATCTTCTTGGGGGCTTAATCTCTTTCATGGCGTCTCTCCTTGGCGGCGGTGGAATGGGGTCTATATGACGTTGGACAGCTTGCGATCCACAAAACGCAGCACGATGCGCTCCACATGGCCCGCGCGGATGGTGTAGGTGAGGATGCGGGTGCTGACGGCCTCGCCGTACACCGTGGCCACATATAGCAGCCGCCCGGTGGTGGGGTCGTCCGACTCCGCCTTGTAGTTGCCATAGCCGGCCTGGATATCGTAGTAGATGCCCCGGTCGCCCCGGTCGTTGGGCGGCTGCCCCATGTCGCGGAACATGGCCGTTACCTCGGTCATATCCATGCCTGCCTTGCTGCCGCGCGGGCCGATCATACCGGGGTCGTCGGTATCCAGGTGGTAGAGCACGCGGCCGATATCCAGCGATACAAAGCGCGCCTCGCCCCAGCGGTAGCGGGCGGAGAAGCACTCGCCCGATACCGCGTCATCCTCAATGGGTTGAGTGCTCTGGGGTTCGCCCTGCGCGCTGACAAAGTCCTCATACGTGATTTTCATCAGCGGCAGCGCCTTGAACTCATCCTCGCCGTTGAAATAGTTCTTAAACGGGGGCAGCCCCTTGATGGTGAAGTCGACATTCAGCTCGTTGGACACCTTGCCATAGCCGTTGACCGCAATGGCGCGCAGCTTGGTGCGGCCCCCGGCCAGCGGGATGCCCTCACCCGTGTAGCGGGGCGAGTCCACCGAGGGCGGGGTGCCGTCAACGGTGTAGTAGAGGGTGTTCTGCTTTTTGGGGTCCTTCTTGTCGGTCTCCATGTCGCGCAGTTTGACCACCCGGCGCCCCTCATAGGTGCCGGCGGCCAGGTTGGCCTTGGGCGCGGGGGGCTGGGGCAAGGTCACCACATATTTGATGTTCATCTCGTCGCTCACCAGGCTGGACACGCACACCGCCCGGAAGGTATGCGACCCCTCACCCAGGTTGATGGGCTCGGTGTACAGCGTGCCGCCCTCGGGCAGCAGCTCGTTGCCGGTGGCGTAATAGATGTCGTAGCCCTGGGGGGACACAAAGGCCACCGTCTGGCGGATGAGGTAGCGCCCGGCCGGCACCGTGGCCGTGGGCGGCAGCGGCACAAAGCCCGCCCGCTGCACGGTGAAGCTGTCGTCCTTGGTCTTGTCCGCGGCCTCCTTCATCAGGGCCACGGCCTCGCTGATACGCTCCTGCTGCAGCATCAGGCGGATGACGTTGCGGTAGCCAAGTGGCGCCGCGGGCTGCAACTCCTTGTAGATGCGGGTATATACCTCCTCCGCCTTGTCCGGCTGGGAGGCCACCTCATAGGCCTCGCCCAGCAGCATCAGGCGGTCCACCAATTCGGGGTGCTCGGGCTCCATGGCCAGCGCCTTTTCATAGGTGGCGACCGAGCGGGCCACGTAGCCCTGGTCCAGGTACTCGGTGCCCAGCGTCCAGTAGGCATCGGCGCTGGCCTCCCGGCCCATGCGCGCCAATATCAGCTGGCCGCCCGGCGTCACCTGGAGGTACACATAGCTGCCCAGCCCCAGGGCAAACAGCAGCAGCAACGCCACCAGGCCGATCATGGCCCAGTTGACCATCACACGACGGTAATTGTCCCGCTTGCGGCCTGGCTTGGCGCTGCGCCGCCGGCGCTTGGCCGGGCGCTTGGACGCAGGGCTGCGGCCGGGCGCAGGCCTGTCCTGCGGGCGGTAGTCGCTGTCGTCATACACGGGCACGGCCTCGCCCTGGATGATGGGCGCGGCCTCCTCCCCCATGTACTGCCCGCAGTACGGGCACACGCGGGAGGCCGGGTTTGATTCCTTTCGGCAGTGGTTGCAGATCATGGCGTCTCCGGTCAGGGGGTCACGCCCATCAGGGCATCATATTCCGCATCGTCAAAGAACTCGTGCTCGGGCGCCTCGCCGCCCAGCGCCTCAATGGCGCTGCGCAGCTCGATGTAGTCGAGGTAGGCAAGGCTCTCCTCCTGCGCCAGCTCGATCAGCCGGGGCAGGGCGCGGGCATCGCCCAGGCGGGCCAGGCAGGCGGCCAGCACGGCGCGGCTGCGCGGCCGGGCATCCAGCAGGGCCATCAGGCCTTCAAACACGCGCTCATCGGGCGTCAGGTGGCTCAGGGCGCCCAGCAGGGCCTCGCGCCCGGCGGGGCTTGCCCCCTCCAGCCCCTCCAGCATGGCGGCGCGGGCGATTTCGCCCATGCCCTCCAGGCTTTCCAGCGCGTTGTCGCACAGCTCGTCCTCCTCGCCGCGCTCGTACTGCCAGGCCACGTAGCGCTCCATGGGCAGGGGGCTATCCAGCTCGCGCAGCAAGGTGACGGCCAGCATCTTCTTTTCGTTGGTGGCGCTGTCGTCGTCCAGCAGCTGGCAGAGCACCTCGGCCGCCGGCTCGCCCAGCTCGGCGATGCGGTTGAGCAGCATGTCGGGCACGCTGACGCGCTGCTCCAGGTAGTCGCCCAGCCAGCCGATCAGCAGCCCCGGGTCATCCCACCGGGCAAAGTAGGCCCCCGGCCGCTCGCCCTCCAGCCAGTCGGCCGGCGTATCCAGAAACTGCTGGTACACGGCGGGCATGGCCAGCTCCATCTCGTCCACGCTGGCGTAGTCGTCCTCGTGGGCGGCCACCCAGTCGCGCGCGTAGTCGGCGAAGCGGGCATCAAAATCAATGCAGCGCATCGCTTCCCTCCTGCTCATCCGGGGCAAACAGGGCGTGCAGCTCGCCCGGGGTGAAGCGGTGCTCGCTGCGGCAGAAGTGGCAGGCCATCACCGTATCCTCGCCCGAGGAGGCGATGTCCGCCCGGTCTTCCGCACCCAACGAGCGCAGGGCGGCGGCCATCCGCTCGCGCGAGCAGTCGCACTTGAGGGTCAGCGGGTCCTCCGCCAGCACCTCTAACTGCATATCCTGAAACCAGAACTCGGCCAGCTCGCGCAGCGAGCGGTCGTACAGCTCGCGGCTGATGCCGCGGAAGAAGGGCTCGCGCCGCTCCAGCTCCTCAATGACGCTCATCTCGCACCCCGGCATGGCCTGTATCAAAATGCCGCCGGCCGACAGCACGGTGCCGCTTTGGTTGAGGCAGCCCAGCGCCACCAGCGAGGGCGTCTGCTCGGACATGGTGAAGTACTCGGCAAAATCCATGCCCAGCTCGCCCGACACCAGGTTGGTGATGCCGATGTAGGGCTCGCCCTGGCCCATGTCCTTGATGACAGTCAGCTTGCCGTGGCGGCCCACAAAGCCGGCCACATCCTGCCGTCCGTCCTCGCCCGCGGTCAATTCGGCCTGGGGGTTTTCTACGGCGATCTTCAGCTGGCCGCCGCGGCCCACCACGGTCAGGCGACCGCCCGCCCCGTCCCCCGATACCGTGACCGTCACGCTGCCACGCTCCTCCTTGATCATGCAGGAGAGCATGGCCGCCGCGCTCAGCAGGCGGCCCATGGCGGCGGTGGCGGCGTCGGACGCCTGGTGGATATCCGCCGCCTGCTGGGTGAGCCGCGTGGTGCGACACAGCAGTACGCGGGCCTGGCCGCCCATCAGCGTCATGCGCAGCAGGGCGTCGGCCTCGTGAAAAATCAATTCGTTGTTGTTCATGTTGTGGTTGCTCATGGATGTCCTTTCTTCTATAGGGGTTTTCTCGCCAGCACATGCCAGCGCGGCTCCTGCGGGCCGGGGGGCTGCATGTGCCGGTCGCCAAAGATGCGGATGGATTCAAAGCCGGCGGCGGTCAGATAATCAGTCAGCTGCTGCTCATCGTAGCCGCGCTGGGCCTGCCGCTCCTCAATATACGCCCAGCAATCGCCCTCGCCCCGGGCATACAGATGCAGCTGCATGCGCAGCCGCTTTTCCCGCTCGGCCCAGTCGTTGTGCCAGATGTAGTGCACATCCCCCTCGGTGCTGGTGAGGGTGTTGCCGCCCAATGTGTGGCGCAGCTTGTACAGGCTGGATACGTCAAACGCCAGCGCGCCGCCGGGCCTGAGCGCGGCATGGGCAGCCGCCAAGAAATGGAGCAGCGCCCGGTCGCCCGTGAGGTAGTTAATACCATCGCAGGTGCACAGCACCGCGTCCTGCGCTCGGTGCAATTGCAGGCGCTGCATGTCCTGCCGGATGAGGGGCACCTGCCGGCCTGCCGCGCGCAGCTTGTCCGCCGCCACCGACAGCATCTCCTGGGAGATGTCCACCCCGGTCATGCGGTACATGGCACTCAGCGGCAGCGTGAGGCCGCCCGTGCCGCAGGCGCACTCGGCCACCGTCCCGCCCCGGGGTACCTGGGCCAGATCCAGCAGCCGGGCGTAGTAGTCCGCCCATCCCGGGTAGTCCACATCCCGCATCAGCCGGTCATATACGCGGGCAAAATCGCCGTACATCAGCCCTGGGGCCCCTCCTCGTCGTACTCGTCCTCCTCGGGGGTGGCCAGGCCGCGGTTGACCGGCACGCCCTCCATGCGGCTGTTGATGTAGCGGTCAAACACGGCGTTTGACAGCGAGGCGTACACAAACCGCGCCAGCGCGTTGCCCAGCATCAGGTAGTAGGCCGCCAGAATCATCAGCGCGTACAGCATGTAGGGCGGCATAAACCAGGCCACCAGCGCCACGATGATGGCGGGCACCAGCATGGTCAGGCGTGCCCCTGCCGTGTGCGGCAGGCGGCCCACGGCCAGCAGCAGGCTGTTTTTGATCAGCGTGTGAAAGCTCAGCCGATAGGTGACCATCAGCGGATACAGGTACACCAGCGCCAGCGCCCACATCAGGCCCAGCATCAAGGTGAGCATCTGGGGCACGATGAAGAAGATGCTCTGCCCCACCATCTGCCCGTAAAACTGGTAGCTCACATACACCACCAGGGGCACCAGGCCGGTGATCAGGGCCACGCCCAGCGCCTGCTGCCAGTTATCGCGCAGGGCGTCCTTAAAGTCGCTCCACACAAAGGCGTGCTCATCCCGCGCCCAGTTGCGCGTTACATAGGCCATGCCCGCCTGAAAGGGGCCGGTGAGGGCCACGCAGGGCACGAGCCACAACAGCCCCCGCAGCACCAGGCTGTTCAGCAGGGGGGTGAGGTTGTTGTATACCTCCATCTGCTCGGGGGTGACGGCGGCCGGGTCCTGCTGCACCAGGCTGACCAGCCCGGCCAGGTTGAACAGCCCGCTGACCAACTGCGCCAGCACATACATGGCGGGGATCCAGGCGGCGGCGCTGACCAAATTCAGCCGAAACAGCCCGGCCAGCCGCACGCGCAGCATCTCCCAGAACAGCTGCCACCGGGTGCGGGGCAGATCATCCTTGCGGTAATCCCCTTTGCCCGACTTGCCGTAGTAGTAGTTGTTCATGAATTTGCCAAACACTGCGCCGCCTCCGCTCTTCTTCGATAGGTTATTATATCATGCCCGCGGTGCAAAATACACTTTCGGCCGGCCGGGTATGTGACCGAACTGCAAACAATGTCCGACGGCAGTAATTGTAACAGATAGCCTCTCTGGGCAGGTTGTTACATTTGCGTGCCTGTATCCGTGGTATGCTGAATGAAGAAAGCATGATAGGGGGGAATCACCATGCAAAAAATGACTATTCGCCGTATCTGCATCCTGCTGCTGGCGCTGTGCCTGCTGCCCGCGGCCGGCCTGGGCCAGCAAGAGGGGGCGAAGCCCACACGCCAGGTCTTTGGCCGCCAGCTGATGGACGAAAACGACTTTGTAGCAAGCTTCATCCAACTCGAGGGACAAACGCTTATCCGCACCCGCAACGCACTCTATTTGTGGGTGCCGGGTACAGCGCCCAGGCGGCTTGCCGGCACCCCACTGGTTAGTACGCTGTTTCTCCAACAGGGTCAGCCCATGGGGCTGGACGCGCAGACCGGCACGCTCTACCGCATTGATCTGTCGGGCGATACGCCCGCCTATGAGCAGGCTATGCGGCTGGATTGGGCCCCCTTCACCCGGGGGGATGCCCCCAACACCTATGTGCAGCAACCGCGCTTTGCGATAGCCCATGAAGGGCAGCTGTTTGTCATCCAAAGCAATTGGGGCGACCTGAAGGAAGACCTGTACAGCTACGACCTGGCTACCGGCGAGCGCAAGACCTATACCCAGACCATGCTGCAAAGCCTTGTCCCCTACCGGGACGGCCTGCTGCTTGGCCTGCGCTACGACCAGAACGACCGGGACGAGCAGACCGGCCGGGCCAAGCCGCCCCAGGTGGTGGCCTTTGACCCACGGCAGGATACCGTGGCAGCGCTGCCCCTCAAATTGCCCGAGCAGACGGACAATTTCTGACCGGGCGACCTGATGCTGTATTATGACGCGGCGCGGGACGCCGTGTACACCGCCACCCAGACCGAGGTTCTGCGCCTGCGGGAACAGGCCGACCCCATCCAGACCGACCGTTTGCCCCTGGTGGCCTTCTGGGACGGGGGCGGCCTGTCCGCCGGGCCGCGCATACAGGGGGCGGGCGATGGCCGCCTGATGCTTGCTGCGGGCAACAACCTGTACCTGCGCGGCGCCGATGAAGCAGCGCTGCGACCCGCCGTCACGCTGACCATCAGCGTGCCTCCTACCGATCACAAGGCCATGTCCATGGCCCTGAGCGAGATGGAGGATGTGCAGGCGGAGGTACTGGGTTTTATCGAGCCTGACCAGCTGAACGCCCTGCTCATGTCGGGCGAGATTCCCGCCGATGTGCTGGCGCTGGATACCCGCAGTATCGACCTGCAAAAGTTGATGCAAAAGGGCTATCTGCTCGACCTGTCGGATGTGCCGACGCTGTCGGCCTTCGCAGACGATGCGCTGGACGCTTTTCAGAAGGTGGTGCGCCACGAGGGCAGGCTCTATGCCCTGCCGGACTTTGTGGGCACCTGGTTTGACGCCGCCGTGCCCGAGCGCTTTGCCGCCGTGGGGCGGGAAATACCGCGCACCTTCCCGGAGCTGATGGAGCTGGTGCGCTGGTGGGGCGAAGCCGGTCATCAGGCGCATGAGGACTATATGCTTTTTGCCGAGCCTGATGCCAAGGGGCAATTGAAGCAAATGGCATACCAGTGGTACACCGAATCCATGCAGGGTCAAGGGCTGCCGCTGCACTATGACGAGAAGGTGTTTGGGGCCATGATGCAGCAGATTGACGCCCTGGACGTGAGCACGTGGGACCTGCCCGCCGACATGGCCCTACCCGACGCGGGCTATGCCGATGATACCCGCCGGCCGCTGATTGAACGTATGATTGGCTACCAGTTTGAGACGCTGATGTACGGCGGTCTGGGCGAGGGCGAGGGCCAGGCGCTGCTGCTCTCCCCCGACGGGCAGATGCCCGGCTGGCGCAACGCCAGCGGCCTACTGCTGGCCGCACCCGCCCGCACCAAACACCCCGAGGAAGTTCGCGAGTTCCTGCACCTGTATGTTCAGCACATGGCGCCCGAAAACCGCGCGGCCCTCAGCCGCAGCTGGAATCAGCCCGTCCCCAACCCCTTTTATGAGGAGCAGATGCGCAATACCGAGCAGGCGCTGGCCAACTACCAGCAGGAAATTGAAAAGTCTGAGGGCGCGCAGCGCCGCGAGATGGAGGCCAACCTGGCCCACATGCAAGCCCGGTATCAGCATGATAGGGAAAGCACACGCTACATCCTGGGACCAGAGACCCTACGGCTGCATCAGGAGTTGATGAGCCACATCTATATGGACGACGGCCTGACCATGACGCAGAATGCAGCCCTCAGCAGGGACGGCTACCTCTGGGGCATGTACATGGACGGCGCCATCTCGCTAGAACAGTTCATGCAGCAGGCAAACGACAAGATCAGGCTGATGGTGATGGAGGGGAAGTAGGGTTAGCGGTTAGCGGTTAGGAATTGTATAAGTCAGGACATGGTTCAGCAAATAGGTTCAGGGAGCCAGCCACACATATTGCATGGCTGGCTCCTGTTTTTTTCAACCAGTAGCGTTCGGTTGGCGCAACTCCTAACCGCTAACTCCTAACCCCTAACCCCTTTTACTCGTCCCCCGACACCGTGCGAATGCCCCACACAAACAACACCATATGCCCCGCCCACACCACGGCCAGCGCGATCTGGCCCACGGGGATGCGGCGCATCATATAAATGCCGATGGCCATCACGGCGGTCACGGTGAGCATGATGCGCGCCTTGGCCGCGCGGGTCATGCCGCGCCCGGTGAGGAAGCCCTCCAGGTTGTCGCGGTACAGGCGGCTGCCGATAAACCAGCGGTGCAGTCGCTCATTGGAGCGGGCAAAGCCGAAGGCCGCCATCACCAAAAAGGGAAAGGCGGGCAGCAGCGGCACCGCCGCGCCCACCGCCCCCAGCGCCAGCCCCAGGCAGCCCAGCGCGAAATACAGCGCCCGCTTAATGCGCATACGGCACCGTGTTGGCCTGCGCGGGCACCAGCGTGTACACCATGCTTCTGTCCCAGGCGTGATCGGGGTCGATATAGTCCGTCAACACAAAGCCATTGCGCTGAAAAAATTCAATGGCGTTTGTATTCTGCCGATGCACGCATACCTCCACGCGGGGGAATTTGCCCTCCCGGCGTAGTTCTTCCATCAGTAGCTGCATCGCCCGGCTGCCGTACCCCTGCCCCTGGTGGCGGCGGTCCACCAACAGCTCGTGCAGGTGGTAGCAGACAGGCTCCTGCGCCAGGTCTTCCACCAGCAGCAGGCCAACCAACTTGTCTTGCGCGCAAATGGCTTGCGCCCGGGCGTTTCTGTGCCGGCCCACATAGGCAAGCGCCAATATCTCCATCGGGCCGGCCACAAAGCCCGCCTGCTCCGGGGCATGCTCGATCCGGGCAGCCTGCATCCAGTTATCGTCTGTGATGTCTCTCAGCGTAACCTGCGGCATTCACACCTCGATCTCGATCTTGGGTTCCTTGTCGTTGCGGCGGTAGAGCACAAACTTGCGCCCGATGGCCTGCACGGGCTGGGCGCCCGTCCTTTCGCACAGGGCCGAGGCTGCCTCCCGGGCGGTGAGGGGCGCGCTTTGCCCCACGGCGCACTTGATCAGCTCGCGCGCCTGCAAGGCGTCATAGGCCTCCTTGATGGTAGCCTCCGAGATGCCCTCCTTGCCCACGGTAAGCACCACGGGCAGGCCGTTGGCCATGCTGCGCAGCGCGGCCCTCTGTTTGGCGGTTAACTCCATATATTTCTCCTTCATCCGTTCAGTCGTTCAGGTCGATCCAGTAGCGGCGCGTGGGCTGCCCATCGCTGTCGGGGCGTGTGTCCTCGTAGCGGCCGCCGCAGCTTTCGATGGTGCGGCGGGATGGCTCGTTGGTCTCATCGCAGGTAAGCAGCACGCGCTTCAGCCCCAGCGCGCGGCATTGATCCAAAGTGAGGCGCAGCTGCTGCTTGGCGTATCCGCGGCCGCGCTCGCCGGGGCGGATGCTGTAGCCCACATGCCCGCCCCACTGCAGCAGCAGGTCGTTGAGCTCGTGGCGGATGTTGGCCATGCCCACCAGCCGGTTGTCCGCCCGGCGGATGCACAGCCAGGTGCTGTCGGGCACCCGGTCGGCCGGGCAGGTCTCCCGGCAGCTTTTGAGGGCCAGGTAGGCCAGCCAGTCGGGCACGGCCTCAAAGGCGTCCAGCCCGCCGCCGCCATCCACTCCCCCGCCATCGGCCAGCAGCTCCGCCCGGTTGGCCAGGATTTCCCGCTCCTAGTCCATGCCGGGGGCTGTCAGAAAGAGTTCTCCCATCGATAACTCCCAGATGCGGCTGGGGCGTGTTTTGCACGCATCAAGCCGCAGAATTTTTTGCCGGCTGCAAGGAACGCCTCCGACCGCGTAGCAGCGCTACGCCGAGGAGGCAGCGACAACGCAGGCGGCGAAAAAGGCAAGGCAACTGCGCGCAAAACACGCCTCAGCCGCATCAATCAACGAAGTCAAACTCCATGTCGTCCATCCGCACCGTGTCGCCTTCCTTGGCGCCGGCCTCGCGCAGCGCGTCGATGATGCCGCTCTTTTGCATGATGCTGTGGAACCACAGCATGCTCTCATAGTCGTCAAAGTTCACGCTTGCCATAAGGTTCACGATGGAGGGGCCCTCCACCACGTACACGCCATCCTGCTTTGCCACGTTAAAGCCGGTCACCGGGGCCGACAGGTCCTCCGCCGGGCTCTCCTCGTAGCGCTCCTGCACGGGCAAGGATTGCAGCATCTGGACCACATGATCCAGCAGCGCGTCAAAGCCCTGGCGCGTGGCCGCGCTCACCGGGAACACCGGGGTATCCCCCGCCGCCTCGCGCAGGCGCGCCAGGTTTTCCTGGGCCTCGGGCAGGTCCATCTTGTTGGCGGCCAGCACCTGGGGCCGGCGCTCCAGCTGGCCGTAGCGGCTGAGCTCCTGGTTGATGGTGTGCCAATCCTGCACCGGGTCGCGGTGCTCGCTGCCCGACACATCCACCACATGAATCAGCAGGCGCGTGCGCTCCACATGCCGCAGGAAGTTGAACCCAAGCCCCGCGCCCTGGGACGCGTTTTCAATCAGGCCGGGGATATCCGCCATAGCAAAGCTGATGCCCTTGTGGCTCACGATGCCCAGGTTGGGCGTGAGCGTGGTGAAGGGATAGTTGGCGATCTTGGGCCGGGCCGCGGTCACCGCGGCCAAAATGGAGCTCTTGCCCACGTTGGGAAAGCCCACCAGCCCCACGTCGGCGATGGTTTTCAACTCCAGCGTGAACTCGCGCCACTCGGTCTTGATGCCCGGCTTGGCGAAGTTGGGGGCCTGGCGGGTGGGCGTGGCAAACTTGGCGTTGCCGTGGCCGCCGCGGCCGCCGCGCAGCAGCACCTTGCGCTCGCCGTTTTCAAACATATCGGCCACCACGCGGCCGCTGTCCTTCTCCCGCACGATGGTGCCCACCGGCAGGCGGATCTCCAGCGACTGGCCGCTCTTGCCGTAGCGGCGGGTGGACGCGCCGGGCGCGCCGTCCTCCGCCGCGTACTTGCTGCGGTAGCGAAAATCCAGCAGTGTGTGCAGGTTGTGATCGGCCACCAGCACGATGTCGCCGCCGTTGCCGCCGTCGCCGCCGTCCGGCCCGCCGTTTAATACAAACTTTTCCCGGTGAAACGACACGCAGCCGTTGCCGCCGTTGCCGGCCTTCAGGCGCAGCTGCGCCCGGTCCACAAATGATGCCATGATACCTCCTGGGGGATAATTCGGAATTCGGAATTAGAAATTCGGAATTCGGAACCCGTAGTGCACAAGGCCTTGCCAGCCATGTATGGTTGTTCAGAACTTGATGAAGAGACGATCGCGACTGGGCGTGCTTTATTCCGAATTTCGCATTCCGAATTCCGAATTTCACGCCGCCCCGTCATCCCCGCTCCTTGGCCGTTTCCTCGTCCTCGTTGAGCACGCGGTACATCTCGCCGGCCAGCTCCTTGCGCACGGTCTCCTGTATGGCAACCACCTCGTAGCGGCCCAGGCGGTTGCCAAAGCGAATCTCCAGGGTGTCGCCGGGCTTGACCTCGGTGCCGGCCTTGGCCGGGCGGCCATTGAGGCTGACGCGCCCGCCGTCGCAGGCCTCCTTGGCCACGGTACGCCGCTTGATGAGGCGGGACACCTTCAAGTACTTATCTAAACGCATAACTGCCTTTCTAATCAGAGCCACGGAGCAAATGCTGAAACTTCGCTCCCCATAACCAAATTGCTCGTCCTGAGCGAGTGAGCAAATGCACAGAGGGATGCAGACTTACCCAAAGAGTTCAGGACAGAGCAAATTGCGTCAGTGCAGCGCATGGGACTGCGCGGGATTTTCGCCTGTGACAAGGAGCAGGAGCGAAGGCGTAGCAGCGCTACGTCAAGCGAACGGCGACACCGTCACAGGTGAAAAGACAAGCAGCTCCCGCGCTGCGGTGGCGCAATTTGCTCGATAGGGAAGCAAAAACGGGGTGCGCGCACCCCGTTTTGCATACAAACCGAAAGGGAGATTAGTTGAGCGTGTCCTTGAAGGCCTTGCTCGCCTTGAAGGTGGGCGCCTTGGAGGCCTTCACCTTGATCTCCTGGCCGGTGCGGGGGTTGCGCGCGGTGCGGGCGGGACGCTTCTTGGCCTCAAAGGTGCCAAAGCCAATCAGCTGGACCTTCTCGCCCTTCTTGAGCGCGCCCTTGACGGTGTCGACGAAGGCGGCAACGGCGGCTTCCGCGTCCTTCTTCTTGAGTTCGGTGGCCTTCTGAACGGCTGCGACGAGTTCGGACTTATTCATGTTATTTCCTCCTGTGTTTTGAGTAAAGCAAAGCGTTCATCCGCTTGCTTGCTTCGAACCCAGTATACATCCCAATCGTCTAAAGTCAAGCGTTTGAACGTTTTTTGGTCTGCTTTTATCGCATTTTCCATGTGTTCGAAGCGATTGATGAATTTTTCGGTGGCGAGATTGACCACTTCATCGGGGTAAGTGTCCATCAGGCGGGCGGCATTGACGGCTGCAAAGAACAGATCGCCCAGTTCCCCACGGGGATCGCGGCCTTTTTGCATGTCGTCCAGCAGCTCATTGGCCTCTTCATGCACCTTATCCAGCGCGCCCAGGGCATCGGGCCAGTCAAAGCCCACCTTGGCGGCGGCCTCCTGCACCTTGAGGGCGCGCAGCAGCGGCGGCAGGGAGACGGGCAGGCTGCGCATCTTCTGGGCGGGCGTCTGATCGCCGCGCTCCTTGGCCTTGATCTGCTCCCAGCTGTCGCTCACCTGCTCGGGGGTTTGCAGCGCCTGGCCGCCGAAGATGTGGGTGTGGCGCTTGATCATCTTGCGGCAGATGGCGGTGGTGATGTCCCCCAGGGTCATGGTGCCGTACTCCTCGCCCACCGACGCGTGAAACACCACCTGCAGCAGCACGTCGCCCAGCTCGTCGGCCACAGCCTCCCAGTCCTCCTGGGCGATGGCGTGGGCGGCCTCGTTGGCCTCCTCCACCAGGTAGCGGGCCAGGCTGCGGTGGGTCTGCGCCCTGTCCCAGGGGCAGCCGCCGGGCGCGCGCAGGTGGGCCATCAGCTGCACCACGTCCTGCAGGTCGTAGCGCTCCTTTTGAAAGGGCTTGCCCGGCAGCAGCAGTGCGCCGCAGGTATGGTCGTAGCGGGGCTGGCGGTCCAGCTCCTCCAAGGTGGTCTGGAGGCAGCGGCGCGTGCCGCCCTCCCCCGGCGGGAAGAAATACAGCATGCAGCCGGGGTCGTAGTGCTCCAGCAGCTGCAGCTTGCAGCCGCCGGCCAGGGCCTGGCTGTCGATCTCGGTGATGCACAGCGGGCGCTGGCCGTCCGCCACGCTCAGGCCCGCGGCATCGGCCACCAGCAGGGGCTTGTCCGCCGGGCAGGCAGCCAGCAGGGGCGCCTCCAGCGTCACGCCGGGCAATATGGCCACATCGTCCCCGGCCAGGGCCAGTAGGCGGCGCACGCTTTCATCGCTGCCCGGGTCGGCCACGCCGTAGCACAAGGGGCCAGCCGCCGCCATGCGCAGCACCTCCTGCGCGGCGCGCAGGGCCAAAGTGTCAAAGTCCTCACTGGCCTCGTACAGGCTGTCCAGCGATACGAAGGGCAGCCCCTGCTCGGCCAGCCAGCCGGCGGCGCCGTGCTTCTTGGTGCGCAGCACGATGCGCCCGGCCTTGTTCAGGGCCTCCACGGCCCCCAGCGTCAGGTGTTCGCGGGCGCCCGGGCCCAAAGTAACCACGGTGATTTTATGCACGGTGTTGAAATCTCCTTCTGATGAAGCCCGGCAGGTCGTCCCGGGTGATGGCGCCCAGCCGCCAGGCGGCGGCCAGGTAGGCTACGCCCGCTAACAGCATGGTGAGCAGCATCCACAGCCAGCTGCGCTGCAAGCGCTGGCCCAGCAGGGCCATCGCGGCCAGCACGGGCAGCGCCATGGCCAGGGTGGCCAGCGCGGGCCGCCAGATCAGCTCGTCCAGCTTGAGCCGCATGCCGGCGTACTTGGCCACATACCACAGGTTGGGCGCCAGGCTGACGATGTAGCACAGCAGCGAGGCGTAGGGCGCGCCGTGGATGTTGACCGCCGGGTACTGCACCAGCGTGTAGTTGAGCACAATTTTGAGCGCCATGCCCAGCGCCAGCGTATACATGGGGATGCGCTGCTTGTGCAGCGCCTGCAAAATGGCGCTGGTGGCCTGTACCTGCATAAAAAACAGGATGGTCAGGCTGCTGACCCGCAGCAGCTGGGCGCCAAGGCGCAGGTGCTCCGGGCTGTAGCGGCCGCTGCGCCCAAACAGCAAAAACAATATCGGCTCGGCCAGCAGGCTCATGCCCACCGCGCTGGGAAAGCCGATGACCGACGCCAGGCGCAGGCCGGTGGCGCTCTCCCGGCGGATGCCCGGGGCATCGCCCCGCGCCCGGTGGCCGGAGATGGCGGGCACCAGGTTGGCCGAGATGGCCATGGCCACCGCCGTGGGCACGTTGATGAGCGATATCACCGGCCCCGAATACACCCCGTAGCGGATGAGGGCCTGGCTCTGCGTCATGTAGGTCTGCATGATGCGCTTGAGCATGAAGCTGTCCATCAACCCGGCCAGCGGCACGATGCTGGCGCCGATGGTGATGGGGATGGAGATCAGCGTAACCTCCCTCGCCAGGCCGGACAGCGCAGCAGCCGGCGCCTCGCCCTGGGGCAAATCCTCCAGCGAGCGGCGGTTGATATAGTGGTCGGCCACCATGTACAGCAGCGCCGCGGCCTCGGCCACCGAGGTGCCCAGCAGCGCGCCGGCAGCGCCCATGGCATAGCCGCCGCGCTGCATGCCGGCCACGGCGAACGGGATGGCGACAAACACCTTGCCCACCTGCTCGATCAGCTGGGAGATGGCCGTGGGCATCATGCGCCGCCGCCCCTGCATGAAGCCGCGAAACGCGCTCATCACGCACACAAACAGCAGGCTGGGCGCGATCATTAAAAAGCCCTGGGCCGACTCCGCCGTAGCGGTGGCGCGGCCCAGGCTGCGGTGGAAGATCATCATGAAGGCGGTGGCCAGCACGCCAAAGACGGTCAGGATGTACAGCGCCGCGCGGAACACTCGCCGGGCGTTGCGCGGGTCATCCTGCGCCAGAAACTGCGCTACCATGCGCGAAATGGCCACCGGGATGCCCACGGAGGACACCGCCAGCAGCAGGTTGTAGCTGGGGAAGACCAGGTTGTATACCCCCATGCCCTCGGGGCCGATGGTGTTGTTGAGCGGGATTTGGTAGAGTACGCCGACCACCTTGCAGATCAGCCCCGCAATACTCAGCACCGAGATGCCCCCGGCCAGGGACTTTTGCCTTTGCGTCATGAATGCTCCAACAGGGCGGGCCGGCCCATGGCCATGCCCGCCCTTCTTTGATTACAGATCGCCCGCATCACCCTCGGCCTGGTCAGCCTCAGGCCGGCCCTGCCAGCTCAGGTCGTCCGCCGGGGCAGTGCCGTTATCCGGCTGCTCGGCCTGCTCGCCTTCGTGCTCGCCTTCTTCGCCATGTTCGGCGTGGTAGCCGTTCTCTTCCTCGTCATCCTCGGGGGCGGCCACGTCCACGTCCACAATGCGGCTGCCCTCGCCCACGCGCATCAGGCGCACGCCCTGGGTGACGCGGCCGCACTCGCGGATGTCCTCCACCGGGGTGCGGATGATGGTGCCGTC
>JAAZBU010000060.1 GCA_012513645.1 Clostridiales bacterium | reverse complement strand
GCATGTACCCGAAACGGCGGCAGTTCAATCCACGGCCCCCCGTCGTGGGACAGCCGGATCTCCCCCGCCAGCACGGCGATGTGGCGCTCATAGTCGGGCAGGGCGGTGAAGTCCGACGCCTCCAGGTCCACCCGGGCGCTGCTCAGCCGCCAGAGGAACAGGCGATCGGTGTAGTTTGCCCCGGACGGCCGGATGGCAATCTGCCGGGTGATGCCGCCGGCCCAGATGCTTTGGGCGTAATCGACGCCGGTCAGGTGCAGCACATCCATAGATCATGCTCCTTTCAAACACGGCGGGGCCCTCCAGCGCCGGCGGAAGGGCCCCGGTTTATCTTTTAGGCGGTCAGATCAGCTGTTCCGTGATCCGGTATACTTCGTCGGCCAGCGGCAGCACCTCGGCGATCAGCGCCTCGCCCTTGTCGCGGTATTCGCGGGCAAAGGCCTCATCTTGAATGCTGCCCAGGTTGATGCGCACGTTGAGCCAGGCGCCCAACAGCGCGCTTTTCAGGTTGAGCGCGGCGACGCCCAGGTCGCTGGCGGCGGTCTGGTTGCTCTTGCCGGCCACAGAATGCGCCAGGCGCAGGCCCTGGGCTGCGTACTCCATGGTTTCGTAGGGGGTCACAGTGCAGGATTTGAGCGCCGCCTGCATGGCCAGTTTGCGCATGTCCTTTTCTTCCTCGGTGTCCTTGGGCATGGCAAACACGGCGGTCACGCTGTTGAAGGCCTCGGTATCGCGGTCGATCAGTTCCATCAGCTTGTCCTTCAATTCGGCGGACTTGCCCATCACATCGCGGCACAGGTCCTCATGCTCGGCATACTTCTTTTTGCCCAGGGTAAACCCGCACACCATGCTGGTGAGGCCGGCACCCTGCGCGCCCATCAGCGCGGAGGCCGAGCCGCCGCCCGGGGCGGCATGCTCGGAGGAGCTCAGCATGTTAAGGTAGTCGCGTACGGTCAGTTCGATCAGTTTCATCAATGGCCCTCCTATTCGCCGATCAGGTGATACTCCAGCACCTGCTTGCGGCAGTCAAAGTTTTCAATCTTCAGGTAATACTCGGCCGCGTCAATCAGCGCCTTGGCCGGGGTGAGGCCCACGATCTCGGTGCCGATGATCTTGACACCCCAGCGTTCCGCCTCAAAGCGTACCGCCTCGTACACGCGGTACAGCGGCGTGCCCTCGTAGTTGACCATGTTCATGGTCACCTGCGCCATGTTGCGCTCCTCAATCTTGACGCCCAGGGCCTTGCAGTACTTGTAGCCGCCGCTGGAGCCGCGGATGGTCTTGGCGATGGCCTTGGCAATCTCCACATCGTCGGTATCCAGGTTGATGTTGAAGGCAACCAGCGGCATGCGGGCGCCGATGGCGATGATGCCCGCCGTGGGGTGGATGGCGCGCTCGCCGTAGTCGGGCGCCCACTCGGGCTGCTGCAATTTCTCCGGCATGCCCTCAAACTGGCCCTTGCGCACGGCGGCCAGGTTGACGCGGTCGGGGGAGGAGGCCGAATCCTCGTACAGGAAGCTGGGGATCTTCAATTCATCCCAGATGCGCTGGGCCACGCGCTTGGACATGGCCACGCACTCCTCCACCGTGACGTCCATGGTGGGCACAAAGGGGATGACGTCGGTCGCGCCCATGCGGGGGTGCGCGCCCTCGTGTTTGGTCATGTCGATGGTCTCCATGGCCTTCTTGGCCAGCAGGAAGGCCACCTCCTCAATGCCCTCGGGGCTGCCCACCAGCGTGTACACGCAGCGGTTGTGGCTCTCGTCGCTCTGCACGTCAAACAGGGACACGCCGGGCACGCTCTTGGCCACTGCCGTCAGGCCGTCGATGACCGCCTGGTTGCGGCCCTCGCTGAAGTTGGGGATGCATTCGATCAGCTTTGGCATGGGTTCCTCCTTCGTATGTTCGTATGACAGATCATGATATCATCAGCCAATAAAGCCCTCGACAAAGCGGCGGATAAACCACAGCGTCTGCGGCTGGTAGATGATATCCACCAGGAAAGCACCAACAATGGGCACAATCATAAACGCGCGCCGGGACATGCCGTACTGCTCGGTAACGGCTGTCATGTTGACAATGGCCGAAGGCGTGGCACCCAGGCCATGCCCCATCATGCCCGATACCATGACCGCCGCATCGTAGTTTTTGCCCAACAGGCGGAAGATCACAAAGTATGCCAGCACAGACAGCAGAACCGCCTGGCTGAGCAGAATCA
Organism: Clostridiales bacterium; assembly: GCA_012513645.1. Taxonomy (GTDB): domain Bacteria; phylum Bacillota; class Clostridia; order Christensenellales; family Aristaeellaceae; genus UBA1038. Next base: position 3,473 of record JAAZBU010000060.1, on the reverse strand, counting down.
CCAGCATGGGCAGCGCCATGTCGGCCAGCTCCCACAATTTGAGCGTCATCAGCGCCAGTGACAGGTACAGGTTGAGCATCACATCGCCCACCTTGTCGTTGAGCGGGAAGTCAAACTTGTACAGGTGCAGCTTGTCGTTCACGTTGCGCAAAATCACGGCCACAAACATGGCGCCCACATAGGTGGGGAAGCCCATGCCGATCAGCTGGCCGATCCAGCCGGAGACCATGCTGCCCACAGCCATGCAGAAGATGATGGCCGTGATGTTTTTGATGATGTCCAGCATGCTGAGCTTGTCGTGGGTGGCCACGTTCACCTGATCTGCATCGCCCAGGAAGCTGTCACTTTCATCGGGTTTGAGGTTGTATTTGACCACCAGGCGGCGGCCCAGCGGCCCGCCAATCAACACCGCGCTGATCAGGCCAAAGGTAGCAGCCGCAGCGCCCGCCAGCTTGGCGGCGGGATAGCCCATCTCTTCAAAGGTGGTGCCGTAGGCCAGGGCGGCGCCATGACCACCGATCATGGAGATGGCGCTGGACAGCAGCGCGTAGGGCGCCTCCAGGCTGAGCAATTTGCTAAGCCCAATGCCCAGGCCATTCTGGATGATGGATACCACGCCCGCAATCAGCCAGTAGATAATCAGCAGCACGCCGCCCTTTTTGAGCAGCTTGAAGCTGGCGCCCAGCCCCACCGTGGTAAAGAAGGCGAGCATGAAGGGATTTTGGTAATACGCATCAAACTGGAAGGAAAACGCGCCTGTTGCGTGGCCAATCCACGTAACAAACATGAACAGAAACCCGCCCACCACCGGGGCCGGTATGCAGTACTTGCTGAGAAACTTGACTTTCCCCCGGATAAAATAACCAAGCAGCAACAGCAGGGCCGCCATTGCCAGGGTCATAATGGCGTCTGTCTTGATGGTTAACACATTGTTGATGGTTTCAAATGACATACCTGATTCCTCCCCCCTATTTATTGAGGTAATATGGACGACCATAGGTACATCCCAGAGATCCCGTGATTTGCCTCCCTTCTCTATCTCTATGTATGCTTTGTTTGACTGATTTCATCATAGCTTAATGCTCAAATGAAGTCAATGTACATCGGCAATAAATGGATGTATACATGCCGCGCCCTTGCATAATCCGCCCCGATGCGCTATGATGTTTATGCCGTATGTAGTGTTGGGTCCTGTGCGATTTCATGGTGTGAACCCTGTCAGGTCCGGAAGGAAGCAGCAGTAAGCGCTGAATGAGATGTGCTGCGGGAGTGCCTGGCATGGCATACGGTATTTGTGTGGTTTCAATGCTGATCGAATCATTTGGGATTGCAGCATATAATAAATTGATGGAGGGCGGCGCAATGTGGAAGGTACCGGACGTGCTGGGGGTTGACCCGCAGATCAAACAGGCCATCGAGCAGGAATGCCAGCGGCAGGAGGAGCATATCGAGCTGATTGCCTCTGAGAACTTCGTATCCGAAGCGGTGCTGGCCGCCATGGGCAGCCCGCTGACCAACAAGTACGCCGAGGGCTATCCCCACCGGCGCTACTATGGCGGGTGCGAGTTTGTGGACGTGGCGGAGGACCTGGCCATCGAGCGGGCCAAGCAGCTGTTTGGGGCCGACCACGCCAACGTGCAGGCGCACTCCGGTTCCCAGGCCAACATGGCGGCGTATTTTGCGCTGCTCAACCCCGGAGACCGCGTGCTGGGCATGAGCCTCAACCACGGCGGGCACCTGACCCACGGCAGCCCCTTCAACATCTCGGGCAAGTACTTTGAGTTTGCCAGCTATGGCCTGGACCCCCAGACCGAGACCATCGACTACGATGAGGTGGAGCGCCTGGCCCATGAATACAAGCCCCGCATGATCGTGGCCGGCGCGTCAGCCTACCCCCGCAGCATCGACTTTGCCCGCTTCCGCCGCATCGCCGACGCGGTGGGTGCCTACCTGATGGTGGACATGGCCCACATCGCCGGCCTGGTGGCCGCTGGCTGCCACCAAAGCCCCATCCCCTACGCCGACGTGGTGACCTCCACCACCCACAAGACGCTGCGCGGCCCCCGCGGCGGCCTGATCCTGTGCAAGCAGGAGCACGCCCGCGCTGTGGACAAGGCCATCTTCCCCGGCATTCAGGGCGGCCCGCTGATGCATGTGATCGCCGCCAAGGCCGTCAGCTTCCACGAGGCGCTGCAGCCCGGCTTTGCCGAGTATCAGCGGCAGATCATCCGCAACGCCAAGGCCATGGAGGAAGAGCTGCACAAGCAGGGCGTGCGCATGGTGTCCGGCGGCACGGACAACCACCTGCTGCTGCTGGACTTTGCCGACCTGGAGATGACCGGCGCCGGCATGGAGGAGCTGCTGGGCCAGGCCAACATCACCGTTAACAAGAACATGGTGCCCCGGGACAAGCGCAAGTCAACCGTCACCAGCGGCGTGCGCATCGGCACCTCGGCCGTCACCACCCGCGGCATGAAGGAAGAGGACATGAAGGTCATCGCCCAGTGCATCGCCGACATCCTGCACCGCGGCGAAGCTGCCGTGCCCGATGCCCGCGCCCGGATGAAGAAGCTGACGGACGCGCATCCGCTGTATTGATCTGCGCAGATACAGAGACTCCCGGCCTGAAGCCGGGAGCCTTTTTGTCAGAAAGGGGATGACCATGGCCACTGCAATCAGTTATGACAGGGATCACCGGCTCACCGTCACCGGGCTGGACTGCGCCTGCGGGCTGACGCATCAAAAGCCCGATCAGGATATCTATGTGGGCGCCGGCATATTGCCCAGGCTGCCCGAATACATCAAGCGCCGCAACCTGGGCACGCGCTGCGTGCTGGTGGCCGACGAGCATACCTATGAGGCCGCGGGCCGCGAGACCGAGCGGCTTTTGCGTGAGGCCGGCTACGCCGTCACCCTGTGCCTGATCCGCCGGCCGGGCGCCATGGAGCCCGATGAGCGGGCCTGCGGCGAGCTGCTGCTGAGCATCCGGGAGGATACGGAGTTTCTGGTGTCCGTCGGCTCCGGCTCCCTCACGGACACCGCCCGCGTGTGCGCGGCTCGCTGCCGGCTGCCCTTTGTGTGCGTGGGCACCGCCCCCTCCATGGATGGGTACACCTCGGTGGTGGCCCCGCTGATCCTGCGCGGAGTAAAGATTCACCGCCAGGGACCCTGCCCGGATATCATTCTGTGCGATCTGGACATCCTGCGCCGGGCGCCGCCGGACATGGTGATCTCGGGCGTGGGCGACGTGCTGGGCAAGTACATCTCCGTAGCCGACTGGCGCATCGGTGCCGAAATCAACGACGAAATCTACTGCCCCGTCTGCGGCAGCATCGTGCTGGATGCTGTGGCCAAGCTGATGGACAACATCGACGGCATCCGCACCCGCAGCGAGGAGGGCATCCGCGCGCTGATCGAGGCGCTGCTGCTGGCCGGGCTGACGGTGCTGATTGTGGGGCACACGCGCGCGGTGG
>JAAZBU010000059.1 GCA_012513645.1 Clostridiales bacterium | reverse complement strand
GGTAGGCGCGCGCTTCCTCCCCAGGCGTTCCATTCAGCGACAGCGCCACGCTGTGGTAGCCCATGTCATCCATGCCCAGGGCCTGCAGGCCGGCAAAGCTGGTGGCCATTTCACCGCGATTGCTCACAGAGCCAAAGCCGGCGCTGCTGTCCGGGCCCAGGATGGCACCGATGCGCACGGTGCGCTGGTTGCGCAGGGCCGTTTGCAGCGTCTCCGCCTTGGGGAACATGCTCATCCAGTCCTCTGTTTTACTCGCGGGCAGCAGGCGCAACAGGGTGAGCTCCTGCCCGGCGCGGAACATGTCGTTATGATAGATATAGTCATAGTGTTTTCCCTCTTTGGGGGTAGTGACTTCATCAATACCGACGGAAACCGAGCCTTCGGCCTGACGGACGACTTGCACGTTTAAGTAATAGGCTTCAGGCGCCACCAGCAGCACCTCCCGGCCTGCGTGGATGGCCTGCATGTCGATGCGGCCTTCGATCACCCGGGCTTGCATGGCCGCCAGGGAGACATCATCCACTGCCGTGAGCTCCGTTGCGTACATTTCCTGCGCAATGCTGAGCGTGTTGCGCATGTCATTGTACATCTGCGCTCATAGGCCCAGAAATCATGGTTCCACCAGGAAGGGATATCCCGCTCATCGGCAATCAGATGATCGTAGAGTGAGCTGTGCGTCAGGTAGGGGGAGACCTTGTCCAGCAACAGGTTGACGTAGGCCTCCTTGGCATACCGCACTTCCCCCACATAGGGCAGGTCCTTCACCTGGGCCAGATCGGCCTCGCTGAGCAGCCGCGCCCCGGCCTGCCTGTCCATGACGGAATTGCCATAGTATTCGGTGCGGTAGATCTCATACTCAAAGCGGGGTGGCGTAATCCACAGGGCATTGCGCAGCCCCACCCAACCCAGCGTGATGATCAACAGGCTGATCGCCACCAGCAGGCCCACGCCAACCTGGCGGGACTTGTACAGCCGCAGGTGCCGCGAGGCCAGCAGGGCAGGCACATCAAATATCTGCCGGGGCTTGACGCGCAGGCGTTTGCGGGCGCGCAGCAGCGAGGTCTCCCGGATGGCCTGCATGGGCGCTACGCCCGCCGCCCGCCACAACGGGGCCGCGGCCGCCCCCATGACCACCGCGAAGGACAGCAGCAGCACCGCCGGCAAAAAACCACCACACGCTGTAAAAGGCGATGACGCCGCCCGTCAGGCGGGTGATGCCCTGCGCCGCCAGCCACGACAGGCCGATGGCAACCGGCGCGCTGATCAGCGCCATCAGCAGCGCCTCCCGGCCGAATATCTGGCGAATCTGCCGCGAGGTGGTGCCCACGGCGCGCATCATGCCGATCTGCTGCCTGCGCTCTGCCAGGCTGGCGCTGAACGCGTTGACAATGCCCATGCAGGCGGACAATATCAGCGCGGCACCCAGGCTGCCCGCCACCAGCAGCAGGAGGGCTGCCATGTTCTCCGGCGTAGCATCAAACACATCATATCGGGTGAAGATGACATTCCAGGAGGACAGCTCATTGCCCGCATACTTTTCAAAGGCAGAAAGGCCCACACCGGGCGCCAGCAATACAGTGTGGTGCACAATCGGCCGGCCGCCGGGGGCCACCTGCTCGCCCCGCGCGGTCAGGGCAGCGGGCATTTTCAAATAATTTTGCTCGCTGTAGGTCCTTGAGTAGCGCTCATAGTTCTGCTCGCGCAGGATGCCCACCAGCGTGTAGGTCTTTTTCACGATATCGGGCAGAAAGGCCCCGTCGCCCGCCGGGGTCTTTAATTCCAGCGTCAGCGGCTGGCCGACAGCCGTGTCCACGCGCAACTTTTGCAGGCTGGCATACTCCACCGCGATTTCGCCGGGCGCCTGCGGCAAACGCCCCTCCAGCAGCGTGCGGTACAGCATCTCCTGCGCTGGCTCATCGTAGTAACCGACGGCGAAGCCGGCAGCGGCCTCCTCGCCAATCACATACACGCTGCCCACCCTGCGCACGTAGCGGCCGTCCAGCAGCTGTTGGGGGGACACATGCTCCGCATCACGCAGGATGGCATCCTGCCGCCCGGTGCGCTGCTGGAAGCGATCCTGAAAGGAGAAGTAGATGCACTGCGCCATCAGCAGCAAAGTGGATACGAAGAACACCGCCAGCACGATGCCCACCCACAGCG
>JAAZBU010000058.1 GCA_012513645.1 Clostridiales bacterium | reverse complement strand
CTGGTGTGGGCCGTGCGCAGGCGCTGCTCATCCAGCAGCGCGTTGATGAGGGAGGATTTGCCCACGCCCGACGAGCCCAGCAGCACGGCCCGCTGGCCATGCAGCAGGCGGCGCAATTCATCGATGCCCTGGCCGGTGTGGGCAGAGCAAACAATCATCGCCCTGGGCGGGCGCAGCGCCCGCAGGGGCGCCAGCCATTTTTCGGGCTCGGGGGCCAGGTCGGCCTTGGTGAGCAGCAACACGGCGGGCATGCCCGCGCCGTCGGTCATCGCCAGGTACCGGTCCAGGCGTTTTGGGTTGAATTCGTCGTTCATGGAGGTGCAGATCAACGCCAGGTCCAAATTGGCGACCATCGGCTGGGGCTTGCCCCTGCGCCCGGCTTCCACGCGGCTGAGCACACTGGTGCGGGGTGCCATCGAAACAATACGCGCCGCCCCGCCCGTGTCGGTCGCCCGGTCCAGGGCGACCCGGTCGCCGGTGACCAGCGCGGTCTGCTGCTGTTCGAGCAGCCTTCGCAGGCCGCCCGAGGGGGCGGCGGAGAGGTCCAGGTTTTCCTGCGGTAGCCACACGCGAAAAGCGCCGCGGTGCTGCGCGCAAACAATGCCTTGATAGGTGGTCATCATACCCTTTCAGGGCGCAAAAAAAGCGCCGGTCGATTTATCTCCCGGACGCCATGGGCACACTGGCCGGATAATCCGCTATGCCGGGAGCCATGCGGACAGAGCCTTCTTCGCTTTTTTCATACTTGATCCGCACCGCCCTTTCTTTCATAGAATAGGCGCATTATAGCCCGATTCATATGATAAGTCAACGATTTTCAAGCCCTATCGTTTAAGGCAGTCTTGAACTGGGGATACTCTTTTGCTATAATGAACCATAACAACCCCACTTTGGTTCAGAACAATTAATAGGAGGAACCCCCATGAAAAAATTCCTGACCCTGATGCTGGTGCTCGCGCTGGCGCTGCCCTTTGGCGTGTTTGCCGCGGAGACCTACGAAATCGCCATGGTAACCGATATCGGCACCATCGATGACAAGTCCTTCAACCAGGGCACCTGGGAAGGCATCGTCGAATATGCCGAGAAGAACGGCAAGACCTACAACTACTATCAGCCCACCGCCCAGTCCACCGAAGTGTATCTGGACATGATTGAGCAGGCGGTCAACGCCGGCGCCAAGGTCGTGGTTACCCCCGGCTTCCTGTTTGAGCAGCCGATCTTCCAGGCCCAGGATATGTATCCGGACGTCAGTTTCATCCTCATCGACGGCAACCCCAACGATGGTGACTTTGGCAAGGCCACCGGCCCCGAATACCGCACCGAGAAGAACGCCGTTGGCATCGTGTACGCTGAGGAGCAGGCTGGTTTCCTGGCTGGCTACGCGGCGGTGAAGGATGGCTACACCAAGCTGGGCTTCATGGGCGGCATGGCGGTGCCCGCGGTCATCCGCTTTGGCTACGGCTTCGTGCAGGGCGCGGAATACGCGGCCAACGAGCTGGGCATCAAGGACCTGCAGATGAACTACCACTACACCGGCGGCTTTGAGGCCACCCCCGAGGCGCAGAGCCTGGCGGCCTCCTGGTATGCTGACGGCATCGAAGTCATCTTCGCTTGCGGCGGCGCCGTGGGCAACAGCGTGATGGCGGCGGCGGAAGCCGCGGACGCTAAGGTCATCGGCGTAGACGTGGACCAGTCATCCCAGAGCAAGACGGTCATCACCTCCGCCACCAAGGGCCTGGCCCCCTCCGTTATCCAGACCCTGACCGAGTACTATGACGGCAACTTCCCCGGCGGCCAGGCGCTGGTGATGGACGCGGCCTCCGACGGCGTTGCGCTGCCCATGGCCACCTCCCAGTTCAAGACCTTCACCCAGGCGGACTATGACGCCATCTTTGCCAAGCTGGTGGCCCACGAGATCACCTTGCTCAAGGATACCGACATCGCCAGCGTGACCGAGATTCCGGTCGAGACCATGACGGTGAACGAGGTTAAGTAATCACACCCCACAGGGCTGTCCGCCGGGCGGGCAGCCCTCTTTTTTCCTACTTATGTACATTTCCTCTTTCGTTCAGTATGATCCACTTACCTGATACGCACAAAGGGAGACCGATGCAAGACTATATCATCGAAATGCTCCACATCACCAAGGATTTTCCCGGCATCCGCGCCAATGATGACATCACCCTGCAGCTGCGGCGCGGGGAAATTCATGCGCTGCTTGGGGAAAACGGCGCCGGCAAGTCCACGCTGATGAGCATCCTGTTTGGCCTGTACCAGGCCGACCGGGGAGAGATCCGCAAGGACGGCAAGCCCGTGCAGGTGCGCAACCCCAACGACGCAAACGCCCTGGGCATCGGCATGGTGCACCAGCATTTCAAGCTGGTGCATAATTTCACGGTGCTGGAGAACATCGTGCTGGGGGTGGAAACCACCGAGCACGGTGTGCTCAAGATGGACGAGGCCCGGGAGAAGGTGATGCGGCTGTCCCGGCAGTATGGCCTGAGTATCGACCCGGATGCCCGCATCGAGGACATCACGGTGGGCATGCAGCAGCGGGTGGAGATCCTCAAGATGCTGTACCGCGACAACCAGATCCTCATCTTTGACGAGCCCACCGCCGTGCTCACGCCCCAGGAGATTGACGAGCTGATGAACATCATGCGGGGCCTGGCCCAGGAGGGCAAGAGCATATTGTTTATCACCCACAAGCTGGCCGAGATCAAGGCCGTGGCCGACCGGGTGACGGTGCTGCGCAAGGGGGCCTATGTGGGCACGGTGCAGGTGGCCGATACCACGGTCGAGCAGATGGCTGAGATGATGGTGGGCCGCAAGATCAGCTTTGAGCTGAACAAGCAGGAGATGGCGCCCGGCCAGGCCGCCCTGTCGGTGCGCGATTTGTCCGTCGCCGGCCGCCACAACAAGAAGGCGGTGGACGGCGTCACCTTTGACGTGCGCCAGGGCGAGATCGTGTGCATCGCGGGCATCGACGGCAACGGGCAAAGCGAGCTGGTGTACGCGCTGACCGGGCTGATGCCGCTGCTGTCAGGCCAGGTGCTGATGGGCGGCGAGGACATCACGCAATACAGCATCCGCCGCCGCAACGACCTGGGCCTGGGGCATATCCCCGAGGACAGGCACAAGTACGGCCTGGTGCTGGACTATGACCTGCAGCAGAACCTGGCGCTCAAGGATTACCACAAGCCCGAGCTGCAGCGCCACGGGTTCATCCGCTTTGACCGGGTGCACGCCCATGCGGAGGATTTGATCAGCCGCTTTGACATCCGATCGGCCCAGGGGCCGGTGACAGTGGCGCGGAGCATGTCGGGCGGCAACCAGCAAAAGGCCGTTGTCGCGCGCGAGATTGACATCCAGCCCGAGGTGCTCATCGCCGTGCAGCCCACCCGCGGGCTGGACGTGGGCGCTACCATGTACATTCACGAGCAGCTGATCCGCGAGCGCGACAACGGCAAGGCCGTGCTGCTGATATCCCTGGAGTTGGATGAGGTGTTCCAGCTGGCCGACCGCATTTTGGTCATCTTTGAGGGCCGCATCGTGGCCGAGTTTGCCGGCAAGGAAGCCACCGCGCAGGAGCTGGGCCTGTACATGGCCGGCAGCAGGAAGGAGAAGGCCTGACATGAACAAGGTAAGAAAGAGCCTGTCCAGCGCCTCGGCCTCGCTGCTGGCGATTGTGGCGGGCTTGCTGGCGGGGTTTATCATTCTGCTGATCTCCAACCCGCAAAACGCCCTGCGCGGCCTGGGCACCATATTGATCGGCGGCTGGAACAACGGCATGAAGGGCGTGGGCCAGGTGCTGTACTTTGCCACGCCCATCATCATGACCGGGCTGTCGGTGGGCTTTGCGTTCAAGACGGGCATGTTCAACATCGGCGCCTCCGGGCAGCTGATGGTGGGCGGCTTTGTATCCATCTATGTGGGCGTCACGTGGACATTTTTGCCGGGCGCCTTGCACTGGATTGTGGCGCTGCTGATGGGCATGCTGGCCGGCATGGTGTGGGGCATGATCGTGGGCATCTTCAAGGCGCTGCTCAACGTGCACGAGGTCATTTCGTCCATCATGCTCAACTACATCGGCATGTACGGCGTCAACTACCTGGTGAAAAACTCCCACCTGTTTGACGCGCTGCGCAACCAGACCGTCAACGTGGCCAACAACGCGGTCATCCCCAAGGCCGGGCTTGATAACATCTTTTACATGCTCAAGGGCCGGTTTCACGACGCGTCCAGCGTCAACGCGGGCATTCTGATTGCCATCGGCTTTGCGCTGCTGATCTATATTCTGCTGGGGCGCACCACCTTCGGCTACGAGCTGAAGGCCTGCGGCTTCAACCGCCATGCCAGCCGCTACGCCGGCATCAGCGAAAACCGCGCCATCATCACCTCCATGGCCATCGCGGGCGGCTTGGCGGGTGTGGCGGGCGCGCTGATGTACCTGGCGCCGGCCAGCGGCATGCACATCCACGTGGCCGAGGTGCTGGCCGCCCAGGGCTTCAACGGCATTGCGGTGGCGCTGCTGGGCATGTCCAACCCCATCGGCATCATCTTCACGGGGCTGTTCATCGCCCACATCACGGTGGGGGGCAGCTACCTGCAGTCCCTCAAATACATGAAGGAAATCATCGACGTCATCATCGGCCTCATCATCTACTTCAGCGCCTTCTCGCTGCTGGTGAGGGACCTGATGGCCCGGGTGGCCCGCCGCGGCAGGGAGCGGGACGCCGCGGCCGCGGAGCTGAGTAATAAGGAGGGAGAGCGCTGATGGATACCATCTATTTCCTGGTACAGCAGATGATGTTCTTCTCCATCCCGCTGCTGATCGTGGCACTGGGCGGCATGTTCTCCGAGCGCTCGGGCGTGGTCAACATCGCGCTGGAGGGCATCATGGTGGCGGGCGCCTTCACCTCCATCTTCTTCATCAGCCTGGTGCAGGACCGCATGAGCGGCCAGCTGCTGCTGATGCTGGCCATCCTCATTGCCGTGGTCAGCGGCATGCTGTTTTCCCTGCTGCATGCCTATGCGGCCATCAACCTGCGCAGCGACCAGACCATATCGGGCACGGCGCTCAACATGATTGCCCCCGCCGCGGCCATCTACCTGGCCCGCATGGTGCAGCCCAACGGCGTGCAGCAGATCGAGTTTAACAACACATTCCGCATCGCCAGCGTGCCCGTGCTGGGCGACATCCCGGTGCTGGGGCCGCTGCTGTTTCAAAACGCGTACATCACCACCTACATTGGCCTGGCGATCTTCGCGGTGGCGGCCTTCGTGCTGTATAAGACGCGCTTTGGCCTGCGCCTGCGCGCCTGCGGCGAGCATCCCCAGGCGGCGGACAGCGTGGGCATCAACGTATACCGCATGCGCTACGCGGGCGTGCTGATATCGGGCGCTTTGGCCGGGCTGGGCGGGCTGGTGTATGTCATCCCCACCTCTACCAACTTCAACGCCACGGTGTCGGGCTATGGCTTCCTGGCGCTGGCGGTGCTGATCTTCGGCCAGTGGAAGCCGCTGCGCATCCTGATCGCGGCCTTCTTCTTCGGGCTGATGAAGACGGTGGCCTCGGCCTACTCGGGCATCGCCGTACTCAAAGATTTGGGCATCCCCAGCGACGTGTACAAGATGATTCCCTTCATCGCCACGCTGGTGGTGCTGGCCTTCACCAGCAAGAAGTCCCAGGCCCCGCGCGCCAGCGGCGTGCCCTACGACAAGGGCGCGCGATAAGGCCTGTGGCAACAAGCGCTGATTATATTTCCTATGTGCAGGCGCAGATTGCCGGCGCCGGCGATGTGCGCAGCCGCAAAATGTTCGGCGAATACATGGTGTATGTCAACGACAAGCCGCTGCTGCTGGTGTGCGACAACACGGTGTTTGTCAAGATGCGCCCGGAGCTGGCGGCGTTGATGGCCAATGCTGCTACCGGGGAGCCCTATCCCGGTGCAAAGCTTCATTACCTGCTGGACATTGATGACCAAAGCCTGAGCATGCGGGTGCTGTCGGTGCTGGAGCCCATCACCCCATTGCCCGCCCGGCGGGCGCGCAAGCCCGGGCGCTGACGCCCCGGCGCACAGCGTCGGTTGCACAGGGGTATATATCAAGCGCCGCGGTTTCCCGCGGCTCTTGTTCATCACAGGAATGCATGAGGATCAAAAAGGAGAGCGGCTGTGCAGGAGTATGTGAACATCGCCCTGGAGGGGGTCAAGAAGTTTTTTTCAGAGGCCACGGCGGACATGGCGCTGAGCATCCTGGGGTCGCTTGCCCTGCTGCTGATCGGGCGCTTCATCATCCGGCGCGCCATGCGCCTGTTTGATCACTATACCGCCAAGAGCAAGCTGGACCAGGGGCTAATCAGCTTTTTGAGCAGCCTGATCTCCATCACGCTGCACACCATTTTGATCATCAGCATTGCCACCGCCCTGGGCGTACCCAGCACCAGCTTTATCGCCATCCTGTCCTCGGTGGGCCTGGCGGTGGGCTTGGCCCTGCAGGGCAGCCTGGGCAACTTTGCCGGCGGGCTGATGCTGCTGCTGTTTCACCCCTTCCGTGTGGGCGACTACATCAAGGCCGGGGATGTGGAGGGCACGGTGGCCAGCATGAACGTGATGTACACGCAGTTGACCACCTTTGACCGCAAGAAGATCATTCTACCCAACAGCAGCCTGTCAAACGGCGTGGTGACCAACTATTCGGCCTACGATACCCGCCGGGTGGACATCCCCTTTTTGCTGGCCTACGATACCGATATTGCTCGTGCCCGCTCGCTGATGGAGCGCACGGCCACCAGCCACCCGCTGGTGCTGGCAGACCCCGCGCCCGCCGCCCGCATGGGCGCCGTGCAGGGCGGGCTGCTCAGCTTCACGCTGCGCGTGTGGTGCCGCACGCCGGACTTCTGGACGGTGACCTTCGACCTGACCGAGGGCCTTAAGCAGGCCTTTGACAACCAGGGCATCGAGGCCCCGCCGCCCCAGAGCGTCACCACGCTGCGCGAACGGGCAAGGGAATAGCCTCGCCCGCGGCGTTTATCCTTCGGCCCCGGCCCGTGCGTCTGACGGGCCGAATTCCTTTTCCAGCAGGCGCGTGCGCTCCTCATGGCTGACGATGCGGTGCATCTCGTGCAGCATCCAGGCATAGCCGTCCGGATCGGCAAACACGGCGTTGGACACGCCCATCTCCTCCATGCGGTTGACGGGCTGTATGGCTTTGCACCCCTGCGCCATGGCCTTGTCCCATGCCGCCTGGATGTCGGGCACCATGATGTTGAGCCACATGGGCAGCTGCTGGCCGGGCTGCGGCGCGGTCAGGCCGTAGGCCGGGTTTTCGTCCAGCAGGTGGATGCGCGCCCCATAGATGGAAAACACCGCCTCGTTGCTGCCCTTGGGAAAGGTGGATACCTCGATACGCTCCACCTCAAAGATATGTTCGTACAGCGCCAACGCCGCCAGGCTGTCGCGCACCACCAGATCAATTTCCACACCGGTCATGGGTTAATACCTCCAAATGTTTGATACGCAGAAAGTATACCCAAGCAAGAGGCCGCCCCATCAACAGGGCGGCCTCTTATCAACCTTTAAGAATCAGTTATATCTGGGTACCAGGCCCTCGGCGTTCCAGGGCAGCCAGGAGACCGCGCCGTGCAGCATGTTGAACACCACATAGTAGCGCGGGTGGGTGCGCCAGCCGCCCAGCGTGGAATAGCTGGTGGAGTTGATCTGGCATTCGGGCAGGGCGGCCTGTAGGGCGCTCACCTGCTCGGGGCACACGGGGTCCTCCCGGTTGCGGTTGTTGCTGTTGTACACCCACAGGCGTTCCAGCCCCTTGAGGCCGTACAGCGGGGAAAAGTCCTGCGTCTGGTTAAAGCAGATGTTGAGGTCGATGAGGCGGTCAAGCCCGCTCAGTGGCGTGTAGTCGTCGATATAATTGTTAAACAGCTCGGCGTACTCCAGCTTTTTCAGGTTGGCCAGCGGGCTGATATCGGTGATAAAGTTGCTGGCCAGTATGATGACGCGCAGCTCGGTCAGGCCCGCCATGAAGCTGATGTCATCAATGGCGTTGTGGCCCAGGTCCAGCGCGCGCAGCTGGGTGCAGTACTTCAGCTGGCGGAAGTCCTCACTCTTATGAATCTTGGAGCGGTTGTTGTGCTTGCTGGCGTAGGCGGTGGCATCCGTGCGGATGTAGTGATCCTCCACCAGGCGGATGGTCCAGCCGAAATTGATGTGGGGATAGCGCTCGGCCAGCAGGTCGATCTCCTCGGCCTTCAGGCGGCTTTCGTACATGTCTACGCGCGCCAGGTCAGGCCGCGCGTCCAGAAAATCAATCAGCTCGTTTACGTCGGTCACCCGGATCTCTCCCAGGTTGACATACCGGGCGGCCGGGGCCAGGCGCACATTGGCCAGCGTTGGCTGGGCCTGTTCGGCCAGGGCGGCGGTGGAGGTCAGCAGCAGGGTCATCAGCAGCACTGCGGATAGGATTTTTCTCATGGTACTCCTTTTCTTGTGCCGTTGGGGCAGATGTGATCCGTCTGCGCAGGAAAGCCCTGTCTCAGCCGGGACGGCGCCCACTATAACACAACTATTTCTTTTTCGCAACAATTAGAAATATATGTGAAACAATTAAGCGTATCAAGAGCTTGCGCCCTGCTGCGATGTGGATTATCCTCCCCCGCGGGCGATGATTTTGTGATAGAATAGGGGCATCATGAGCAACATGCCGCGCCGCTTTGGCGCGGCGGCACAAATACAAACAGCGCACAGGAGGCAGGGTATGGACTACAATCAAATGAGCCTGGAACTGCATGAAAAGCACCGCGGCAAGCTGGAGGTGATCTCCCGGGTGCCGGTGAGCAACCGCGAGGAGCTGAGCCTGGCCTACACGCCCGGCGTGGCCGAGCCCTGCCGCCGCATCCACGCGGACAGGCATGATGCCTACCGCTACACCCTCAAGGGCCGCACCGTGGCCGTGGTGACCGATGGCACGGCGGTGCTGGGCCTGGGCGATATCGGGCCGGAGGCAGCCATGCCCGTCATGGAGGGCAAGGCCGTGCTGTTTAAGGCCTTTGGCGATGTGGATGCCTTCCCCATCTGCTTGGACACCAAGGATACCGAGGAGATCATCAAAACCGTCAAATATCTGGCCCCCACCTTTGGCGGCATCAACCTGGAGGACATCGCCTCCCCCCGCTGCTTTGAGATCGAGCGCCGGCTGAAGGCCGAGCTGGATATTCCGGTGTTTCACGACGACCAGCACGGCACCGCCGTGGTGACGGCGGCGGGGCTAATCAACGCCCTCAAGGTGGTGGGCAAGCGCTGGGAGGATGTGTCCATCCTCATCAGCGGGTCGGGCGCGGCGGGCATCTCCATTGCCCGGCTGCTTATGCAGCTTGGCCCCAAGGACATTGTGCTCACCGCGCGCCGCGGCGCGCTGGCCCCGGGCGAGGAGTGGATGAACGAGGCCCAGCAGGAGATCGCCCGGGAGACCAACCGCAACCGGCAGCGCGGCCCCCTCAGCGAGGTCATCAAGGGCAAGGACATTTTCCTGGGCGTATCCGGCCCCGGTATCCTGACCACCGAGATGGTAAGCACCATGGCCAGGGACCCGATCGTCTTCGCCATGGCCAACCCCACCCCCGAAATCATGCCCGATGAGGCCAGGGCCGGCGGGGCCAAGGTGATTGCCACCGGGCGCAGCGACTTCCCCAACCAGATCAACAACGTGCTGGTGTTCCCCGGCATCTTCAAGGGCGCCCTGATGGTGGAGGCGCGGGACATCACCGAGGAGATGAAGCTGGCCGCCGCCCGCGCCATCGCCTCGCTGTGCGCGCCGGAGGAGATTGGCCCCGAATATATCATCCCCGGCCCCTTTGATATGCGCGTGGCCGACGCCGTGGCCGAGGAAGTGGCCAAGGTGGCCGAGCAGACGGGCATCGCCCGCGCGCCGCGCACATAGGCATGCTGCGGGGCAGCCCTTTTAAACAGGCTGCCCCGGCAGTTTTTGCATCGCCCCCCTGTGCCGGGGGCGCCTTCGTTTAGTATAAGGAGTAGCCATGAGCCTCATGCTGTCCGTCTCGGCGGTGTTTCCGATCTTCTTTTATATGGTGGCGGGCATGGTGCTGCGCCGCGGGGGCAAGCTGTCGGACGGCACCATGAATCAAGTCAACAAGATCGTCTACACCTACTGTTTTCCGTTTGTGATGTTCAGCAACATCTACCGCACGGACATCGGCGAGGTATTAAACCCCGGCTACCTCCTCACCATGATGGTGCTGGTGCTTCTTGTGATTGGCGTCACCGTGCTGCTGGTGCCCCGCCACACCGGGGACAGGGCCGTGCAGGGCAGCATGATGCAGGGCATCATCCGCGGCAACATGCTGCTGTTCGCGCTGCCGGTGGTCAGCGTGATCAGCGGGCCCGAGCAGACCGGCCTGGCCTCGCTGTGCATCGCCACCGTGGTGCCGGTGTACAACATCCTGTGCGTGGTGATCCTCGAGTCGCTGCGCGGGGCCAACCTCAGGCCCGGGCGGCTGATGATGAGCATCGTGCGCAACCCCCTCATTCTGGGGGCGGTGCTGGGCCTGCTGGTCAAGCTGGCGGGCATCCACTTCCCGGCCTTCATCGAGCGGGTCATCGTGGAGGTGGCCGGGCTGGTGACGCCCGTGGCGCTGGTGATGCTGGGCGGCGGGCTGCGCATCGCCGATACCGTGACCTACCGGCGGGAGCTGATCATCGTCAGTGCCACCAAGCTGCTGGCCGTGCCGCTGCTGTTTGTGGTGGCGGTCAAGCTGCTGGGCTTTGACCGCGTGGCCATTACCACGGCCATGGCCCTGGGCGCGGTGCCCACCGCGGTATCCAGCTTTGTATTGGCCAAGGAGATGGATGCCGATGGCGTGCTGGCCGGGCAAATTGTGGCCGTCACCACCGTGCTGTCCATGGGCACGGTGTTCCTGTGGGTGTTTGTGCTGTCCAGTTTAGGCTGGATTGGGTAATCTGATACTGAACTCAGTCATAAACGTTTTGATGAACTCGCCTTTTTCCGCCGCCGCAGACACGATGCAGCGGCGGTGTTTTTTGTTCAAAAGGAATAAAACCCGCTTCCCGGCCATCTAATAGGTGTCAGGCCTGACAAAACGATCGAAGACCCAACCGACGCACGAAAGCGAGAAGCGCATTGCAGCAAGAAGAACTCACCCGGCAGATCATGGCCCATGCGGACCTGCTGTACCGCGTCAGCTGCGGCCTGCTGCGCCGCCCCCAGGACAGGGAGGACGCGGTGCAAAGCGCCATGGAAATCGCCTGGCGCAAGGCAGGGCAGCTGAGGGATCGGGACAAGCTGAGGCCCTGGCTGGTGCGGGTGCTCATCAACGAGTGCTACGCCATCCTGCGCCGCCAGCAGCGCGAGGTGCCCGGTGAAATCTTGGCCGCGGGCGAGACCGATATCCCGCAGGATGCCATCATGCTGCGCGACGCGCTGGCACAATTGCCCGAAAAAATGCGGCTGACGCTGGTGCTGCACTACTTTGAGGGGCTATCCGTCAGGGAGACGGCCGCCGCCATGCGCTGCCCCCAGGGCACCGTGCTGTCCCGCATGCAGCGGGGGCGGCAGGCCCTCAAGACACTATTGGAGGACAATGACCATGAATGATCAACGATGGAAGGACGCCTGGCAGACGGGATGGGGTGGCGCGCCGGAGGGGTTTACCCGGCGCATGCAGGCCGCCCTGCACCAGGCACAGCGCAAAACTGCCCCAACTCGCCGCCTGCGGCCCATGCTGGCCGTGGCGCTCAGCGTGCTGCTGGTGATGGGCACGGCCCTGGCGCTGGAAAAACTGGGCGTGCTGGATACACTGACCCATGCCCTGCGCGGCGGGCTGCGCCCCGAGGCAAAGGAGCTGGTGGTCAGCGGCATCGCCCAACAGGCGCAGCAGCCCGCTTTGGCCCGCTTCACCGTGGAGGAGGCCGTATACGACGGCCGCCAGGTATACCTCACCCTGCTGGCTGAGCCGGCCGATGCCGGAAAAACCCTGCTGATGGACCGGGAGGCCGAGCCATCCTGGGCCTACGACTGGACCCGGACCCGCGACATGTACCAGGGCGATAGCTTTGCCGATCAGGCTGCCGCAGCCGGCAAAATGCTGGCGCAGGCCGATGTGGGCGATGCTGTGGTCAACGGCGAGGCGCAGGATATCCGGCTGCACCAGATCAACTACCGCGACGGAAGCATCCTGTACACGCTGGGCTTGCCCGCCCGGGGCGAGCAGGCGCAGGTGCAGCTCAACCTGATGGCCTACGATGTCTATCAACTGATGAAGCCCGAGGACCGGGGCACCCTGACCTTTGCGCTCAATAAGTCCCCGGCCATCCGCACGCTGGCGGCGGATGCACCCATCGCCCTGCCCGAGGCCGGGCTGGTACTGACCCACTGCCGGGTGGAGCTGACCCCCATCGCCAGCTACCTCACGCTGCGCTATGCCCTGGCGGAGGGGGCCGCCCCCTTGCAGGCCGTCAACTTTGCGGATGGCGTGTGGGCTGACTGGCTGGATGCCCGGGGCCAGCCGCACCTCAGCGGCGACAGCCAGAACAGCCTGGCCCGGCTGCCCGATGGCAGCGTGGAACTGGTGCAGACCTTTGCGGCCCTGGCCGACACCCCGCAGGAGATCACCCTGGCCTTTTACAACGGCATGACCAGGCAGGCCTTTGACCGGGTCACGCTCCAACTGACCGCCCAGGAGGTACATTGATATGACCATACGCAAATTGACCGCCATGCTGGCCGCGGCCCTGCTGCTCATCGCCGGGCTCACCCCGGCCCTGGCCCAGACCCCCGTGCTGCACCTGGGGGACGGTGCGCCCATCCCCTTTGTGGTGGGCTGGCGCAGCCGCCTGATGGCCGCCCCCGCTGCCCTGCCCGGCATCACCGGGCAGGTAAGCCTCACCTGGAAGCAGGAAAATTACAAATCCAATGACCCGCAGCCCAATATTGCCATTGAGCTGCAGAACATCGCCCTCACCGATGACGCGCTGGCGCTGTTCTTCCGGGCGGAATACCCGGAGTATCTGCCGCTGGCATACGGCACGGCGCAGCTCAGCTATGACTGGGCGCTGCCCCACATCTCGCTGGGGCTGCAGGGGAAGGACTACCTGCCCATCGTGTCCCTCTGGAGCGAGGGCCGGCCGGATGGCGAGCGTGCAGTGCTGGGCATGCGGGTGTATACGCTGGAGGAGCCCATCCCCGATGGCGCGGTGCTGCTGCTGGGGCCGGACGAGCTGCCGTTGCGCATCGACCGCGGCGGTGCCCATGACCCCACCCGCGCGGTCGTACCGAACCAGCCTGTTACCCTGGAATACCAGCGCTATCAGGGCCGGGATACCGGGCAGGAGTTCACCGTCAAGCGCGTGTCCTTTGGCCCCTTTGGCAACCGCCTGCTGATTGTCAACCTGGACAAGGGGCGGGACACCGCGTTTACCGCCTTTCGCTTGCGGGATGACGCCGGGCAGCCGCTGCCGGTGATCAGCCAGGGCAGCACCTACTCCACGCTGGCCAGCCCCGCCAACCCGGTGCCCATGCACAACGAGCTGTGGTTCTTCGGCGGGGAAAATGCGGCCGCCATCGACCTGATCCCCATCCAGACCCTGCAGCAAAACGAGCCCGATTTCCACCGCGATGAGCTGCCGCTGGACGGTGCGTTTCCGGCTACCATTACCCTCAAGGACGGCAGCCATGTAACGGTCAACAGCGTGCAGGTGGATGAAAGCGGCTTTCACGTCAGCTACATCACCGATACCGAATCCGCCGCCGCGTCCTTCTACCCGGGCGATGCGCAGGGCGAATCGCTTTCTGACAAGCTGTTTTATGTGTCATCCAACTCCTTTGACCAAAGGGAACGGACCTTCCTGATGGACGGCCTGTGGATGGCCGAACACAAGGGCCAGCCGGTGGCCCGCGTCACGGCGGAGGACATGAAGGCCATGCGCACGCTGCTGATCTCCTCCTTTTCCCAGTTTTACGAGAAGCCCATGCCCGATCTGGCGGTGCGGGTGGTGCTGAAGTAATCAAGCATTTTTAATGCCCCTGAACATCAACCACGACCAGACGATCTCCGGCCATTATCCAGCCGGAGATTTTTCGTGTTTGAACATGCCTTCCGACAGCCCGCCTGCTTCCTTTACAAGCGGGGATTTTTTGAGTATCCTGTGATAGACATGTCAGACATATCACGCGCCGGCCCGGGCGGCCAGCTGCGGCGAGGAGGAACTATGCAGATACAGGGCAGGGCCATGGCGGGCACGCTGGAATCCAACGACGTGATGGTCACCGTATCCCCGGCCGAGGGGCTGGAGGTGCAGGTGGCATCCATCGTGCTCAATCAGTTTGGCAAGG